>SUVY01000010.1 GCA_015061775.1 Lentisphaerota bacterium | reverse complement strand
CACTTTTTGTTTTTCAGGCATAAAAAATGAGAGACCTCTTGTGTCTCTCATAATATCTTGAAAGGGAGAGAGGGGCGCGGGGAGAGAGGGAAAACTTCTTTTCTCGGGAAAAGAAGTTTTCCCTCTCTCCCCGCATCACCCAACTCAGTTCAGCTCCTTGAAGTAGGTTACGCTGCGCAGCTCGCGGTCGAATCCTGCTCTCAGGTAGGCTTTGCGGGCGGGAGCGTGGGCGTAATCGAGTCCGGTCGTGACGGTAACGGCCTTCATTCCGCGGGATTTCATGTGCTCGAATACTGCCTGATACATCTCCTGACCGACTCCCTTTTCTCCGCAATCGGGGTCAACGGCATTGTTTCCGATCGTTCCCACCGGAGTTGCGGGATTTTCACTCAGCACAAAGGAGATAAATCCGACCGTCTTGCCGTTGCGCTCGCAGATAAAAAAGTTTTCCGGAGCCTTTGCCGCTTCAAGCTCGATTTGTTTGCCTTTGCTTACGTTGTCTCCATCCGGATTGAGATAGTCGGCTATGGTATCTCCGAGGGCGTCGCGGGACATCTGGCGGATCTCCTTCCATGCCCGGTTGGCTATGTCGGCGATAACAGGAAGATCTTCGCTCTGGAACGCTCTTATGCTCACTTTGCTCCTCCGATCTGGCGGAACACATCCACCGAGTCGATGACTGCGGCGGTCATCTTATCGTAATCTATCGTATCAAGTGAATCCTTCTCGGTATGAAGCGTATAGAACGGATTGCTGTCAAAGTACCAGATCGTAGGAATTCCTGCATGGTAAAAGCTTTTGTCGTCGCCATCCTGACTTACCGCTTTGCGGACTTCAAAACGTTTTGAGGTAAACGGAGGAAGTTTTTCCATGAGATTTACTTTTATGTACGGCTCGCCGATAAGGATTCCGAAATCATCGAAGTTAATCAGCCACTTGATATCCTCATTGCCGTGACGCTTTACGTAATCTTCGCTTCCCAGAGGCAGAAACTCCGGAATATACTCCTCGGCAGAAAACTGAGCGAACTCGATCTTCATCTCTGTCGGTTCATCTTTCAGCAGACGGGCAAGCTCGAGCACTATCGCCGTTCCGGAGGCGTTGTCTCCCGCGCCCTGAGTGAGCGGAGCTGTGTCGTAGTGTGCACCGAAGACTCCGGTCGCGCCCGTCTTTCCCGGACGGCTGGCGATCACGTTGCAGGAGATATTTTCAAAACAGCGCGCCTTGATGACCAGACGGTATGTGTCATCGCGGTGGCGGGCGATATCGTAAGCTCCCTCCTGAGCGACGACGCACGCCGCCAGCGTCTTGAGAAACGGTGAACGCTGGATCTTGGTGCTGGGAGCAAAACTCGTATGGATATTGCTTATAAAGATCGCACCTGCCGCCCCCATTGAGTCGAGCACCTCGGCGATCTTATTGCGTCCCATTACGTTGTTCATCGCGCTCCAGCACTCGACCATGCAGAGTCTTCCCTGCACCGGAAAGTCCTCAAGATGCTTGACATCTGCAGTCGTCAGCCACAAAAGCTTTCCCTCGATATCTGCCGCATTGGAGAAGAAACAGGGCGCTGCCGCCGGAACTGCCCGTTGCTGTGTCACGTTGACCAACTCAAAACTTTCAAACTCCCAGCCTGTCGTGGGATATTCCTCGCGCCGGGTCTCGTAACCGTACTCTTTGAATACTTTTTCGAGGTAGTCTGCCGCAAGTTTTTCACCCGCGGAGCCGGTGTGACGTGTTCCTATACGCAAACAGAGCTCTTCCATGTGACGTTTGAGATTCTCTTTTATCTTTTCCATCTGCTCAAACCTTTCATTTTTTACTGTGTATTGACAATAAAATACCACATTTCACTCTCATTTCAAATAGCAAAACAACCAATTTTTTGCCATTTTGTATAATCTTCCGGCATTTTATACCAATAAATAAAAAAATATCTAATTGCCAAAAGTCCGATTTTTGCCGTCAAAGTCCAATTTACATCACAACAAACTTGATATCAATAAATTAACACATTATTAAAACAGAAAAAACTTACTTTTTGCCGGAATAACAGCTGTCTTGTCGCTTGACATATCCGGAGTATGATGTATATTAATGTTATTGTGAATCAAGTTTTTCATTAAATATAGATAAATACACAGAATAATATTACTAAAAAAGGAGAATCCCAAATGCCGGACTTGAAAAACCTGCTCAACGATGAGATCCGCCGCCTTGCCCGCAAAGAGATCCGTATCGCTCTCGAGCCCCTGACAGCCCAGATCGCCAACCAGAAAAAGACTATCTCTGATCTCAAAAAGCAGATCGTCGATCTGGAAAAACTGATGCGCAAAGCCAATCCGGAAAAAATCGCCGAGATCGAAGAGGCCGCCGAAAACGAAGATACCAAGATCCGTCTCAACGCTGCCGGGATCATCCGTATCCGCAAAAAACACAAACTCACCCAGTCTGAGCTTGCCAAACTCCTCGGAGTCGCCACCCACACCGTTTCCATCTGGGAACTCGGCAAATCAGCTCCCCGCGCTGCGATGAAGCAGAAGATCTGCGATCTCCGCTCCGTCGGAAAACGCGAGATCAACGCCCGCCTCGCCGCCGCTGCTGACGTCGAAGAACAGGCGTAAGTCCTTAGAAAATCCCCCTGCGCCAGTCGCAGGTATGCACAATGTGTCTGTTGCAAAAACGCTTTGTTTCTGCATCGTATGTTAAGGGAGTTTAAGAGGCTCCTCGCCTCTTAAAAATCTCCCGGCAGGGGAGAGTCCCCTGCACCTGTGGCTATTGATTTTGTCTCAAAATCAATAGCCGCCTTGTTTTTTGGGGTTTGGGGTATTTTGACTGCGAAGCTTTGTATTGCCACGTACTGCTCCCGGCTTCATCCGCCTCTTCCCTGCGTTCGGCTCCGGGCGGCATAGTAGCCGCCCCTGAGCAGCCTTTTCTGGCTGCTCAGGCACATTCTTGCGTGCGATGCGGCCCGTACGACGGGCTGCGGGATACTCAGCCAGCCTCGTTGGGCTGGCTTCCTCCCCTTGTCACGGCGTAGTGTAACGAAGACGGATGCACCCGTCGTGAGCCAATTTTTATATTGGCTCACTCCTACTGCGTCCTACTGTCGGCTATTCATCGCATAAGCGTTGTTTTAATCTTCCTCTAACGAAATGTCTGAAATAAGGAACAAATAGCCTTGAGGATTGGTAAAATAAGTCTTTTTTCTGTCATGACTTGAAGTTTGACATCCGACGACGATAGGATTTCTTCACGATGTTTTGAAAAACTAACATCCCAATACCCCTGCTCGACAAAACAGGGTATGCGGCAGCCCTGTTCACAAAAACCCCGTCTCTCTGCGTATCAAAACCCCGGTTTTCGGAGTATCAAAACCCCGGTTCTGCACGCCCCCCATAAAGAATATATATAAAAGAAGAAGAAAAAAAAGAAGAGAGTCGGTCAGGAGTGTGCCCCATGCCAAAAGGGCGGGCACTCCCCTTCCCTTGAAAAAAGAAAACTCCGCATCCTGCAACTGCGGGAACGCGGAGTGGTAATTTGCGGCGGGGTTTTATTACCGAGTATTGTTCCCATCCGGGGAGATAATAAAACCACGTTATAAATGATAATTTTGTAAGAACTCCGCTTTTCTTGAAGTTCCACCTTCGCGCAAGGCTACGGTGGACAGGGGGATAGGGGCGCGTGAAAAGAAGTTTCGCCCATCCCCCGCATCATCACTATTAACGCCTGCGGCGGAAATTGCCCGGCTTTTTGTTTCCGCGGCCGCGTCCGGAAGTCGATCCGTTCTTGCTGGGAAGTTTCGCTTTGGGGTCCTCTGGCGGAAGCACCAGCATCTCCTCGGGAGGCAGCTCGCTCGGAAATGTCGTTTTGAGCAGCTCTTCGATGGCGGGCAGATAATATGCTCCGTATTCGCATAGAAAGCTTATCGCACAACCGGTGTTTCCGGCGCGTCCCGTCCTTCCGATACGGTGGATATAATCCTCGGAACGCTCGGGAAGGTCATAATTGATGACCAGACTTACGTTATCCACATGGATTCCGCGGGCGGCAACGTCAGTTGCTATGATGACTTTTTCCTCTCCGGAACGGAATTTTTCAAGTATCTTTATGCGTTTTTCCTGCGGAATATCTCCTGACAGCACCGGCACGAGATGGCCGTAGCGGGCAAGATCATATTGCAGACGCAAGTTGACGTCTTTGCGGTTTCCAAAGATGATGAGCCGCTCAAACTGCGTATTGTTGAGGATATGCAGCGTCACGGCAAGCTTCTCGTCGCGCGAAACGGAATAGAACTTCTGCTCAATGTTTCCGCTCACCAGCTGGTCGGGCTCGCTCTCGACCACGTAGGGATCGGCAAGCCAGCCTGAGGAAAGACGCAGGATACTGTCGTCAAGCGTCGCGCTGAACATCAGCGTCTGACGCTCCCCCTTGCGCGGAATCATCGACACGATGCGCTTCACATCAGGAATAAAGCCCATATCGAGCATACGGTCGGCTTCGTCGATCACCAGTATCTCCACCTTGCTCAAATCGAGAAATCCGCTTCTTGAGTAATCGATCACCCTGCCCGGAGTTCCGATGACAAGATCAAGCTCGGTATCGAGACTGCGGCGCTGTTTGTCGTAGTCCATGCCTCCGAAAACCACCACGCTGTTGAGTCCGGTATAGACTCCGAGCTTCTCGGCGTCGGAGTGTATCTGCGCCGCAAGCTCGCGGGTCGGAGCCAATACCAGTATGCGCGGAGCAGCTTTTTTGCGTTCTGCAAGCGGATTATTCAGCAGTTTGGTGAATGATGCAAGCAGGAACGCTGCCGTCTTTCCGGTTCCGGTCTGGGCGCGTGCCGCAAGATCCCTGCCCTCGAGCAATGCCGGAAGCGCAAGCCTCTGGATCGGAGTACAATACTCAAACCCCGCATACTGCACGCTGTACTGCACGCTCTCATGCAGCGCGAGATCGAGGAAACGCATTTTTCCCTCGACAACAGGAACCTCTTTCAAACTCTCAGGACGCGGAGGAGTCTTACGCTTCTGCGGCTCAACGGACTTTTCCGCCTTGCGCGCTTTATCCTGCGCCGCTGTCCGCTTCGCGGTGGTGCGTTTCTCGCCTTTTGCGGATTTTTTTACCTCATTTTGCGGCTTTTTTCTTCCGTTTTTACCTTTAGCATCGCCGCTTTTACTGCATTTTGAGCCGGATTTTTCCGGCTCCGTCTTCGCTCCGAATATCCGGAGCACACTCTTTTTCAGAAAATCAAACACTTTTTTCTTCATCCAATTTTTTCACCGTCTCCCGCAGAAAATCAGCAAATGCATCTTTGAATTCACTTCTGCGGAGACCAAACTCTACGGTTCCCTTGAGGAACCCCATCTTGCTGCCCAGATCGTACCGTTTTCCGGCAATGCGGCAGCCATACATACCTGCTCCGTCAAGCAGGCGGCACATGGCGTCGGTGAGCTGAAGCTCATTGTCTTTTCCGCGCGGAGTGCGGCGCAGCTCATCAAATATTTGCGGAGTGAATATGTAACGCGCCGCAAATGCAAGGCGGGACGGAGCATTTTCCGGAGACGGCTTTTCGACCATTCCTGAGATGGCAAGCACATCTTTTTCGCAGAACTCCCCGGCGGCAATGCCGTAACTTGAGACTTTTTCAGGAGCGACCTCCTCAAGTGCCACCACGCTCGAACCGTATTTATTGAACACATCGGCAAGCTGACGGGTGACACAGCGCTCTTCAAAACTGTCCATCACGGTATCTCCGAGCAGCACGGCGAAGGGCTCGTCCCCGCAGAACGCATCCGCCTGGAGCACGGCGTCGCCAAGTCCGTTGAGCTGCTGCTGATAGACATAGTGTATCCTGCCCAGACGGTTGAGGGCGAGGATCTCGTTGAGCACGTCAGTTTTTCCGCGCTCGGCAAGGCGTTTCTCAAGCTCGGGAACCGGGTTGAAGTGGCGGATCACCGCCTCTTTCTCGCTGCTGAGGACAATGAGGATGTCCTCAATGCCAGCCTCAACCGCCTCCTCGAGAACGTACTGGATCACCGGACGGTCAACCAGCGGGATAAGTTCCTTGGGCACGGATTTGGAAAACGGCAGAAAACGGGTTCCGAAACCCGCCGCCGGAATGACTGCTTTACGGATTGACATTGGTGTCTCCTGATTTTACGATACGCGGCTTGATGAGCGCAACTCCGCTCTTGCTGAATTCTTCCGCCATTTTTTCATACATGGCATCGTCTTCAAACGTTCCGATGATCGCGCCTCCGGAACCGGTGAACTTCGCGCTCGCTCCGCAGGTTCTTGCGATCTCCACCATGCGGCGGTTCTTGGGACTGACTGAGCCCGCACACACCTCGCAGCGCAAATCAAAGTTGCGGTCAAGCAATGCAGGAACGGCGGAAAAATCTCGTTTCTCTATGGCTTCAGCCACCTGCTCGGTAAGGCTTGCCCACTCCTGCATGGCGGCGAGCACAGCGGGAACTCCCGCCTCGTAATCGTCGCGCAGGCGGCTGTGCAGTATCTCGGAGCCCTCGGCAAGGTCGGTGCGGTATGCCACATACAATTTGAGCTCTTCGGGAATCTCTATCTCACGGTATTTGCCGATCTTATGCTGCTCCATGTAATCGCGGTCAAAATCCATGAATACCGGAACATTGTACGCCTGCGCCACTCTGTCCTGAAGTCCGGCTGGAATACCCAGCTCGTCACGCTCAGTCGAAAGCACCAGATTAGCCAGATGAGCCGGCTCTATGGTCAAACCGTAAAACTTGAACATCGCCTTCATCGCGGCGGTTATTATCGCAGAGCTTCCGGCAAGTCCGAGGCGGTTGGGAATATCACTGGCATAACGGATGGTGAAGTTTTTTCTGCCGGGATCGAATCCGTTGCTGCGGCAATACTCAAAAAACTTTTTTCCGGCAGCCTTCAAAAGGCGTATTCCGCCGTAGTATCCAAACAGCTCGATATCGCGGTGCATATCTTCGAGACTGCCGAAGTGAGTGTAATCCCGTCGGCTCGCAAGTATCTCAAGCTCAGGAGTTTCATACAACTGCACCTCTGCGCGGTAATTATCAAAGACAAAGGCTATGGTTTTCCCGTGATATCCGTCTGACGGATTGCCGACCAGAGCGGCACGGGGATATGCCACGGTACGGATTATCATATTTACAACTCCTGAAACTGTTCCTCAATAGGATATTTTACATTGTCATGTATATAATGTACCACATAAAGTGCTATTTTACAAGGTTTTTGCGATATCTTCCATCATCGACATGAGCACGCTCCAGTTTTCGGGGCGTTTTTCGATGTCTGCGGAAATCATACTCATCACAAGACCGGATATCTCTTCAGGCACTTCGCTGTTATATTTTCTGATGGGCTCAGGGGAAGTGCTTATGATACTCTGGAATGCCGCAAGTGCGGATTTTCCGCTGTAAGGCATTTTGCCTCCGCTCAAGACGAAGTACATGGTCACTCCGAGCGAAAATATGTCTGAGCGGCAGTCTTTTATGCGGCTGTCGCGGAACTGCTCCGGGCTCATGAATCCCGGACTTCCCAGCGCCTGTCCGACTGCGGTGAGACCGGTGTCGGTGCCGCAGTCTTTGGACAATCCGAAGTCGAGGATCTTGACCTCTCCGTCGCTGCTTATCATGATGTTGGACGGCTTGATGTCGCGGTGCAGAAGTGCACAGTTTTCCCACGCATAACGCAGAGCGTCGGCAAGACAGTATGCTATCTCAAGAACCGTTTCCGGAGAAAAATAGAACTCCTGGGAGACCATCTGGAGCAAATTGTATCCCTCAACGTACTCCATCACAAGATAAAGTGCGTTCTCTTTCCGGACAAACTCCTTGAGCTGCACTATGTTGGGGTGCGGAAGCTTTGCCATGATATCAGCTTCCATTTCAAAGCGGCGTATCCTTGAGGCGTCATCTTCCAGATCGCTGTTTTTCAGCACTTTTACGACGGAACGGGAGTAGTCGGGGTATTCGACCATAAAGAGCTCTCCGCAGGAACCTCCTCCGAGGACTCTGCGGATGACTCCGCCGCAGAGTTCATCTCCGGGGCCGAGGTCGCAGAAACTTACTGTTTTCACTTTTCCGCAAACGCTGCACACCAGGGTATCAGAGCCGTCTTCCGCCGGAGCCATCTCGCCGCCGCACGCGCTGCAGATGTAGGCGGCAAGACTCTCCTGAGCCTCTTCTGAGAGATATATGGTGTAATCGTCGAATGTATCTGACATTTATCTTTTCCTCATTATTTTCTTTTCCATCCACGAACGCAGCCGGTACTCCGGAGAGACCTGTTCGAGCTCATTGCTGTCAAATCGCGCTCCCGCGTTGAAGAGCACCTCCGCAGAGCGGATATGTCTGCGCCGCACGGAAATCGCAAATGCCGTCTCTCCGTTGCGCGCCCGGCGGTTTATGTTGAATTTGTGCTCCACCATAAGCTTCACCATCTCAGGAGAATCAAAGCGGTCAACGTACACCATAAGCGGAGTGCGGCCGCCGCTGTCAACACTGTTGAGCACTACCTCATTGACCTTCAATGTCTCAAGCAGATCCCGGGAAAACTTCGACGGCAGATAGAAGTAGATGTTGCGGCCGCTGTTATCGATATAGTGGGGGTCTGCCCCGTAGTTGAGCAGAATGTCCACCGCGGCAAAATTTCCAGCCAGCAGAGCCCGCATCAGCGGAGTGCGGCCGCGGCTGTCGCGGCGGTCGATGAAAGATCCGGAACGGATGAGCTCCTCGATGATCTCTTCCCGGCAGTTGGGAACTGAACAGGCGACTCCGAGATAACCTCCGTCGTTTCTGCCCGAAAAGTGTCCTTCGCTGATGAGTTCAAGCAGCAGGTCGTGGGCATCTCTGTTTCTCAAAAGTGCGGTAAATATATCAAGTTTTGACCGGTCACTCGTCTCGGGTCTGCCGACAAATGCCGCCAACTCTCCGGAGTTTTTACTGTCAAGCAGCCGTTTGACTTCGCGCTTGCGCTCGGCTTCCAGATTGGATGAGTGCTGTGAACGCAGACGCTCTGAGTAGCTCCTTCCGAAATTGAACCAGGAAAACACGAGACAGACCAATACCGCAAAACAGAAAAACAGATCGCGCACCACCATTCCGGGAGTTATCATCCGGCTTTTCACCCGGCGTCTCTGCGGCAGCTGTAAGCGGTCGCGGCGCAGAAAACGCAGACGGCGCAGCCAGTTACCGCGTGAACTCTTCTCGTGCGCCATGCACTTGTTGAGAGCACGGATGAGAGATGCGATGTTCTGTATGCGGTTTTCCGGATTTTTCGCCATCATCTGTTCGATCAGACGGCTGGTGCGCAAACTGATATCCTTGCGGCAGTCGGAAACAGGGGGCATCCGGGTCTCGAAAACTTTGGCGATGGTATTGAATATGGTATCGGCTTCAAACGGACGGACTCCCGTGAGCATGTGGTACATCGTGGCTCCGAGGCTGTATATGTCGGCGCGGATATCGACTGAGCCAGCGTTGCGCAGCTGCTCGGGAGCGGAGTAATTGGGGGTTCCGAGAATAATTCCTGAGCCGGAAATAGTGTCTCCGGTAACGGTTCCGGACTTGGCTATGCCGAGGTCGGCGAGCTTGATATCTCCGCTGCGGGTGAAGAGGATGTTTCCGGGTTTGATGTCGCGGTGGACTATCCCGAGCTCTTCTGCGGCAAGGAGCACAGAAGCCACGCGCAGCGCAACTCCGATGACCGCGTTTTCCGGAAGAGGACCCTCGCGGAGAACGTCCTCGAGACTCTCTCCATCGACGTACTCCATGACGATGTAGGGCTCACCTGTTTTTTCATCGACTCCGGCATCCAGCACCGCAACCACGTCCGGACGCTGCAATGCCGCCGCGATCCTTGCCTCGCGCAGCAGACGCTCGACAAAGACTTTATCGTGTGCCGTTACGCTGTCGTTGAGGACTTTGACGGCACAACGCTCCATGAGTACGGGGTTGTCGCAGAGATAGACGTCACCGGAGCCGCCTCTGCCAATGCGGCGGAGGATGCGGAAATTGCCGATCATGTCTCCGGGAGAACGCAGAGCACTCAATCTTGAAATCACAGCTCCGCAGCCCGGACACTTTTCCGGAGCCGCGCTGTCATCATCTCTTGTATATCCGCAAAATTTGCAGCGCATCGTTCAATCCTTGCGTTTCGACATACTGCATCCGCAGAATGACTGACGGTAAAATCCGAGCTCGCGGGCAATGCGGGTGCTGTTGAGATAGCCGTTCTGTTTCTTGAAGTTGTATTCGGCAAAGTTCCCCAGCTCCCTGCCGATGGAAAATATCGTTTCGCTCGACTTGTAAGGACTCACGGTGAGACTGGTGGTATAGGGAACATGATATTTTTCTGCAAACTTCGCCGTTTTGGAAAGGCTGTGCAGAAAACACTTTGAACAGCGTCTTCCGCGCTCAGGCTCATCTTCAAGTCCGCAGATATCACACATCCACGACGCGTTGTCGTAGGGGTCGGTCTCAAGCTCGATGGAGTAATGCTGAGCGAGCAGTTCCACAGATTTGAGGCGCAGGTCATACTCCATCCTGTCGCAGAGGTTGTCGTTGGAGTAATAGAGGATTATCCTTTTTCCCTCGCCGAGCAGTCTCTCGACACAGCCTCCGGCACAGGGAGCGCAACAGGTATGCAGGATGATGTCGCAGCTCATTTTTCCACATTCTCCTGGGCGAGAACCACCTCTTCGGGAGTAAGGTAACGCCATTTCCCCGGAGGAAGAGTGCCGAGTTCAAGTTTGCCCTGACGCACACGAATCAGCCGGACGACATCTCTTCCGCACGCTTTGACCAGACGGCGTATCTCGCGTTTTTTGCCTTCGTTGAGCAGAAAACTGTATAATTTTGTTCCGATACACTTCACTTCGAGCGCGCGGATATCTCCGTCTCTGTCGCGCAAGCCGCGGCACATCGCTTCGAGGTGTTCGGCTTCAAGCGGACGGTTGGTGGAAACATGATAGAGTTTTTCCACTCCGTATCGCGGATGCGCCAGACGGTTGATGAAGTCACCGTCGTCGGAAAAGATGACCAGACCTTCGCTGTCGCGGTCAAGGCGTCCGGCAGAAAATATCCGCTGCGGAACGTCGATAAGCTCCACGGCAAGGTGTTCGGCGTGTTCGTCTCCGGCGGAACAGGTGTAATTCACAGGCTTATTGAGCATGATATAGACCTGAGCTCCTTCATTCGCCGTGATCACTTTTCCGTCAAGTTCGACTCTCGAAGAGGCTCCGACCCGCGTTTCAGGGCGCAGGACAACTGCCCCGTCGATCAGGACGCGCGCGTCCCTGATGGCGGCATCTGCTCCGCGGCGGGATATGCCGGCGTATTTCGCCAGAAATTTAATCAAGGTGATATCACTCATAACGGTTGATAAAATACACGTTATTTCCCCCCTTGTCAAGTTCAAATGTTGACAAATTTGCCCTTTGTCAGAGATACTCTTGCTCTACCGAACAGGCAACCACCCAAAACAAGGAGAAAAAAAATGACTGTAAAAGAGACTGAACTAGTCATCATGGAAAGCATCCGCAGCATCGCAAAAGATCAATATCCCGTCTGTTGCGGGATCATTCCGCTCGTCCGGAAAAACGGCATCGGAATAACTTTGAAAAACCTCTCGTCCGGAAATCAGCACTCAGACGAGTGCACTCTCACCATTACCGTCAAATCGGAAAAACGCGACTCCCTGCTCGCCGTCTCCGACCTTATCAGAACAAATATCGTCCTGTCCGCCGCCGATGGCGTCATCATCGAAATTCCCCGGCAGGATATCGCTGTCGAAGGAGTAAAAAACCTCTCTTCATGGGTCTGGCAGAGCTCCTTTGATATCAAAATCACTACTTCAGCAAATTGAAAGGTCAAACCATGCAGTACACCATTACCAAAGTCGATGAGGTCTCTCAGGACACCTGTTACTCAGGAAGCGTCTCTGATATCGAAAACGCCCTCTTCTTCCTCATCGCACACCTGACGGGGCTTGAGATCGACAAACAGCTGGTCAAGCATACCCTGCCTTTGTATGTCTGCGACGCAGTATGCTGCAGGATTACTGGAGAACAGCCCTCCCCTGCTCCCGGGATGCGCGTTTTCGGGCTCTCTGTCACTTCCAGAGCCGGAAGCATCTCATCAAACATCTTCGACAAAGTCAAAAACTTCTTTGCCAGCGCAGGAACTCCGCTGTTTCTGCAGATATCTTCGGAGTGCATTTCCACTCCGGTCACCGTCGGTGCCATCGTTTTTGATAATGTCTGGAAATACTCTTCCGTCAATTTCGGCGGCGTGAAGGTTCCTGCTTTATCCGGAGAAACATCCGTCTGCATATACGCCTAAAGTTGACAAAGTGCCGTTGGCGTGGTATTTTAAAGCGGTGTATATTTTTTTGCAAAGCAACCAGACAACAAAAAGGGAATCATCTGCAATGAAAAACATCTTTATTCTTATGCTCGCTGTACTCGTGGCTGCGGTTTCTCACGGAAACGAAAAAAAGAAACCCAAGGCACAGGCTCCGACCGGCAACTACCGCCAGAGCACAGTCAAGAAAACCAATACCATCAAAAATATCCACGCCATCACCGCAAAAAAAGAGGTTCAGGACAAAGCTGCCACCGCCGCTTATCGGGCATTTATGAAAACCGCAGCAACGCACAAGAAAGGCAAAAAATACTCCTCCATCATCTCTGCGGCGGATAAACTTATCGCCTCCCAGAAAAAACTCACAAAAGATCAGCAGGCGTATGTCCTCTACTACAAGACTGAAGCCTACTATCTCATGAAGCAGTACGATGAGGCGATCGAATCGGCAAAAAACGCTATGACCCTTGCCGGAAACCACGCCTCAAAACATGCCGCAATGGCGATCAGAGCGGCGATGCTTCAGAAAAACAATGAACTTGCCGGGCAGATCATCGAGAACTTCGAGAACTCTCCGTACTATGCCGACGGATCTTTCTACGCGGCGGCGTCCGACTACTACTTCACTGCCAAACGCTACGATGACGCGCTCAGACTCCTGAGGCTTTACGGAAAACAGCCGCGTCTTACTCTCCAGAACCGCGTCTATATCTACAACGGTTTCGGAAAATACTTCGAAGCCAGGAAAAACTACAAAAAGGCTATCGCCCAATATTCGGCAATCAAAAAACTCCAGAACGTTGATCCCAGGTCTTCAGGAAACGCCGACCTCAGCATCGCCAAGTGCTATATGCAGCTGAAAAACAAAGAAAAGGCTCTCGAGGTTTACCAGAGTCTTGCCAAGCACAAGGACGGCCGCGTCCGCAATACTGCCAACAGCGAAATAAAGAAACTTACAGCAAAACCGCGTCCGGCAAAGAAGAAACCCGCTCCCAGAAAGAAAAAGTGAGGAGCGGTCTCTTATGATTTCTCATCCGGAAGCGGACACTTTTGTCCTCAACAACGGTCTTATCTCAAGAACCCTTTGCGTGAACGGCAACGGTCTGCACACCTCAGCGTTCGTCAACCTCAAGAGCGGAACCGATTACGTCTTTGCCACGGGCAGCGAGTTTGTCTTCTCTTTCAACAACGAAAACTACCCCAGCTTCTGTGCCACCACGACGCGCGATCTTGATGGAGCAACCGAAATCAACAGTTTTAAATTTGAGTTCAAAGGTTACGATATCAAAGAGAACTCCGACTTGAGCAAGGAGCTTGTTCTGCACTTTGAGCGCGCCTCAGTTATGGCTCTCGATGCCGTTTACCGCATATATCCCGATGTGGCTGGAATAAGAAAACATCTGGAAATAACCAATATTTCAGACAGCGATGCGGTGCTCCAGAAGGTGCACTTCGACAATATGCTTTTTGCTCCGGAAAATCCCGGAGACTGCAATCTCTATCTTGACTTTGACCGCAGGATGCCTCCCAACTTTGCAATCGACACATACGAAGACACCATGCGCATCCACAGCCCCAAACTCAATGAGGGTCTCTTTTACGGAACCAACACTCCCGGTCCCCTGCGGAATCTGCTTTTCTATCCGCAATGGGGAAAGTGCGGTTTCAGCTACAATATGGGCGGAGCGTTTTTCCGCAAGACCCTCTCTCCGCAGGAGACTTTTGTCACCCACGATGCTCTGATAACGCTCTATTGCGGAAACTTTGAGGATCAGGCGTGCGCGGACGGCTACCGTAAACTCATCCGCAAAAACCTTCCTGCCATTCCCACCGAGGGAGTGATGTACTGCACATGGATTCCTTTTCTGCTCAACATCTCAGATGAGCTTGTCTGCACCCTCGCAGACAACGCCAGAGAGATGGGCTTCGACTACCTTGTCGTCGATGACGGCTGGTTCAAAGTGAAGAGCGATTGGCAGGTCGATGAAAACAAGTTTCCTGAGGGGCTCTCCAAAGTTGCCGACAAAGTCCACAACTCGGGCTTGAAGTTCGGTCTCTGGTTCAATATCGGCACCGATTACGGAATGAAAGAGGTCAATCCTGCATACGCCGCAAGGTGCTCTGACGGCTCGATGAAACCCTTCGGCGACACCGACAGAAAAGTTATGTGTTTCGGTACTGAGTGGAGATTTTTTATCACAGAACAGCTCATCTCTCTTGCAGAAAAATACAAGGTTGATTACTTCAAACTCGACTTCTCAACCATCTGCAGTCCCTACTGCACTCAGGAGTGGGGCTGCCACTCAACTGAGCACAAGTTCCATAAAAACTACAACGACTCGATGACTGCGATGTATGAGGGAATGATGTATCTGAGAAACGAACTCAAAAAGCGTTTCCCCGACCTGCTCGTTGACTTCTCTTTTGAAAACTTCGGAACTGCCCGTCCCAATATCGCCGCGTTGGAGTACTCCGAGATACACCACGTATCCAACCTGTCGGCGAACAAAACCGACTGTCAGCAGATAGACAAGATACGCAACGCCTTCTATAACTGGCTCAAAGTAATGCCTCCGGAAAGGGTTTTGAACGGACTTCTTTCGATAAAGGGAGAGCGTGCTCTTGAGTATTTCCTCACCAGTCTCACGGGTGCGCCGCTCGTGGCGGGAGATTTGCTCCAGCTTGACGACACCGTCAAAGAGCGCATAAAAAAGTGCTGTGCCGCCTTCAAAAAGGTTGTCGATAAGGGTGCTCTCACCACGTTTGTCACGGTATGCGACTCCGATGAAAAAGACGGATTCATCCGCCAAGCCGAAGACGGAAGAGCTATCCTCTGTCTCTTCAACCGCACAGATGAAGTGTGGATTTGCGATATGCCGGGGTTCAGCAACGCAGAGAACGGAAGCTCGGAAATATCGGTCAAACCTCACGACTGCGCCATGTTCACACGCGGAGTTTAAATGCCGATAACCTGTTATCTGCTCGATGCACTCAAATACTCCGCGCTGATTTTGCTCTACGGAGTTGTTCCGTGGTTGCTTCTTGCGCTGGTCATGCAGTTCATATCCGGCTCCCTGCGCCGCAGTCTCGCCAATATTTTCGGAGTCTCACTCTATATCCTGCTTACCGCTCCCGGAGTGGCTGTTCACGAACTCGGACACGCGCTCTTTTGCATCATTTTCAGACACAAAATCGAGGATATGAAACTCTTTTCTCCGGAAGAAGACGGAACACTCGGCTATGTCAGCCACACCTATAATACCAAAAGCATCTACCAGAGGATCGGAAACTTCTTTATCGGAACAGGTCCCGTCTGGCTCGGACTTACCGCGCTGTGGTTTACTTCAGCATGGCTGCTTCCGCAGGAAATGACCTGCTCTTACGACAGCATATCCGGCTTTCTCTCGAGCTTCTCTTCGGAGTTTTTCTCTTTCGGCTTCTGGGCGCGCTGGCAGAGCTGGCTCTGGCTCTATCTCAGTTTTGCGATCACTTCGCACATCACTCTGTCAGCTCCTGATCTGCTGGGAGCCGCAGACGGTATCATCGCCATAATAAATCTGGTTCTCGCCGCCTGCTTCTGCTTCGGCTGGCTCGGAGAATGGGAAAACACCTCAGTTATTCCAAAACTTCAGGAACTGATCTTTGCGGCATCTGGAACAGTCGGCATCATCGTCATTATTTCCGGAGCTTTCGCGCTCATACTGCTGCTTGTTCCGCGCAAATGATAATCAGCCGACGACTTCCTCAATGCGTTTTTTGAGGACAAATCTCAGATTGTTGAGTTTTTCGATAAATCCATCGCAATCCTCTTTGATGCCGCACTGATAGCGGCTGAGGTCGCTGAGGTGCAAAATAAGAGTTCCGAGGTCGCGCAGCATACGTTTGCCGACGCTTTTGCTAAGGTTCTTATCGGAGTTCTCAGCGGAAGTATTGAACTCCTCGATACGGGCGATGAGTTTGCCGAAATCGCAGCTTATTCCGACTCCGGCGTTCCAGAGTTCGCCGCAAAGTTTTTCGACGCAGAGCATCGCCCAATCGACCGCCATATCGTTGACGGAGCAGACGTTTTCATCATCTCCATGAGCTCCGTCGTGCATATCATCGTCGGAGTCATCATCGGGACGGCAGATCCTCCGCAGCTCATCGGCAGATGAATTCTGGGGAATAAGTTCAGGAATGGAGGAGATATCTGAAAAAATAAACTCCTCCTCTTCAGGAAGGTCTATACAGACAGGCAATTCGTGGAAATAGCGGTTGATCCGCTTCTCATCGCGGCGGATCTCAAGCTCCCACTCTTCTTCGCTTCTGTTTGCGTGCCAGTCTTCGTTATTCATTACCCTGTCCTGTTTTCAACGCTGTTCCTGATATGGGGAGATGATGCGGGGAAAGAGGGAAAACTTCTTTTCGCGCGAAAAGAAGTTTTCCCTCTCTCCCCGCGCCCCTCTCACCCTTTCAAGAAAAGCGGAATTCTTATATCTGTTATTTATAAAGTGACTTGATTATCTCCCCCATATAGGGAACAAAGTTTTTTCAGCGGCGCGCGAGTTTCTCGGCGGTGGCGTGGCTGGGGTTTTCTCCCCAGAGGCCTTCGAGGTTGTAGCGTTCGCGGCTCTCGGGAGTCATCAGGTGGATGATAAGATTGCCGAAATCGAGCAGCACCCAGCCGCTTGAGCTGTCGTCGGGCTGATTGAGAGTACGCAGTTTGAATTCATCTCTCACCTGACGCTCGATGAAGCTTGACAGGGCGCGCAGCTGCGGCTCGCTGGAAGCAGTTGCCACCATCATATAATCGGCTACACTTGAAACTTTGCCGATATTGAGGGTGACTATATTTTCTGCAAGTTTGTCTTCGGCGCACTTGATACAGAAATCAAGAAGTGCCTGATAATCGGTTTTTTCGACCATATCAATATTCTCCATTTTTCATCAAAATATTTGTCAACTTTTTAATATCGCTCCACTTTGCGTTTTTTTCCATCTTTTTCCGGATATCTGTTGAAGATATTTCAAAAAATTTTCCATCGAGCACACCGGAAAGCAGTTTGAGACACTCTTCTTTGCTCCAGAACTGCGCGAGATACTCTTCGGTCACACACGCTTCTTTGCGCGGATAGGAGAGTATCTCATAGCGCGCAACAAGCTCATGCGCCCGGTGCCAGGTATGCAGCTGGGCGAGAGAGTCGCTTCCGATAAGCAGTGCGAGCCTGCCGGGAACGCGTTTGGCAAGTTCCTCCATGACAGAGATGGTGTAAGATGGTTCGAGAGCGAGCTGCTGTTCGATATCCGAGAGCTCCATGCCTGCCGCTCCTGAAATAAGATCGCGCACCATGGAACAGCGAACCTCAAAGGGAGCGCGCTCTTTCCCGACCTTGTGCGGAGGCAGGTACGCGGGTACCCACAGTACCCGGTCACACCGTCCGGAGTTCAATGCGCCCTGCGCGACTCCGAGATGCCCGGGATGCGGAGGATCAAAACTGCCTCCGAAAAACGCTGTCACCTGATTTTCGCTCATCATATACCTGCTGCTGTGTCTCAATATAATATGTTTCTGCAAAAAAACAACTGCCGTTTTTAAAGAGATATCCTGCCGGTTCCGGGAAGACACTTGTGCTTCACTCCGTCAACCGAAAAAGTGAACGCGCGGTCTGAAGTAACTTCAGCGACGCCGTTGTCGATGATTATATCGCATCTGATATCTCCAAATACATAGTTGCGGACTCCGTGCCTGCCGATATCGGGGCGGTAGTGGTACTCGAGCACTTTTTCCGCTGCATCGGCACGGTGGAAACCGAGGATGTTCTCAAGCAGCATGGATATCGGTCCGAGCGCGCTCCAGCCGCAGAAATCCGGACGGGCGTACTTGTCTGCACTCCGCTTCGCCGGAGCATATCCGGTCGGAGAATAGCACTCCCAGATGGTCGGAGGGAAGAACTCCTGATAAGTCTTTGACATGTGGTTGACCGTCAGCTCGGCAAAGCTCGCCGCAAGATCAAAAAAACCGTACTTTTCAAGCGATTTTGCGGTCATATAGCTGATTGGAAGCCAGACTCCGCCTCTCCAGTATTGTCCGTCCGGAACGAAGAGCGGGTTGTTGCGCGCCACGCCGGGAGCGGGAACTACTCCTCCGAGCTGGTCGGGGTTGGTCAGCGTTTTCACCTGACGCGCTGCCCGTCCGGCAGGAGCGGCCTCCGCCATCATAACCCAGAAACTCGCAGGAGTAAGCACATCGCACGGCTTCATATCGTATATCTCAACGTCAAGATAATACCCCTTTGTCTCATCGAAGTAATACCGGTTGATGATATCTTTTTTCTCTTCGTATTTTGCCTTGTACTCTCTGCTTATACCCTCTTCTCCTATCTCATCAGCGAGACGGGATATATAAAGTGCTGAGAGAGCCTGCTGAGAGATGGCGTCTATCCAATAAATGAGGTAGTGTTTGTCATTTCCGCGCGGAGTGTTGTCCATTCCCGACGGAGTGCCTCCCCACATGTAACCGTTTTCAAACTTCTGCCAGACGGTGTGCATGGCGCAGCCGGGAACACGCCCGCCGACTTTGCACCGGTTTTCAAGAAAATCATAGTGCTTCTGGAGATACTTTTTTTCCACCAGATTGCGGAAGATGCGCGACTTGTCTCCGGTAAAGCGGTAATATTCATACTCCGCCCAGGCAAAGAGCGGAGGATTATCCGGGTGGTGGATAAGACAGGGAGACTCCACGTTATCATACAACGGCAGATAGAAGTTGTCGAGACTCTCTATTCCGGGAAAAACTTCAGGAGAGTACTTGCAGAAATGCGCCATAAAGCAGGTGTCCCAGATCCAGAGGCGGTCGGGCATACACCCCTCATCCATGTGCCGCTCAACAGGAAGCCCCTTTATGCTCTCATCGATATGCTCAGATGCAAGCTCCCAAGCCCTGCGGTAGAGCTTCAGGAAGTCCGGACGGGCATCGTACACCGGCTCCGGAACTTTATCAAAAGAAAAAGCACGATCGGTCATCGTCAGACTGTCTCCTGTTTTAATTTACCTTTTTGACAAATCCCGGGAAATTACGCTGCCGGACTGCCTCGTAGAGCAGTATGGTCGTCGCCGTTGCAACATTGAGAGAGTCGATTTTTCCCAGCATGGGGATCACCACAGGCAGGTCGGCTCCCTTCATCCAGAAGTCGGTAAGTCCGGTCTGCTCGGCTCCGACGACGATAGCAACTCCCTGAGTGAGATCGACGTCGGTATAGCAATAGTCGGTGTGCGGAGTCGCCGCAAGCGTCAGGATATTATGTTTTTTCAGCCACGCTTTGGCAGACTCATTGTCGCACTCGGCGAGCGGAACAGAAAAGATCGCTCCGGTACTGGCACGTATCACATTGGGGTTGTAGATATCGGTTCCGCGCTCACAGATGATGACTCCGGTAGCGTTGACGGCGTCCGCGCTGCGGAGCATGGAGCCGAGGTTGCCCGGTTTTTCCACTGTTTCCGCTACGAGATAGAGCCCTTGGGGATCGATTGGCAGATCATCGAGGGTGTGGCGGCGCATCTCTGCCACGGCAAGCAGTCCCTCGGGACGGTCGCGGTAGGTCACTTTTTCCAGAAGCTGCGGAGCAAGCTCGCGCACAGGAATTCCCATATTGGCGAGTTTTTCCAGCAGAGGATACTCGTTTTCTCCCAGAAAATGGGACGGTGAAAAGTAGCACTCCACAAGTTTCATACCGTACTCCACGGCACGGGTGAGCTCGCGGTAGCCCTCGAGGATGGTCAGCTGCTCCTTCTCCCGCTTGCGGCGGTCGCGGAGTTTTACCAGATGTTTGACTGCGTCATTTTGCGCGCTCGTGATTTTGATAAATTCCATTTTGTCATCCATTGTGCGACACTTTGTCACAGATTTATTATTACGCATTGAAATATACACGTTCACACCCCTTATTTCAAGCTTCCGGCACGGAATTTGCTCCTATTTGAAGCGGAAAACCCAAATCAGGAGGAAATGTACTATGAATATCAATTTTGAAAAGCTCACCAACAAATCACGCGAAGCTCTCATGGCTGCCCAGCAGTCCGCAATAGAACACCACAATACCGAGATAGCTGCACTCCATTTGCTCGATGCTTTGTTCCACCAGCAGGACGGACTTGTTCCCTCCATCATCGAGAAGCTCGGAGTCAACCGCAGCATATTTGAGTCCCGGCTCGGAGAGGCTTTGAACAACCTTCCGAGACTCTCAGGAGACGTCTCTCACCAGCTTTCACAGTCAAGGGAGTTCAGCACCCTGATAAACGACTCGTTCTCCATCGCAGGAGAGATGCACGATGAGTATGTCAGCGTCGAACACCTGCTGCTTGCCATGTTCAAAGCTCCGAATTCAGGAGCCTGCAAACTGCTCGCAAGCTGCGGAATAGAAAACAGCAGAGTTCTTGAGGCGCTCCAGGCGTTGAGGGGAAATCAGCGGGTCACAGGTCCCGATCCCGAAAACACCTTTGAGGCACTCAAAAAATACTCAAGAGACCTTACTCTGCTCGCCATGCAGGATAAACTCGACCCGGTTATCGGAAGAGATGACGAAATACGCAGGGTCATCCAGATCCTCTCACGCCGTACCAAAAACAATCCCGTCATCATCGGTTCTCCCGGAGTCGGCAAGACCGCCATCGTCGAGGGGCTCGCCAGACGTATCGTGCGCGGAGACGTTCCGGAAAACCTCAAAGACCGCCAGCTCGTCGCGCTGGATATGGGCTCGCTCATCGCCGGAGCAAAATACCGCGGAGAGTTTGAAGAGCGGCTCAAAGCTGTCCTCAAAGAGGTCACTTCCTCCGAAGGAAAAGTCATCCTCTTCATCGATGAACTGCACACCGTCGTCGGAGCAGGTGCTTCCGAGGGAGCTATGGATGCAGGCAATCTGCTCAAACCCATGCTCGCCCGCGGAGAACTCCATTGCATCGGAGCCACCACGCTCGATGAATACCGCAAGTATATCGAAAAGGATGCCGCGCTCGAAAGACGTTTCCAGTCGGTCATGGTCGATGCTCCGTCGGTTGAGGACACCATATCCATCCTGCGCGGCCTCAAAGAGCGGTATGAACTGCACCACGGAGTCAAACTCCGCGACAGCGCGCTGGTCGCAGCGGCGGTGCTCTCTGACAAATATATATCAGACCGTTTTCTTCCGGACAAGGCGATCGACCTTATCGATGAGGCTGCGGCAAGTCTGCGTACCGAGATCGACAGCAGCCCGGAAGAGCTGGATGAAAATGAGCGCAGGGTCATGCAGATCGAAATCGAACTCACCAGTTTGAAAAACGAAAAAGATGAGAACTCCGCCAAGCGCAGAAACGCTCTTGAAGCTGAGGCGGCTGAACTCAGGGAAACCGGCAAGGCTCTGCGCCAGAGATACGAAAACGAGAAGAAGGCGATCACTTCTCTGAGGGAGAGCCGCGAAAGTCTCGATCTCGCAAAAATGCAGCTCGCAAAAGCGGAACGCGACTACAATCTCGAAAAGGCTGCCGAACTGCGCCACGGAATAATTCCGGGCATCGAACAGCAGATCGAATCCGCCGAGAAAGCCATACGCGAAAATGCCGGGAACCGCCTGCTCAAAGAGGAGGTCGATGAGGAGGATATCGCCAATATCATCAGCCGCTGGACACATATTCCTGTAAGCAAGCTCGTTCAGAGCGAGCGGGAAAAACTGCTCAATCTCGACAGCCGCCTGCACAGCAGGGTCATCGGACAGGATGAAGCCGTTTCCGCAGTAGCCGATGCCGTTCTGAGAGCGAGAGCCGGACTCAAAGATGCCAAGCGCCCCATCGCAAGCTTCATCTTTCTCGGCCCCACCGGAGTCGGAAAAACTGAACTCGCCCGCGCCCTCGCCGACGACCTCTTCGACGATGAGAGAGCCATGGTGCGTATAGATATGTCTGAATATATGGAAAAATTCAGCGTCTCGCGTCTCATCGGTGCGCCTCCGGGATATGTCGGATATGAGGAAGGAGGTCAGCTCACCGAAGCTGTCCGGCGCAAACCTTACAGCGTCATCCTCTTCGATGAGATAGAGAAAGCTCATCCTGATGTGTTCAATATCCTGCTCCAGGTGCTCGATGACGGTGTTGTCACCGATTCCCAGGGCAGACACGTCAACTTCAAAAACACCATCATCATCATGACCAGCAACATCGGCAGCGAGATGATACTCAATGCCGGAGACGATCTCGATCAGGTGCGGGATAAACTTATGTCTGAAATGCATAAGTTTTTCCGTCCGGAGTTCCTCAACCGGGTCGATGAGATACTGACGTTCCACCGCCTTTCAAAGGAAAACATCAGGAGCATCGTCGATATCCAACTCGAACTCTTCAGAAAACAGCTCGCCGCTCAGAACATCTCGCTCGAGGTGACAGATCAGGCTAAGGAGCTGATCGCAGATGCCGGTTACGATCCCGCATTCGGAGCGCGTCCGCTCAAACGGGCGATCATCAGATTGATCGAGACTCCGGTATCAAGACTGATACTGCAGAGCAAATATCCCGAAAATTCGACGCTGGTCATCGGAGAAAAAGATGGACAGCTCATATTCTCCTGAAATCCCCCTTCAGGACAACTGACTACTCTCCCCGCTGCTGTGCCAATGCCGCACGGCGGCGGGCTTCGTTCAGATTGGAAATTATCCGCTCATTGGAGTATTTTGCCGCAAGCCGCTCAAAATACATGACCGCCTCAGGGTAGTTGCGCAGTATCATGGCGCGGACTCCGAGACAGAAGTCGCGCTCTTCGGGAACGAGCTCTCCGTAAAGATCTGAGAGCATTCCGAAGATATGGGCGGCTTTTTTCACATTTCCGCGCTGGAGATGCAGTTTGGCGGCAATATTCATCGTGTCGCGGGCAAAGCCGAGCGATACGTCGCGCACATAGACGCAGTTCTTTGAAAAGAGCACGCTGTCCAGCATGGGAAGCCCCTGTTCGACGTTTCCGAGATAGATCATCGAAAGAGCCTTGACCGAAGTCTTGAAGGTTTGAAACGCGACCTTGCGCTCTCTTGAAGCATCTGACGGTATATGAAAGTTTTCCGCCATGTTATACGCCTCGGCATAGCGTTTCTCCTGCAGCAGCCGGTGCCCGTAGGAAAAGAGATTTCTCCAATGGGGATTTTCTACTGCTATTGCGCTTTCCTGAAACAGCTTTTCGTCGCGGTAATTCTGTGACACCACCCTGACTTCGGCTATAGAGAGTATGGCGAGCAGAGCCAATGCCGCGCAGACCCACAGGCGGGCTCTTTCGTATCTCTGAACCAATAGAGACGCCGCAAACGCCGCCGCGCAGAAGAGGAACAACGACGGAATATAGCTGTAACGGTCGGCAAAATCGCTGCCTCCGATCGGAATTATTCCGGATACAGGGGCAACGATTATCAGAAACAGCACCACGCAGGGAGCCAGCACATAGAGTGCATATTTCCGGCTCTTTTCAAAAAACAAAAACAGCAGCGGCAGCAGCAGTATAAGCCAATACCACATATCGCTCAGGGGAAGTTTCTCCGGATAGTAGGTGCAGAGCTCTGCGGGGAAAAAACTCTTTCCGCAGTAACGACCGACATTGGCAAAAACCTCCAACAGTTTTTCAGCATCGAGCAGCCGGTTGTTAGATGCACTCTTTCCGACCTGGGTGATATTCACCGTGAAATATACGAGCGACACGGCAGCAGACGGAATGAGGTATTTGAGTTTTTTAACTATCCCCCTGCCCCGCGTCTCGCAGAAGATGAACACCGCGGCGGCCGCAGGAAAGGTTATCAGCATGGGCTTGCAGAGAAAACTTGCCGCAAGCATTACTGTTCCTGCGATATCATATTTGTTTTTGCGGTAACTGCGCACAAAGGAGACCGCTGCTCCGAGAAACAGCAGAGCAACAAGGCAGTCCTTTCGCTCACATATCCACGCTACGCTCTCCGCCCGCTGCGGATGAACTGCCCACAGAAAAGCTGTGAGTGCCGAGAGCTCAAGCGGAATACGCAACGACCTCTTTCCGCGGCGGTAGAAGTGCAGCATATTGAGCAGAGTAAAGAAAAGCACTGCCGAGACCGAATGCAAAAGCGCATTGACGCATCCAGCACCCCATGCGAGATTTTCTCCCCAGATGAGCTTGTCGATCATAAAAGTCATCATCACAAGCGGGCTGTGGAGAAACAGTATCGGAGTCTTGAAATAGTAGATTATATTTTCAACACTCAGCTCGAGCCGCGCCCACGTTCCGACATAGAGCATATCGTCGCTCACCAGCATGGGAGAGCTTCCCAACGCGGGCATGAAAACAAGAAATACCGCAGCGGCGATCACCGCTCCGGCAAGGAGCTGTTTTTTGTTTCGGAATATCATTTGCGGTTTCTTATCGCCTCAAGCACCGGAGCCGGAACGTAATTCTCAAGGTCTCCGCCGTACTTGGCTATCTCTTTGACGAGACTGCTGGAAACAAATGAGTTTTTGAGCGTCGGAGTCATGAATATCGTCTCACATCCCCGGCGGAGATTACGGTTCATCAACGCCATCTGCAACTCATATTCAAAATCAGAGAACGCCCTGAGTCCGCGGAGAAGAGCATTTGCCTGATACTCTTCCACGGCATCGACCAGAAGTCCCTTGATGGTGACTACTTCGACATGATCGAGGTGGGCGCAGCTTTTCTCGATAAGCTCTTTGCGCTCCTCGAGCGAAAACATCGGACTCTTGCCTGAGTTGATCGCGACACCAACGATGACACGGTCGAAAAGTTTTTCCGCGCGGGTGACCAGATCGAGGTGGCCATTGGTGAACGGATCGAAAGATCCCGGATAAATTACCGTTTTCATTTTGATTTCCTGCCTTACTGGATGTACATTATAGAGAGTATTTGTTATATAATATACGGCAATAGAGAGAAAAATGCAATTTTTTCAGCCGCTTTTCGGCTTCGATCAGGCAGGAGAAGTATCTCCGGGAACAAAAATCGCCCTGGCAATAGGCGTTTTTGACGGAGTACACTCCGGACACAGGGAAATAATCCGCACCGTCTGCCGCATGGCAGAGGCGCGGAGTGCTGTCGCCTGCGCGCTTACCTTTGAGCCCCACCCCAAAAGCATTGTGGGAGCACCTCCGGAGCTGCTCACCTCTCCTGAAGAGCGGCGCAGACTTCTGCTCGATGCCGGAGCCGATATCACCGGAACCATCGTTTTCGACCGCCAAACCGCATCCATCGAGCCCGAGGACTTTCTCCTGAAGCTCATCAACGACCCCCGCTTTGAGCTCGCCGGAATATCCGTGGGTGAGCACTGGCGTTTCGGAAACAGAGGCAAAGGCGGCGGCAAACTCATCGCTGACTTTGCCAAACAGTACGGATTTGAATTTTCCGCCGTTCCCGAGCTTGAAGAGGATGGTGTTGTCATAAGTTCAAGCGTCATCCGCAAGATGATTTCTGACGGAAACATCTCAGGAGCAGCCCGAATGCTCGGCAGATATCCCTCACTCGAAGGGCGCGTGGAAAAAGGCTTCGGAGTCGCAGGCAAAGAGCTTGAGACCCCGACCGCAAATCTTATTCCTGAATACGGCATCTTGCCTCCTGACGGAGTGTATGCGGGTATCGTGGTGCTCGACGGAAAAAAACATCCTGCCGCGATCAATATCGGAGTCGCTCCGACCTACAACGTCAACCGGCGGCGCGTCGAGATACATCTGCTCGACTGGAAGGGCGACCTTTACGGAAAAAATCTCGCCGTCGAGCTTGTCGGATTCATAAGAAAAGAGCGGACTTTTGCCGATGGAAACGCTCTGAAAAAACAGATTTTTTCCGATATCGCAACCATAAGAGAGCTTCTCGGCAAATCAGACTTATTTTAAAGTGCTGCGAAATTTGTCCAGCGTCCTTGCCACGGTGTCAACTCCGGGAAAATCGCGGAAGAGGAAACATCTTGCCGCCGCTGCCGGATACTTTTCTTTGAGTTCCTCAAACTTTTCTCCGTCGCACAATGCGCGGTCTATTCCGATGACAAGCGGCATATCCTGACGTCTCTCCAGCAGTTCGAGCCGCTGTTCGAGCTGTCCGCTGTGCCAGCGGTGGAAGAGTTCAAGGTGGATTACAACTCCGTCCCCGGCAGAGGTGAAAGAGAGGTCAGGGACGATATACTGACCGCGCGAAGCATTGAATACCGGAGTATCTCCCGATATCTGCCACGCCGGACATTTTTCAGCAAAATTGCGGTGAAAAAGCCTGATCTCCGGAGGAACAAATCCGGAAAAGTTACGGTAATGCGACACCAGCTGCGACGTCTCATCGAGCCGCAGCACCGACACCGAATTGCGTCCTGTGATCTCTGCACGCAATTCCCACCGGTCGAGCAGCAGCACGGCAGGGAAAAACGAAGCGAGATTGAGAGCGTATTTCCGGGTGGTTCCGAAGATGGAAAACGGTCCTGATATTTCGAGCTTCAACGCTCCTGAAGAGTTTTTTCCTATATCGCAGAGCAGGCGGAAAAACTTGAGGTACTTGAGCAGCTTGCGCAGCTGGAGCTGATCGGTCGAAGGGGTTATCACGGTCACTCTCTGAGCTTTGAGCAGCAGAGCCTGCACCAGAGCGCAATTATAAAGATCGAGCAGTCCGCGGCTGTTTATCTCTTCAAATCCCGTGATCCTGTCGAACTCCGGAAGGTCTCCGTATGGATCGGGATGCGTTCCGGACAAAAACGCTTCATATCCAAAGTGTTCCTCCCGCCCCAGCAGTTTGGAAGACTCGGCAAACAACTCCCTTCTCATCGCCGGATAATCAACCTCCTCAAGCGCGGAAGTTGAGACCATCCGCTCCTCCAGCAGCTTCAAAAGTGCGTTCACCGGATTTTTTTTGCTGTCAAGTTCACGCAGCGGCATGACCATATCCTGAAAATCCCGGCGGCAGATGCGTTTTTGAGCGGCAAGGCGGCAGATATCGAGAAGTTCGCCTGCTATTTTGTTGAGCTCCGGGTCGGAAGAGGATATGAAACAGGGTTTTATGTATCTACCGCTTTTGGAGTATGAAACTAGATCACTTGTCAGCATATTTTTTTACTCCTCTATGGTAAGCCCGGTGGTCGCGGCGGCGCATACTCACCTGCTCTTCGGCGGTATCTCCGCTGATGATCTCATAGAGTATTGCCTGCTGTTTGCCGGGAGCGGGACGCAAAATGCGCCCGAGCCGCTGGACGTGCTCTCTTACGCTTCCGGAACCTGAGAGGATAACTCCGACTGCGGCTTCCGGAACGTCAACTCCCTCATTGAGCACCTGGCTGGTCACCAGCACCCGGTAAACTCCCTCGCGGAAGAGCTGCAGAAACTCTTTGCGCTCGGCACTTTTCGTATGGTGGGTCAGCACCGGAAGCAGATACCTTCTGCCGATATTGTAGGCGGTCGCGTTGTCGGCGGTAAAAATAATGATCCGCTCATCTGGATGACGCAGAAAAATATCTTTCAAACGGCTGATTTTTTCCTCTCCTCCCCGGGCGATGGCGCGCTGTTCGAGGAACGCTTTGAACGCCTGGCGCCCCTCATCACTGCGGGAGGCGTGTATCATAAAGTTTTTCCATCCGTCCGGCGAGTCAAATGATATTCCGCGGCTGCGGATAAAATTGGTATAGAGAGCCCGCATTTCGCGGTAGCGGGCAAGCTCTTCCGGATTGAGCTTTGTGCGGATGGTCTTGACAGTGTAAGGTGAGAGCACATTGCCCGCCATCTCGTCGATGTGTTTGCGGGAAACGATGTCTCCCATAAGTTCACACAATATATCCATGCGCTCCTGAGCCATCTCCGGAGTAGCCGTAAGTCCGAGGCGGTAGGGGGCTATGCTCATCGCGGCAGCCAAGCGGTACTCCCCCGCCGGAAGGTGGTGGCACTCATCGGCGATAAGAAGTCCGAAGCGGTCCCCGATGAACTCCATGTTCAAGACGGCGGAGTCGTAGGTCGATACGGTGATATCGCAAATATCGTGGCTTCCGCCTCCGAGCATTCCTATGGGAATATTGAAAAATCTCTCGAGCACTCCGCACCACTGAGAGAGCAGATCGATGGTCGGAACCAGCACCAGCGCGGAACGCCGTGTCCGCATTATCGCTTCGACGGCGAGAATCGTTTTGCCGCTTCCCGTAGGAAGAACCGCGACTCCGCGTCTTCCGGCAGAGAGCCATGCTGAAAGTGACTCCTGCTGATGGGGTCTCAACACCAGCGGCTCGCGCATTGCCAGTTCATCGAGGACACGGTAACGGCGCGCCCCGTCTTCAAACGCTGTTCCGGAACTCACAAGCCGCAATACCGTACTTGCGTAATCACATCCGCGCGCCGTATAACATCCGGTGCGGGAGTCAAAAACAAAGGTGTTTTTCAAATCATCAGGAACGTCTCCGTCAGATAATATAATGGTTCCTGATTTGAAACTCAAGGTCATTTTCTGCTGCTCCGGCACCATGAGGCGATTCCGAACAGGAAACCTCCTGCCGCAGAGAAAATCACCATTGCGATAATGACCTTCCACACAGGGAACAGGAAAACGCCGAACCACGGGATCACCGCGAACCCGACAGCACCCAGCAGGACTGCCCGGACAACTCCGGAACCGGAGGCAGACTCTTTTTCCGCCCGGTTCTCGATTTCAAGCAGTTTGAGTTTGAGTTCAGGAGGCAGCTCTTGGTCGCTCATATTCATTTATCCCCGGAAACAAGTTCAGATAATTCATCCGGCAGCGGAGAAGTGAACTCCATCTGTTCCCTGCTGTCGGGGTGGATGATTTCAAGAGAACTGGAGTGCAGAGCCTGGCGCGATATCAGAAGATTTTTCCAATCCTCAGCAGTCAGTTCATCGCGGCTCTGGCGCAAAAACATAGTCTCATCGACTCCATAGAGTTTGTCTCCTGCAACCGGAAATCCGAGAGAAAAGAGCGTGGAGCGTATCTGGTGCATCCGTCCGGTATGGGCGATCGCACTCACGACAGAGAAACCGTTTGCGCGCTTCACGCATGAAAGAGTGGTGTGCGCCGACTCGAATGTTCCCTTTTCCTGCGGCATATCGAAGACGAAACGGCGTTTTTTCCTTACCGAACTGTCCGGATCGGAAACCAGAAATCCTTTTGCCTCCACATCCTCGCCGAAACTGCCGTGCACCACAGAGAGGTACTCTTTTCGGATGATGACATTTTTCTTTGCCATACGCGACGCGGCAAGTTTGTTTTTGGCGGCAAGGAGAAGTCCGCTTGTCTCACGGTCGAGGCGGCTCGCCAGATGGATATCTCCATATTTCGAGGCGAGCAGATGCCACAAGGTGTGTTTGAAAAAGGGGCCCGCGGGGTGGACGCAGAGATTTCCGGGCTTGTTGACTACAAGGTAATTCTCATCCTCATATATTATAGAGTAGTTCAAATCGGCGGCGGGCTCCACGATATCTCGCGGTTTATATTCGATCTGGTCGTGGAGCTGAAGAACGGTGTCGGGAGAGACCATTTTTCCGTTCAAAGTGATCTCTCCGCTATCAATGCGGCAGCACCACTCTTCGAGCGTGCGGTAGGTGAAACGGCTGGCGAGATAGCTTGCCAGCTGCTGACCGGCGCAGCTCCAGTCGCAGGTGGTACGGATTATCCGCTGATCGAGATTTCCGCAGTTCTTCATTTCTTTATTATCCATGACTTTCCGCAGACAGACTCAGGAAGAGTTTTGCCCGCAAGGTAAATGACTGTTGAGCTCCAATCAGAAGTGATCCCGTCCGGAGCATATACCGTGGCGGCATGGTCACGCGGAGCAGGAGTTCCGCTGAATGGATCGATGATGTGCCCGAATTTTCTGCCGTCGAGAACAACGTAACGCTCATAGTCTCCTGAACTTGAGACCGCTCCCGGAGAAACCAGCTCGACGACCTCTCTTATCCTGTCGGGAGCTGATGGGTCCTTTATGCCGATGCGATAAACCTGACGAACTCCAAGCAAACGGATGTTTCCTCCGAGATCGATAGTTCCGCGCCGGATGACGATGCCGCGGGAGCTCAGATTTTTGACCGCAAGATCGAGAGCATACCCTTTGGCGATACCTCCGAGGTCGAAAGCCATTCCGGAGACCGGAAAAAACACCGCGCGTTCCGCATCGTTGAATTTCACCTTTTCAAGACCGCAGAGAGCTTTGGTTTTTGCAATCTCCTGCGCTGACGGAGTTTTTCCGCGCTTGCGGTAAAATCCCCAGAGATCCATCAGGGGTTTGACGGATATATCGAACCAGCCGTCTGAGATACGGTGGGCGCGGCGGCTCGCACAAAGCAGATGATACATCTCCTCCGAGCAGACAAACGGAGCCTTTGCCGCCGATGCGTTGAGGATACTCAGCTCGCTCTGTCTGTCGCGCAGATTGGCAAGCTGCATCACTTGGGCAAACGCATCATTGACCGCAGATAAAGCCTCTTCCGGAGTTCCTTTATCTATTTCAAAAGTACATCGGCAGACCGTTCCCATCACAGGAAACACAAAAGTGTACTCGCGGTTTCTGTTCCGCATACTGTTCAACGCCGCCGCCGCAAATAAAAGCAGCAGCAGCGCAAACAGCAGACCGGTGACGGTGCGTCTGTCCATATCAGGCGCGTGAGACCTTCACTTTGACTTCGACGCCGTTGACGTCGAGCACGGTGTCGGCTTCTCCGCAGACGAAGCTGTCGGCGAGCACCTCATTTTTGATGTAGTCGGCAAACTGCTCGAGGCTGGAAGCGGTTTCAGCTCCGCACTCATAGACCACGGCAATGCGGTCGGTGACTTCAAAGCCGCTCTCTTTGCGCAGGTTCTGGAGCTTGCTCACAAGCTCGCGTGCCAGACCCTCGGCGGCAAGTTCAGCAGTAAGTTCGGTGGCGAGAGCGATGGTGACTCCGCTCTCACTTGCGGCGACCATTCCGGGTTTCTCTTCGCGTTTGATCACAAGGTCGGAAGCAGTTATCTCAACTTTGGCTCCTTCGATCTCAAGAACAAAGGGTTTGCCGGCAAGGATATCTCCGATCTCGCTTGAAGAGAACTTCTCGATGACTCCAGCGGCAGTCTTCATGTTTTTGCCCAGGCGTGAGCCCAGAGCCTTGAAGTTGGCTTTGCAGGAGCGTTTGACCAGCTCGGCTTCATCTTCGGTAAACTCAACAGTTTTGACATTGAGCTCTTCGGCGATGATCCAGGCAGTTCCTTCGAGCATCTTGCGGATCTTGGCATCTCCGGCGGCGAGCACCGCCTTGGCGAGCGGCTGACGCACTTTCAGATTGTGCTGAGTGCGCAGATAGCGTCCCTGGGAGACGGCGGTCATGGTGAGAGCCATCTGCTCCTCGAGGTACTCATCGCGGCAGGCATCCGGAACCGGATAGTCGCAGAGGTGGACGCTCTCGGGCATCGCAGGAGTGCGGAGCACACGGTAGATCGCCTCGGTGGTGAACGGAATGAAGGGAGCGGCAGTCTTTGCAAAGACCAGCAGCACATAGTGGAGTGTCGCGTAAGCTTCGAGCTTGTCGGAGTCGTTACCGCTCTTCCAGAAACGGCGGCGGCTGCGGCGGATATACCAGTTGGTCAGGTCGTCGATAAACTTGCTGAAGCGGTTGGCGGCCTTCTGGAGATTGTAGTTGTCGAGCTCTCCGCGGATCTCCTCGACCATCTGGGAGGCACTTGAAAGTATCCAGCGGTCGAGAACGTTCTGCGGGTTGGCGGGAGCCTTGATCTCATAGCCTTCCGGAGCATAACCGTCAACGTTTGCATAGGTGACGAAGAATGAGAGGGCGTTCCACATCGGGATCATGATTCCGCGCAGGATCTCTTTGACTCCCTCCTCGGAGAACTTGAGATCCTCGGCACGCACCACCTGGCTGCCCAGCATGAAGAGACGCAGGGCATCAGCTCCGTAACGGTTGATGACGTCCATCGGATCGGGGTAGTTCTTGAGACGCTTGGACATCTTCTGTCCGTTCTCAGCGAGCACGAGTCCGTTGACCACCACGTTTTTGAACGGAGGACGGTCGAAGATCGCGCTTGCCAGCACCACGAGGGTATAGAACCAGCCGCGGGTCTGGTCGAGACCCTCAGCGATGAAGTCGGCGGGGAAGTTCTCCTCGAAACGCTCTTTGTTCTCGAAGGGATAGTGCATCTGAGCGTAGGGCATGGAGCCTGACTCAAACCAGCAGTCGAGAACTTCAGGAATACGTTTGAGCGGAGATTTTCCGGTCGGAGAGGGTATCTCAAGCTCATCGACAAAGTGTTTGTGCAGATCATCGACCTTTTTGCCGGTGAGTTTTTCCAACTCGGCAACGCTGCCGATACAGATGACTTCGCCCTCATCGTTTCTCCAGATGGGAAGCGGAGTTCCCCAGTAGCGGTTGCGGCTGATCGCCCAGTCGCGGGCGTTCTCGAGCCATTTTCCGAAGCGGCCGTCCTTGAGGTGGGAAGGCATCCAGTTGATGAACTGGTTGTTTTTGATCATCTTCTCTTTGATGCGGTCAACCCGGACGAACCAGGTTGAGACAGCGCGGTAGATCAGGGGAACATCATCTCTCCAGCAGTGCGGATAGCTGTGTTTGATCTGACCGCGGTGCACCAGTTTGCCCTCATTCTTCAGACGGGCTATGATATCAGGATCGACACTCTTGACCGGACGTCCGGCATAATCCGGAACTTCCGAAGTGAATTTGCACTCATCGTCGATCGGACAGACCTCTGCCATCATGCCTGCGGCTTTGCAGGCTGCGGCGTCATCTTCTCCGAATCCGGGAGCGATATGGACGATTCCGGTTCCGTCTCCGGTGCTGACGTAGTCGGCGCAGATGACTTTGAAAGCTCCTTCGCTCTCGAGGGAGGCAAAGTAATCGAAGAGCGGAGTATATTTCTTGCCTTCAAGATCTTTGCCCTTGCCGTTCCAGACGATTTCCGGAGTCTCTTTGTAGTAAGAAGCAAGACGCTCTTTGGCGATGTAGTAAAAATCTTCTCCATCCTTGACCTTGACGTAGTCGATGTCCGGTCCGGCGGCGAGCGCGAGGTTGGAGGGAAGTGTCCACGGAGTAGTCGTCCAGGCGAGGATATAGGTGTTCGCCTCATCCTTGAGCGCGAAACGGATGGTCACCGCAGGATCAGTGACGTCCTTGTATCCCTGGTTCGCCTCAAAGTTCGACAACGGAGTCGCACAACGCGGGCAGTACGGAAGGATCTTGTATCCCTCGTAGATCAGATCTTTGTCCCAGAGCTGACGGAACACCCACCAGATGGACTCCATATAATCTCTGTCCATGGTGCGGTATCCGTTCTTGAAATCGACCCAGCGGCCCATACGGTTGACCACGCGCTCCCACTCGGAGGTGTAACGCAGAACGATCGAACGGCAGGACTCATTGAATTTGTCGATTCCGAAGTTTTCGATTTCGCGTTTGCTGTTGAGCGCGAGCTGTTTTTCCATCTCGTTCTCAACGGGCAGACCGTGGCAGTCCCAGCCGAAACCGCGCTGGACATATTTTCCGCACATGGTCTGGTAGCGGGGAACGACGTCTTTAATGGTTCCGGCAAGCAGGTGTCCGTAGTGCGGAAGTCCGGTCGCAAACGGAGGCCCGTCATAGAACACATACTCTTTGCTTCCGGCTTTGCGCTGTGACAGCGATGCGCTGAAGATGTCGTACTGAGTCCAGAAATCGAGCATCTCGCACTCAAGTTCCGGAAAATTCACCTGATTTGATACATTTGGAAACATTTTTCAACCCTCGTTTATGTTAATTTTTTCTGAAACACTTTTTCACATGGTGTTGCGGAAGCTGCTGAGTAAAGCAGCTTACGATCACTAAAACCGCCAGCGATACGGGCAGCGAGTAGATAAAGGGATCCACATACGGCCACGGATGGCTGGATATAAGTACACTTTTTCCAAAAATAAGCTGGCAGATGCCGAGCCCTGCCGCCTCTTTGTGGTGCAGGAAACAGAGTCCGGCAAGGCTCACGGCGACGCCGGTGATGATGCTTGCCCAGGCGCCTGCCGGAGTCGCCTTTTTCCAATAGAGCGCAGCGACGTAGGTCGGAAGGAATGCCGAGGCACACACTCCGAAAAAGATCGCTGTACCGCGGGCGACGACTCCGGGAGGAAGGAGGATAGCCACGACCAGACTTATCATGATTCCGAAGATGACTCCGAGGCGGGTCACCAGCAGACTGTCTCTGCGGGTGTTGGTGACGGTGCGGAAGAAATCGTGTCCGAGCGAAGAGCCGGTGACGTGGAAGAGCGAACTCATCGTTGACATCGCAGCCGACAGCATGGTGAGAGAAAACAAATACAGCACCACCGGAGGCAGAGCTTCGCGGATGAACATCGGAATTATCTTATCAGGATTTCCGCCCGCAGCCTCGATCGCCAGAAGCTGTTTGAATCCGGAGGCGATACCGAGATCAGTACGGTAAAAGAATACGTTGGAGAGAGCTCCGACAGTATATGCGCTGCCGACGGTAAAGAGAATGAACACACCTCCGACCAGAACTGCGCGGTTGAGTTCACGTGAGCTCTTGACGGTCATAAAACGGACGGCGAGCTGAGGCTGGGCAAGAGCTCCGATACCGACTCCGAGCATCAGACTTGAAACGAGCGTCCACCACCAGACGGAGTTGGTTTCAGGCATGACCGTCCAGCCGCGGTGTCCGAGCGCATAAGCGTCAGGAAGACGCTCTTTGACCAGGGGAGCCATCCCGGTAAGTGCCTGAAACGCGGAAGAGACTCCTCCGAGTTTGACGAAGCACATCACAAGAAGAAGAAGCATACCTCCGATCATGACGCTACCCATGAGGGCATCGACGTACATGACACCTTTGAGGCCTCCGAAAATCACATACACCGCGACAACGGCGGCGAAAATAGCGAGACTCCAGGAGTAGTCGATCATCATCACCTCTTCGAGGAAACGGGCTCCGCCGATAAGCACCACGCTGGAGTAGAGCGGAACAAAACCGAAAATGATGAGCGACACAAGTATCTTTAAGTTGCTGGAGCGGAAACGTTTGCCGATAAACTCAGGAAAAGTGTTGGCATTGAGCACCTTGCCCATACGGCGTGTACGGTAGCCGAAAAAGACGAAGGCGACAAATATTCCGATAAAGATGTTCATAAAGACCAGCCAGAGCAGTCCGAGACCGAACTGACCGGCGATGCCTCCGAAGCCGACGAGCGCGGAAGTGCTGATGAAGGCGGCTCCGTAGCTCATCGCCATAACAAAGGGGTGGACTTCGCGTCCGGCGAGCAGATAGTCGCGCTGATTGGTAGTCTTTTTCCAGCCCCTCCAGCCGAGGAAACCGATCGCGGCGATATAAAACAGGATCAACGCTCCCAGTACCGGAGTGTGCATCGATGAGGCGGCAAAAATAAACTCACTCATTTTCTGCCTCCCTCAGCGTCGTCTGACTTGTTCCAGTTCATTGCACCGTAAATCACGCAAAGAACAGCACTTGCAATACAGAGAATGATTGCTGCGGCTATTACTGCATCACCCAACCCGAACATAAAAACTACCTTTCCCCTTCTCTCGCGTGTGCATCATACGCGCGCGCGAAAAACAAAGCAGAGGAAAACCTCCGCGAGCAGGATATCATCCCGCAAAAAAAATACTAAAACTCAAAAAAACAAAAAAGCGGATAGGTCGAAACCCGTCCGCTTACTTTGGAATTCGCAGTCAATACTGCATGACACAAGAAATCCGTGACGAATTACGCCTTCAGGAAATCACCGGTACGAATGCAGGAGGTGCAAAGTTTGACCGTCTTGACAGTACCGTTGTCGTTAATTTTGACCGTCTGAAGATTGACTTCAAAGGTACGCTTGGTGTTCTTGACAACGTGCATACCGATACCGCCGCTCTTCTTGGAGAGACCCTTGCGGGTGATGTGGCCGCCATTGGCTTTGGTCTTGCCGCACATCGCACAGATTTTGCTCATTTTTTCCTCACTATTTGTAAATTATATTTTACCACTTATCATACTGAACGGCGCACCACCTGTTTCAAAAAAGTGGTGGGTCGACCGGGACTCGAACCCGGGACACCCGCCTTAAAAGGGCGATGCTCTACCGACTGAGCTATCGACCCGCCGTCAGGGTTGTCTGCGTTTGACATTTTAAAAATATCACCCGCGACATTTTCTTAAAATAACTCCAATATTTATTTTTTCAAGTGTATTTCAAATAAAAATCGCAAAAAAATCACTGTTTTTCCGCAATTTCGGCTGCAAGACGCACTAATTCCACGCAAGGACGCTTTTTATAGTACTCTTTTCCGCGCGGCTCGGAAGCTCCTCCGGAAGTCGCACCTGAGCCGGAAAGAAGTTCCCGGCAGATGATGGAATTGGCTCCGGACTGCTCTTTGAAAGCACTTGCCAACGCCTGTATCCGCGCGTAGCAGGCATCTTTTGCCTCTTTATCGGTATGATCGGTGAAACCGTTTCTCAGGTTTTCGATCAACACCACTCCGGAAAAAGCTCCGCAGACTTCGCGCATCCTGCCGACTCCGCCTCCGAAGCCTGAGGCAAGACGCATGGCAAACTCAACACTTATCCCCAATTCATCGGCATAAGCTGCGAGAACTGCCTGCGAACAATTTGCTCCCTCTTTGAAATATTTTTCAGCCATATCGGCTCTGGAGATCACGTCACTCATAACACATCTTTCTATTCTGTATTATATACCCTGCTATAATATACCCCGCAACAGGAGTTTTTTCAACTTCGCAGCAACATCATCAGCAATACCGCAAACAAAAAGCATCCCCGAAAAAGTACACCGCTTTTCCAGCAAACACAAAAAAAACACCCGCCAAAGTACACCGCTTTTCTTGAAGTGGGATGGGGGCGCGGGGGAAGGGCGAAACTTCTTTTCCCGTGAAAAGAAGTTTCGCCCTTCCCCCGCATCATCTCCCCACCCCATTAACAAAAAAAAAGCGGAGCGGCACCTGCCGCTCCGCAACCCGGATTGTTACAACATTTTTGTTGCTTTTACTCTTCTTTCTTATTCTCTTTTTGCGGAGTTCCGGTTCCCCAGAGCACGCAGAGGGTGATTCCGAGAGTAAAAGCGACTACGACGACAAGCGTCGCGATGGCGATCCATTGATTTGACATAGTAATCTCCTGAAATATATTCTTATTTTATTTTTGTTTACGGGGTGACGGAAAAGCTCCGCACTCCATATTCAGGAGACGTGCTGTTCCGTCAGGAAAGAATATATCCAGGCCCTGCCCTGACAGGTGATGTTATCAACACATTGGCTGTGCACTCCGGCTTGACGCCGTCCGGAAGTCCGAAAGACAGGGATACCGGATATGAGTTGCGCACAAACTCCACGCTGTGCTCAAATCCGGAGGGAGTCCAGATACGGCTCCGTGACCCGGGAGATGCAAGCGTGCGCAACTGGCGGACAGAAAATCTGAACGCCGCACTCGGTGTATATGGCAGGGTATCCGCAATGTTTTCCGGAATACCGCTGCTGTTTTCGCCCGCAACAGCATACTTCGCGGCGGCACCGATCTCGTGACCTGCCCACGAAGCTCCTGCAAGAAGCAGTAAAAGCAATGTTGTAAAGGCGAAGAACTTTTTCATGATTTTGCGCTATTTATTTCAGAATTTTTTCAAAACCTCTTTTTTGCTTAAGCTTTGTTCCTGATATGGGGAGATGATGCGAAAGAAAGCGTGAAAACTTCTTTTCACGAGAAAAGAAGCCGAACGTCGGCTTCGTTATTCTTTTCCCCTTGTCCCGCCATAGCCTTGGCGACGGCGGATCTCTCCCTTTCAAGAAAAGCGGGGAAACTTTTTTATTTACCTTTACCTACCCGTGTCGGGAACAGAGCCTTTGCTTAACACAAAAATGTGATACTGAAACAAAAACTTCCACTTTTTCCTGTGCTGATTTTCTCTGCACAGAGATACTATATATCAATATCAACAAATTGTCAAGCGCACCGAAGTGTTTTTTCAGACTAAAAACAGTAAAAACGCTCCGACTGCGACCGGAATAGAAAAGTTATCATCGACGTGGAGCTGCTTTTCAAAAAGCTCAACGAGGCTTCCGGCAAGCGCGGCGAGCACAATCATCCAGATTTTCACTCCGGGAACTCCGACAATGCAGCTGATGATAAAAATTCCTATCGAGGAAGCGATTATAAAGGCGATGACTCCTTCGAGCGACTTGCCGTTCACGGTCTTGATGCGTCCGAAACGCCTGCCGATAAGGGCGGCGGCGGTGTCTCCGAGAAGCATAGCGGTCATGCCGCTTGCGGCTATCCACGGAACGAACAGAACGAGCGAAAGACAGGCAGAAGCAAAAACATAAGGACCTCCGCTTATCACCCACATTCCGGGCTTGACTTCAAAGCGGAGCATTCCTCCGAAGAAGCGGTCGTAGAGCTTGTTCATTGCCGGATGTTTTCCTGAAGCGTAAGCGTGCTCGACCAGCAGATTGCCAACGAGGAGAAGTCCGAAAAACACCGCAAGATACCAGCGGTATTTGGCAAATACCAGCATGACCGTCGGCATCCAGAGCGAACTCAGGTGAACGAGCTTGCGCCGGACTTCGTTGAAATAGGATATAGGTTCACTCACAATAAAAACTCCTTATTCAGCTATATTTATCAATTCGTACTGCGTGCTGCCCATACCGATACTTTCGGCATACTGGAGCTGATCGGTCCCCTTGAACTTGACCTTTTTCGCCTTGAGCATATCTATACAGGCAGAGTCAACTGCAACGGGATCGGTGGAACAGAATACTCCGAGATCACCGGTGATACGGCGCATGGGATGGGGCTCACAATCGCAGCCGCGGGTGATATTCAAAGCAAAGTTGATGTAGATGTTGCGCTTGTCTTTGTGCCCGGCATAAGCGTATTCCACAAGCTTTTCGCGGAAAAATTTACCCTTGAAGAGCGCATTCGCCAGTCCGGAAATGCTCCACACGGATACCGCATGATGGGGACAGATGGAAAAACACGCTCCGCAGCCGATGCACTTTTCGTGATCTATGCGGAACTTTTTTCCGTTCATCTGGATGGCGTTCTCATTGCAGCGGCGGACACAGGCTCCGCAGCCGCGGCAGAGCAGAGAGATTATCCGGGGCTTGACTCCGAGGTGCATTGCCATCTTACCGCCTTTGGCGGCAAATCCCATACCGAGCTGCTTTATCGCGCCTCCGAATCCGGCGAGCATGTGGCCCTTGAAGTGGGAGAGCACCAGCACCTGCTCAGCTTCGGCAAGTTTGCGGGCGACGGCACAGCTTTCAAAATGTTTGAGTTTTACCTCGACCTGCACGGCATCCTCACCGGATTTTCCGTCCGCGATGACCACAGGGCGGTTGTCAAAGCCGTGTTTGGCGGCAAGGGCAAGGTGTTTTTCAGCCTTGAAACGCTCGCCTCCGTAGAGGACGCTCGTCTCATAATAGGCGGCATCGATTCCCTTTTCATCGAGAAAATCATTCACTCCGGAGTAGGTATCCACCGGAAGATAAGTGCGGTTGCCCTTCTCTCCAAAGTGAAGCTTTAGCGGAATATGAGCGGCAAGTTCAATATTTTCCGCCTCCACGATGTGCTCCAGCAGCTTGCGGGCGGCGGCTGAAGCCGAAGCTATACAGTCCGCCGGAATAAAATATACTTTGGACAATTTTCCTACTCCTCAAGAATAAAGGTGACCGGACCGGAGTTGCACAGCTCTATCTGCATGTCGGCGGCAAAAACTCCCGTCTCAGTCACAACTCCGAGAGCGCGGCACTCGGAAACAAATGCCTCGTAAAGCTCATTAGCTATATCCGGTTTCGCCGCAGGAGTGAATGATGGACGGTTTCCCGACGCGGTATCGGCGCAGAGCGTAAACTGGGATATGACCAGAAAACTGCCTCCGATATCCTTGACCGACAGATTCATTTTGTCGTTTTCATCAGAGAAACAGCGCAGTTTGACGCACCTTGCTGCGAGCTTCTTGGCCTGCGCGAGAGTGTCTCCCTGCATGACTCCGAGCAGGATGACCAGCCCCTGAGCGATACTGCCGGTGACTTTTCCATCGACGGTGCAGCTTCCGTGAGCCGCCCGCTGAACGACCACCCTCATCGGATGAGCCTTGTGAACTCGTTGCGGGTGGCAAGCTCGCGGCGGAATACTCCGCGCATGGAGCTCGAAGTCATCACGGAGTGCTGTTTTTCAACTCCGCGCATCTGCATACAAAGGTGCTGACCCTCGACCACGACTCCGACTCCCTCGGCATCGAGGATGTTCATCAAAGCCTGTGATATCTGGTTGGTCATGCGCTCCTGAACCTGGAGACGGCGGGCAAACACATCGACGATGCGGGCGATCTTGCTGACTCCGATGATCTTCTTTTTCGGAATATATCCCACATGGCACTTACCGAAAAACGGCAGCATGTGGTGCTCACACAGACTGAAAAACTCTATGTCGCGCACGATCACCATGTCGTCGGATTCGGCTTCAAAAAGAGCTCCGTTGACCACCTTTTCCAAATCCTGGTGGTAGCCGCGGGTGAGAAATTCATAGCTGCGGGCGACACGCTCCGGAGTCTTGACCAGACCTTCGCGGGTCGGATCTTCTCCGAGCTCTATCAACATCTGACGGACAAGATCCGGATTCATTTATAGAGCTCTCCTGCATATTTGAGACACTCATCGGCGATAAGCTGGTGACCATAGAGCGTGGGATGCACTCCGTCGCGCAGCACGAGCGCAGGATTGCGAGCCGCGTCTGCCGCCTCTTCGATCTTCTTCTGGAGCGGAACAAAGACCGCATTGTAATCAGCGGCGATCTTTTTCACGATCTGCTGACGCTCTGATATCTCATCGACCCAAGCTGAAGTGATGAATTTGAGAATGAAGGGCTCGAGCAGGACGAATTTTGTATCTGCCTTGCTCTCGAGACTCCAATCGAGCAGCATACGGTAGAATTTGTCGTAACGCGCGGGCTCGACGCCGTTGCTGTAACTCATTTCGTGCCAGGTGTCGTTGACTCCGATAAGGATGCTCAGAACATCAGGACGGATGTTGATCGCATCGCGCTTCCAGCGGGCGTAGAGATCGACCACACGGTCTCCGGAAATACCCTTGTTGACGAAGGTGCGGCGGGTTCCCCAGTCGCTGCTCATGACTTTTGCCGCGATAAGAGCGGGATATCCCGGGCCGAGAGCCTGTGACTCATGGGCGGGATTCTCGCGGACTCTTCCGCAATCGGTAATGGAATCTCCCTGAAAAAGGATAACTTTGTTCATGATTTTATATACTCCCTTATTAAAAATTACTTGCGTAAAGAAAGAACATCTTTCTCGTATTTGTCAACGGCAGATATCCACTCAAAACCGGGGACATTGCAGCGTTCACAGTAGGCGTTCCAGATCTCATGGAAGGGAAGTGAACGGCACTCTTCCATGATGGCGAGACGGCGGGCATAGTTACCGCTCTTCTCGGCTTCGGCAATCATCTCAGCCGGTTCAAGCAGAGCTCTCAGAAGAGCCTTCTGCATATTGCGGGCTCCGATGACCCATGCCGCGATGCGGTTGATGGAGCCGTCGAAGTAGTCAAGTCCGATATGGACACGCTTGTCGTAGTTGTGACGGATGATCTCATCGGCGATCGCCTGAAGCTCATCGCTGAGGGTCACAACGTGATCGCTGTCCCAGCGGACTCCGCGGCTGACGTGCAGCAGTATCTCGTCGAGGAAGAGCAGCGCGCTGGATATCTTGTCGCTGATGACTTCGGTCGGATGGAAGTGTCCGGCATCAAGACAGAGCAGCAGACCTTTTTTCATAGCGTAGCCCATATAGAACTCGTGGGAACCTGCGGTGTAACTCTCAGCACCGATTCCGAAGAGCTTGCACTCGACGGCATCGAGGTTGTATTTTTTGTCGATCTCAACGGAGAATATCTCGTCGAGAGACTCCATGAGCCGCTCGCGCGGAGCAAGTCTGTCAAACGGAGTATCTTTTGAGCCGTCGGGGATCCAATGGTTGGTGACACAGGTTTTACCCAGACGTTTACCGAACTCACCTGCGATCTTGCGGCAGGCGATGGCGTGTTCGATCCAGAATTTTCTTACAGCGGGATCTGCGCTCGAAAGAGTTCCGTTATCGGCAAGCGGATGAGAAAAACTCGACGGGTTGAAGTCGAGCGCGATATCTTTCTGCGCAGCCCAGTCGATCCAGTTGGTAAAACAGTCAACGGTAAGCTCGTTGCGGTCAAGCTTTTTGTTTCCGCACTCGGCGTAAAGAGCGTGGATGTTGACACGTTTGGTTCCGGGAATGAGCGAAAGGGCGAAATCAAGGTCTGAACGCAGCTCCTGCGGAGTACGTGCCCGTCCGGGATAGTTTCCGGTAACGGCGATGCCTCCGGACAGCTCTGAGCTGTTTTCAAACCCGGAAACATCGTCTCCCTGCCAGCAATGCAGACTAACCGGGATCTCCTTCAGGCGGCTCATCGCCTTTTCAACATCCACACCTATCGACGAATAAACGCTTTTTGCATAATCAAAACTGCTCATAACACTCCTTTTCGCATTCCGATTTGATTAAAACAGGCTTTTCAACAGAGATAATATACCATTAACTTTATATAGATACAAGTGCTCCACATCACCATTTGAAAGATAAAATTTACCATTTAGTGCATAAAACAGGATAAAGAGCGGGCATGTTACACTTGTAAAAACATTTTTTTGATGTATATTATCCTCACGTATGTTTTTTTAGACAACCGAATAACCGTATTTATATTGTAAAAGAAAGGTCTTGTTCAAATGGCTAAGTCCATCAACGACGCAATCAAAATGGAAATCACTGCTCCGGCAGACTGTGTGAAGGAATTCAATTTCACTATCGCCGCCGATGCAGTCAAATCAGAGTCTTCAAAAGTCCTCAGCTACATCAGCTCAATGGTGCAGATCCCCGGATTCCGCGCCGGCAAAGCTCCGGTCGGCATGGTCAAGAGCAAATATGCCGACTCCATCGAGGAGGAGCTCCGCAACCGCATCGTTTCAGGTGCAGTTTCCAAGATCGAGGGCGAGAAGGACATCGAGATACTGACCCTCAACTTCAAATCAGCCCCCGACTTCAAGCTCGACGGCTCCGAGGATATCGCTTTCACCTTCGAGGCGAACATCATGCCGCAGATCAATGTCGGCGACTACAAGGCTATCAAAGTCGAAGTTCCGCTCGATGCTGTCGAGGAGAGCGCTGTCGATGAGCGTCTCGACCTCTACCGTTCAATGTACGGCTCATTCGCCGAAGTCGATGGTCCCGCCGTCGCCGATGATATGCTCAAGGCGAGCTACACCAGCGATTTCACTCCCGCCGAGGATGCCTCTGCCGGAGTGAAACGTCAGGCCGCCGCCGAGGACACCTTCCTCTGGCTGAGCGAGCCCGAGACCATCCCCGGACTCATCGCCGCCCTCACCGGCGCAGAGAAGGGCAAGGAGTACACCTTCGCCGCAACCTATGCCGCTGACTACCGCGAAGAGGCTCTTGCCGGCAAGACTGTCAACTACACCGTCAAAGTTTCCGCCATCCAGCGCCGCACCAAACTTACCGACGCCGAGCTGGTCGAGAAATTCCAGGGCGAGAGCATCGAGAAGATGCGCGAGCTCATCCGCAAATCCATCGAGCAGGACAACCAGATGAAGCGCCGCAACGACGCTGCCGAGGCTGTCTGCAAGAAGCTCGACGAGACCGTTGCCGAGTTCCCCTTCCCGCCCGCTCTGCTTGAGAACGAGATCCAGAAAGAGCTCCAGAAGATCGCCAGAGAGACCGTGAAGACCGAAGAGGACGGCGAGAAGTTCAAAGCTGAGCTCGACACCCACAAAGAGAAAGCTGCCGAGGCTGCCAAGAAAGAGCTTCGCCGCAACCTGATCCTCCGCGAGATCGCCAAGGCCGAGAACATCACCGTCGATGAGGCCGAGATCGATATGCAGATCGCCGGAATGAGCCGTCAGTACGGCTACAATCCCAAAGAGCTGCGCTCCATGATGGAGAAAAACGGAGCGATGGATGAGTTCCAGCTCAACATCGCCAACGCCAAAGTTCTCGAGAAGCTGGTTGAGACCGCTCTCGACTGATAAACCGTTTCCGGCAGCTGTATTGTCAAAGCAACTTTTATCAAGGTAAATAAAATGAAAGCAAATTCGTTTCTGGTACCTATGGTCATCGAACAGACCGGTCAGGGAGAACGTTCGTTCGACATCTTCAGCCGTCTGCTCAAAGACCGTATCATCCTGCTCGGAACCGAAATCGACGACACAGTTGCCAATTTGATCGTCGCCCAGCTGTTGTTCCTGCAGGCAGAAGATCCCAAGAAGGATATCGACCTCTACATCAACAGCCCGGGCGGATCGGTCACCGCCGGCCTTGCCATCTATGATACCATGCAGGCTATCTCATGCGATGTCAAGACCTACTGCATCGGACAGTGCGCTTCCATGGGAGCCGTCCTGCTCAGCGCAGGTGCTCCCGGCAAGCGTTTCGCGCTGCCCAGCAGCCGCATCATGATCCACCAGCCGTGGGGCGGAGCACAGGGAACTGCGTCTGATATCAATATCCAGGCTCAGGAGATCCTGCGTCTCAAAACCATGCTCAACGGTATCCTTGCCAAACATTGCAAACAGTCGGTCAAAAAAATCGAAAAAGACACCGAAAGAGACTTCTTTATGGGCGCAGAAGAGGCGGTCAAGTACTGCATCGTCGATAAAGTAGTCACTCCCGGAGGCAAGTAAGTTTTATGGCAGGTAAAAAAAATCAGCTGGTCTGCGCTTTTTGCGGATCAACTCCCGGCAAGGAGCGTGACAAGTTTTTCATTCCGAGCATGTATGAGGGTCTCGGACTCTGTTCCTCATGCCTTGAGCGTGCTGCTGCACTCTGCTCAGACAGGAACGAAAAACAGGCAGATAAGAAGCAGAAACTTGAACTCGTTGTTCCCGACCCGCGCTCCATCAAAGAGGAGCTCGACCGTCACGTCATCGGACAGGAGCACGCGAAAAAAGTCCTCTCTGTCGCAGTCCACAACCACTACAAGCGTCTGACTTCCGGAGCCGACAACAGCGACGGAGTGGAAATCGAAAAAAGCAACGTCCTTCTGCTCGGTCCTACCGGCTGCGGAAAAACTCTGCTCGCCCAGACGCTGGCAAAAATGCTCGACGTTCCGTTCGCCATCGCCGACGCGACCACGCTCACTGAAGCAGGCTACGTGGGTGAAGATGTTGAAAATATCCTGCTGCGCCTCTATCAGGCGTCAGGAAACAGCATCGAGCGCACCCAGATCGGAATTATTTACATCGATGAGATCGACAAGATATCCCGCAAAAGCGAAAATGTATCCATCACCCGCGACGTGTCGGGCGAAGGTGTACAGCAGGCTCTCCTGAAGATCCTCGAAGGAACGGTTGCCAATGTGCCTCCGCAGGGAGGACGCAAACATCCGAACCAGGAGTTTCTCCATATCGACACCCGCAACATCCTCTTTATCTGCGGAGGTGCTTTCGTCGGACTCGACAAAGTCATCAAACGCCGTCTCGGCAAACAGGTGCTCGGATTCAAGCAGCTGGTCGATGAAGAAGAGCAGAAAAGCATCGCGGAAGCAGAAGAGATGCAGAAAAATCCGCTGGAGTTCTGCGAACCGGATGATCTTGTCCACTTCGGACTTATTCCGGAGCTCATCGGACGTCTTCCCATGCTGACTACATTGAAGCCGCTTAAGCGGGAAGATCTCGTCCGTATTCTCACTGAGCCCAAGAATGCTCTGGTCAAACAGTACGAGAAGCTGCTCAAGCTGGAAAATATCACCCTTAAATTCACTCCGAAAGCTCTTGAAGCCATCGCCGACAAAGCCATCGCCCGCAACACGGGTGCACGCGGTCTGCGCGCTATTCTTGAAGAGATCATGCTCGATGTGATGTTCAACGCTCCCGCCGACAACGGAGTCCGCGGAGTCTGCACCATCGACGAAAAGGCGGTGAACAAGAATATCACTCCGGAGATCAAACGTGGATGATACCCGGGACACCACCCAACAGCTCGCGGAAGCAACGGTGGTGCTGACGGAAAAACAGGCTTCAAACTGCAGTTCCGGAAAATGTGTATATGATCCGCCTCCAGAAAAATCCCAGAGCCGGTACCGCTTTATCCGCAGTATCGGCTTCGGAGGCATGAAAAGTGTGCTTCTTGTCCACGACTCGGACACCAATAGAGAAGTGGCTATGGCTCTCATGCCTGACTTCAGAGACCGTCCTGAAAGTGATTTGCAGCGTTTTGTACGCGAAGCCAAACTCACAGCAAGTCTTGAACACCCCTATATCGTTCCTGTGCACGATATCGGAACTGACAAGTCAGGCTCTCCATATTTCACCATGAAATATCTGCGCGGGCTGCCGCTGTCAACGCTTATCAGCCGCCTGAGCCAACAGGACCCGCAGACTATCGCGGAGTATCCTCCGGCGCGGCTGCTGCGGCTCTTTGTCCGAATCTGCCAGGCGGTCGAATTCGCCCATGCCAACGGCTATTGTCACCTCGACCTCAAGCCGGGAAACATCAATGTCGGCGAATTCGGAGACACCTATGTCCTCGACTGGGGGCTCGCCCGCGCCGTTGACTCTACCGGATACGTGATCGCCGAACCGTGTGCGATCGCAGCTGCAGGAACTCCCGGGTATATGGCTCCTGAGCAGATAACTCCGGAGGCGGGTTCGCTCGGAGTCAAATCGGATATCTACGCGCTCGGAGCTCTGCTCTATACTATTCTGACCCTCAAAAGTCCCGGAGCTGATACTCCGAAAGAGGAAATTTTCCGGCGCACTCTCACAGGTGAGATCCCGGTGCCGAGCGCAGTTGCTCCCAGCGATGTCGAGATACCCGCTTCGCTCGAAGCTGTGGTGCTGCACGCGATGGCTCCTGATCCGGAAAATCGGTACAACTCAGTCAAGGCGCTGAGGACGGATATCCTCGCCTACACTTCCGGGTTTGCGACGACGGCTGAACACGCTTCTCCGGTAAAACGCCTCATGCTTTTCATTACCCGCAATGCGATCATAATACTGGCAGCCATGCTCGGGATCGCTCTTGCGATAACATTGATACTGCTCTGGATGAACTGATATGGATATCTGCCCGCGAATCGATAAAAAACATTTAACGCTGAGGCAGATGATTGCTTATTTTCTGCTTTTGCTTCCCTTGTTCGCCTATCCGCTTGTCTGGATGCGTCCTGTGCTGGGAAAAGTTCCGTTCTGGGGAGACGCTCCGCTTATCAACGGATGCGTCACAGGTTTTCTCGCGCTGGCGGTGATCCTGCTCTACCCTGAGCGGGTGAAAAAGCTGATGAAAAAATCTCCGTCGCGCTACTGGATGATATCTCTTGCCGCTTCCGGAATACTTGCCGTGATAAACCATCTGCTGTTTCCGGGAACGGTATATCTCCTGCTCGGAGCTCTGCAGATCCTGCTGCTTCCGCTTGCCGGAGCGGCTCTCTCTCCTGAGCTGCGCCGCGCCGCCCTGCCCTGCGGAGCGGTCACCTGCTTTATCCTGCTGATATTTACCGCCGCCGGAGACCGGTATCTCACAGGTTTTACCGGCAACTGGAACTGGAACCTTACCATGATCTGCGCCACCATTCCCGCTGCGGCGGCATGGCTGGCTCCGCGCAAACACCCCTTCTTCATATCAGCTGTGATCGTTACGGTCATACTTGGTTGTGTGACAATATTTCTTCCTGAAATAACTCCAAAGGGAACGATAGCCGCAGTCATTCTTGCGACCCTTATTGCTCCTGCGATACGCAAAATCAACCGCGAACGCCGCTTCACCGCGCTTATCGGCGTGATGCTGGCAGTAGGTTTTCTCTTCTTTTCGACGGTGAATTCTCCCATTTCAAAACAGGTCAACGACAGCCGTTTCCAGCTCTGGAAAAGCTCTGTGAACCTCGCAAAAAACAATCTTTTTACCGGCTGCGGCTCCGGACGCTTTGAAAGTGCCATTCGCACCCACATGACTAAAGAGTACTTTTTCACTCAGTTTGCCGCGACACGCCATCCGCATCCCCACAATGAGCTGCTGCTCTACACCTCGGAATTCGGAATCGCAGGAGCCGCTATAATCATTCTCTTCTGTGCAAGTGCTCTGAAAAATGCCAGCCACCGCCGCGACCGTTCCTCGCGCTGGCTCGCTTGGCTCTTCATACTGCTTATCCTGCACGGTCAAGTAGATGTTTTGCTGTCAACTCCGCTTGCAGGATGCTGGTTCCTGCTCGCAGGAGGAGCTCTCGCCGCCCGGGGAACAGGGCAGTCTGAGGTAAAAAAATCTCTGCTGCGCAAAGTGTTTTCCGCCGCGTCGGCAGCCGCAGCGGTATTTATTGCGGTAAATCTGTTTCTTTCCGGATATTATCTGCGCGAAGGAAAACTGCTCATTCTTGAACAGCGCACCCTTGAGGCTCTCGACAAATTGACCAAATCGACCAAACGTTATCCCAATCAGGAATCAAGATACATCACAGCGAGCACGGCTTTGTTCAATTTGAAGATGCCGCAGATCGCCGTCCAGGAGCTGGTGAAACTTGAGAGAGAATTCTGCGGAGGCTATCTGCACAGTTACGGTCTCACAGCAAGAAGTCTCACCGCGCTCGGAAGATTTCCCGAGGCAAAAGAGTATTTTGAACTCGAACTCAAAGCCTACCCTTACAGCGCACTTTACGCCGGATTTGAACACGCCATGCTCAATCTGGCAAGAGACTCCCATTACGACATAGCCATGTCGCGCGCAAGACTTGAGCGCAACCTCGCCCTGCGCGGTCTCTCTCTGCAATCGGAAAATCTCGGACAGCTCGATCACGATTTCGACGACCGCCCGCTGAATTGGAGCAAACTTAAATGATGGAACTCTTTTCCACATCACTGTCCGAAGAATGTTTCGCGCTGGCAACGCTCCTCTTTGCGGCATACGGAATCGGATTTATTACCCTTTCCCGCAACCCCGCGGTAAAATTTTCCTTCGGAATTGCCATGCTCGGCTTTGTCGGATGGTGTTTCAGCTCCATTGACGGAGCGGCATACTGGGTCTGTTCAATACTGCTCAAACTCTCCGCCGTATGGGGAGTTTTTTCCGTCGCAAAAGATATCCGCAAAAACAAACTCTTTTTTGCGGCGGCAGCTCTGCTCTTTCTTGCGTTTTTCGGCTCATGCGTCCTCTATCCCTACGGCTGGGATGAGTGTGTTTACCAGACTGCGCTGCTCAAACACTATGTTCAAAACCAAAGCAATGCGGTGATTCCGGATAATCCTTTCAGCTATTTTCCGTCGCTTCCGCACAGCGTTATGCGGCTCGGTATCGAGCTTGCCGGAGGAGGAATACGTCTGCCGCGCCTGCTCTCTGGAGCAGTCATGGCGATCGCGCTCGCCGCGGTCGTCTCGACCTCGGCAAGGTTCGGAAAGAAAACTGCGCTGCTCTTTTCCGCCGCCGCCATCCTCTCTCCTGCGGTGCTGGTGCTCGCCAGGGCTAATTACGCCGAGCAGTACATCCTGCTCTTTGCCGCCGCAGGAGCGTTGTGGGTAGCCGAGACCCGCAAGACTCCAATATTGTGCGCCATCGCAACAGGAGTGTTTTCCGCCGCCGCGTTCTCGGTAAAACTCACCGGCGCAGGAGCTGTCATCGCGCTCGGAATACTCTTTTTATTCCTCTGCCGCAAGAAAAAATTTCATATCGCCTGCCTCTGCGGAGCGGCGGTGTTCGTTGTGTTTGCGCTTCCGTTTTTCATCCGCCCGTATCTTGCTTCGGGCAATCCTTTCTACCCCTTCTGCAACTGGATATTTTCCGCGGATCAGGCTGCAAACCTGGTCTCACATCACCACCATCAGCTCGGAAGTTTCAGGTATGGAACCGGTTTCCTTTCCGGAATATGTTACGGCTGGCTGTTCACCGTCATCTCCCCTGCCCTGTATGACGGAATCTCGTGCGGATGGCAATTTCCGCTCATGTTCATCACCTCTGCTGCGGCGACAGTATATCTCTTCAAAACCGCATCTGAACGCAGAAAAATATCCCTCGTCATGCTGTTGTGCAGTTTCGCACTGTATATATTCTGGGCGGCAACTTCTCAGCAGAGCCGCTTCATGCTTCCGCTGCTGATGCTCAACGCAGTACTGTGCAGCTTTGTACTCAAAGGGCTTCCGCGCAAAGCAGGAGTTTTTATCGCATGGACGGTCATGCTGTCCGCGCTCATTCCCTTCCCGGCAAACCATGTGAAACACTTTGTAACAGCGTGGAAGATAGCTCCTGAAATATCCAAAGACCCCGTCCGTTTTCTCGCCGCAGCGACCCGCGACAAAGGATATTTTGAAATGGCGGAGTTCTTTAAAACAGTTCCCAAGGACAGTAAAATACTGCTGATGATAAATGAGCGGCGCACTCTGTACCTGCCGCGGAAAGCCGTGATCGGCGAGCCGTATTTTCAGAAACTCAACACTCCGGTTCCGGAAAACAAACATCAACTTCTGGACAACATCAAAAGCTTTGATTACATCGTGATATCGACCTGCGCCCACGATCCTGATGCCCAGCAGTCAACAGCCGAAGAGATAGTGCGTCTGGCAGAACTCTTTACTCAACTGCGCGAAGAAAACCGCTTTCAGTTGGTGTTTTCAGACAGCAATGGAGAATACCTGATCTTCCGTTGCGGAGATACCGCGACAGGAGCGGCATTATAAACCAGTTCCCGCAGCTCATCGAGGTTTGACAGCAGACTTGCCTTGGATTTTGCGGCTCCTCCGAATCCCCTGCCCTTGAGGTAATCGTGGACTATTTTGCGCGCCTGACGCATTCCGGAAAACTCTCCGTAAAGCGCAACCATATCTGAGACGTGGGTCATGACCATATCCCGCCACTCTTCGATATCAGGAGCTTCGCATCCGGTCTCTATCTCGCGGAACAGCCAGGGATTTCCCATAGCTCCCTGCGCCAGCATGACCCGTGAGCAGCCGGATTTTTCGCGTATCTCGCGGCACTGGTCAACTGTGTGTACGCCTCCGTTGGCGATGACTTCGACTTCAGGAAGAGCAGTACGGATAGCTGAAATGATATCAAAATGCACCGTTCCCGTATAGAACGACTTGCGCGTTCTGCCGTGTACGGTGATGGCACGCGCTCCGAGCGAAGCAAGCCCGGAAGCAAGTTTTACTGACGGAGCAGCATCCTCCTCATCAAGAATACGCATTTTCGCCGTCACAGGAAAACGGCTGAGACGCGATATCACTTCAAAGCAGCGCATGGCATGGTCGTAATTGCATCCGAGCGCCGCTCCAGCCCCCTTGCCCGCAACTTTGGGAACCGGACAGCCCAGGTTGAAGTCAAGAAGTGAAAAATCAAGTTCATTGAGATAGATGACCGCCTTTTCGATCAATGCGGGGTCAGCTCCGACGAGCTGAACTCCGAGAAAATCCTCTTCCTCACCCCGGAAAAGCATAGGTTTGGTGCGTTCGCTCGCGTATGCAATGCTTGCCGCATCTATCATCTCGGTAAACGCATAGCGGCAGCCTCCGCGTCTTGCGGCGCGGCGGTAGGCGATGTCGGTGAATCCCGACAACGGAGCCAGTATCAGGGCGTTTTCAGGATAGATTATCCCCCCGTTTTGCATTGGATCTACTCCTCTGTCATCATGGCATGCAGTTTTTTCAATGCCAGTATTTGTATTTGGCGGATACGTTCGTTGGTACAGTTCAGCTGTTTGCCGACCTCTTCGAGGGTCAGCACAGGACTTCCGTCAAGTCCGAAACGCAGTCTCAGAACCATGCGTTCACGCTCCGGAAGGCGGTCAAGCAGCTTCAGAAGCTGGTCTATATCCTCTATCCGCAGCAGATTTTCATCCGGAGCGGCTGTGTCGTTGTCGGACAGAAACTCCTGAAACTCGGAACCATCCTCATCATCGCTGAGGACATTGGCGTTGAGAGACTGCATATCTGCCTGGCGGGTATTGCGCAGACGCTTGATGGTCGCAAGCGGAAGATTGGTATATGCGGCAAGCTCTTCGTCATCCGGCTCTCTGCCGAACTCTTCAAAATAGAGCTTGACTCCTCTGCGTATGCGGCGCGAGTTGAGCTGAGTTCCTATCGGAACCCTCACCGCCTGCGTCTGCTCAGCGATCGCCTGACGTATCGCCTGTTTGATCCACCACGCGCTGTATGTGCTGAATTTCGTTCCGCGTTTCGGATCGAATTTGCGCGCCGCAGACATCAGACCGCGGTTGCCCTCAGACACCAGATCGTCCCACGGAAGACCGCGTCCGAGAAAATCATTGGCGATCTTGAGAACAAGCCTGAGATTCTGTTCTATCAGGACGTCGTTTTCGCAGCTGTTTTGCTCTGCACTTTTTTTGTTTTCCATCAACCTTCTCCTTTATTGTGGTTGTGGACCGGGGTCAAGCACACCGCCGCTGGATCATCTGCCTCGTTGCAGAGATCCCTCGGTGCTTCCCCCGGAATGCTTCGGTGCAAACAAACATCCGCAGCAGCCGGCGGGAGGTCGTTCCCCCCGACGTCCGCTGGCAATGCGCTGCAAATATTGAGCTGTTCCGGTCAGATATTGTCAAGTGTACCTTTGTAGCTGTTGAGCATGGCTTCAACTGAAACAACGCTCTTTTTGCCGTCTTTGGCAAACACCACGCTGCCGTCGGAAGTAACGACTCCGACTTTGGCAACCGGATATCCGGCAAAGAGAGTTTCGAACTCCTGAGCCTTGGATGCCGCGACCGTTGCGACGAAGCGTCCGTTGGACTCAGAGAAGAGCAGCTCGGCAGCGGAGCATTTCTCGCTCGCAGGAACTGCATCGAGATCGATATCAAGACCGAGACGTCCAGCCATCGCGGTCTTGGCAAATGCCACGGCAAGGCCTCCGAGTCCCGGAGTGATAAGTGAGTTAAAGAGACGCGCTTTGGTCGCTTTCACCACCTGACCATAGAGAGAGATGAACTTCTCTGCGTCAACTTCGGGAACGCGGTTTCCGGTAGCTCCGAGCATGCTGTAATACTCAGAACCTCCGAGCTCGGCTTTGGTCTCTCCGATGACGTAAACGATGTCTCCTGCGCTCTTGGCGTCGGGAGTGATCGAGAGACGGATGTCGTCCATCTTGGATATGACGCTGAAGAGCAGGCTCGGCGGAATGGATATTTTGCGTCCGCCGCGGGTGCTGTCGTTCTTCATTGAGTCTTTGCCGGAAATACAGGGAACGACGTATTTCTTGGTGTACTCATAGAGCGCCTCGTTGGCACGGACGAGCTGGGCGAGCTTGTACTCTCCATCCGGAGTCTTTTCGCTCTGGACGGGGTCGGGCCAGCAGAAGTTGTCGAGTCCGGCGATCCTGTCCATGCTTCCTCCGACGGAGAGAACTCTTCTCACCGCAAGGTCGATGCTGGATGCGGTCATCCAGTAGGTATCGATATCTCCGTGGTGCGGAAGGATCGCTGAAGCGAGGATGATTCCCTCGGTGCTCAGCGGCTCGATCATGGTGACGGTGGCGTCTCCGGCAACATCGCGTCCGACTCCGACGAAGGGTTTGACCACGCTCAAGCCCTTGACCTCGTGGTCGTACTGGCGGGCTTTGAACTCATCTGAGGCGATATTGAGGCGTCCCATCATGGAGACGATATCTTTTTCAAGGTCGCGTCCGGCCATCTCGGGCTCATCGAACTTTTTGCGCTCCCAGCGCGCTTTGAGCGACATCTGGGGAAGTCCGGAGTGCATGAAATCAATGTCGATAAGAGCGACGGTCTTATCGTTGTAAAGCATGTGGAACTTGCCGTCATCGGTGAACTCTCCGAGAACGGTGACTTCGACATCGCGCTCGGCGGCAAGGCGTTTGAACTCGTCGATCTTTTCCGGAGGAACGGCAAAACTCATGCGCTCCTGAGCCTCGGAAACCAGGATCTCCCAGGGCTGAAGTCCGGCGTATTTGAGCGGAGCTTTGGCGAGGTCGAGACGGCATCCGTTGCAGAGTTCAGCCATCTCACCGACGCTGGAAGAGAGTCCGCCTGCACCGTTGTCGGTGATGAAGCGGTAGAGTGAACGGTTGCGCGCTTCGATCATGAAGTCGCTCATCTTTTTCTGGGTGATGGGGTCTCCGATCTGAACCGCCTGCACCGGACTGTCCTTGTGCAGCTCTTCGCTGGAGAAGGTAGCTCCGTGGATACCGTCCTTACCGATGCGACCTCCGCCCATGACGATAAGGTCGCCGGGCTCGATGCTCTTGGAGGCTCCCGGAATTCCGTTGACGCTCTTGGGAAGACGTCCGACAGTTCCGCAGTAAACCAGCGGTTTGCCGATGTAGCGGTCATCGAAAAACTCCCAGCCGTTTCCGTAGGGAATACCGCTCTGGTTTCCTCCGTCGATGACTCCTTTGTGAACTCCGTCGCGCAGACGGCGGGGATGCAGAAGTCCCTCGGGAACATTCTCATCTGAGGTAAAGGGAGAGCCGAAGCAGTAACCCCAGACGTTGATGAGCAGTTCAGCTCCCTGTCCGGTTCCCATGGGGTCGCGGTTCACACCGACGATACCGGTCATCGCGCCGCCGTAGGGGTCGAGCGCGGAAGGACTGTTGTGAGTCTCAACTTTATAAACGATATCGCAGTCATCGTTGAATTTTATGACTCCGGCGTTGTCCTTGAACACGGAAACCAGCCAATCGACTTCGCCGGCGATCTCTTTGGTGCTCTTCTGGATGAAGGTCTTGTAGCAGGAGACGATCTCTTTTTTGCTTCCGTCTTCGCTGTTCTCGTAGTCGATCTTCGCGCTGAAGATCTTGTGTTTGCAGTGCTCACTCCAGGTCTGCGCGAGCACTTCGAGCTCGACGTCGGTCGGAGAGTTTTTGAGTCCGTATGCCTCACGGCCCTGAGCGTTGCGGAAATAATTCTGGATAGACTTCATCTCTTCGAGAGAGAGAGCGAGAATTCCGTTGCGGCTGATTTCCATAAGTTTGTCGTCATCGACTTCGAGGTCGTACTCTCTTACTTCGACGGCGGTCGAGCCGGTAACTTTGGGCAGGTTGAGCGGAATTCCGGCTGCAGCTTCCTCCTTGGAGCAGACCAGCACAGTCTGGATAAGCTCGTTGGCGAGCAGCTTGAAACCGATACTCTCGGCAGTCTTGCGGTCGATGGATTTGCCTGAAAGCATATACTCAGCAGAACCGGCAACGAAGTCCTCGGCAGCAAGTTTGCGTCCGAGGATATCGGAGCAGGCATCGCGCAAAGTGCGCGCCACGTTGTCGGTCACTCCGGGACGGAATCCGACGGCGATGACGTAATCAAATGCGCCTGCTTCGACGTAGTTGGACGAGACTGCTTCACCGACTTTCCAGCACTGGAGCACGGGGTTGTAGAGCAGCTCTGCGATTTTTTCCGCCTCCTGCTGAGTGATATCAGCGTCGAAGGTATAGACGTCGCGGACGCGAACACTGTCAAGTTCGCAGCCGAACTGTCTGGTGATCTGCTGTGCGACACCGTTGCCGCGGGCATCCTGCCACTGGGGCAGACTGGAAATCTCGATCCGGTAAGTTGCCATTTTTTATATTCCTCAAATTATTTGGTAAAAATTCTCAAATCATCTGCCGTTGACCGGCAGTCTGTAAACTTCTATATAATAGTCGTATGCCGTCTTGTAACGCTGGGCGTTTTCAGGACTGAAACTGCGCTTGGCATACTCACGGTAACGCAGCACGCGGGGCTTGACCCGCTCGACCATACTGCGGAAACGTCCGGAAAAATTGACCTCGGCATCGTGACAGACCATTCCGGATTCGGCTATATCCGAGGCGGAGGCGGCTTCGATAAGACCTCCTGAAACGACCACACCGTTGACCACCTGGTTTCCGAGCTCGACCAGGTCAACCATCACGTTGAGATGGCAGCGCATAGTCTCGAGGTAACTGGCAAAACTGCGCTCACGGCGCAGAGAGTCGGTGCTGGTCATTGCTCCCGCGATGCGGGTGCAGTCGGCGATGGCGGAGTCAAGCTGCGCCATCGCCTGTTTGTAAATTGAAAGGCGCACTTCGTCGGAACACTTGAGCATCTCGGAAGAACCGATGACTCCGACGCTGTCAAAGGCAGCATCGCGTCTGCCCATCAACGGAGACAAATTGAGTTTGCACAGAGCATCACTCCGGAGATTGACCGTTTCCGGAGTGCTGCTGTTTTTGTGCCAGAAGCCGAAGCCCCTGAACAATTTGCCGAAGATGTTTCCTGCCATTGTGCGCTTTTATTGCTCCGTTATCAGTAAACGAAAGAGAAGGCGCGGACTGCTTTGACCGCTTCGGATATCTGACAGATGATGTCCGCAGGAACGTTCACGCTGGTCTTGAGAACAGAGAGAGCACGTTTTCCGTCTGAGCTCTGGGGAGCGCGGATATCGAGGATGTTGATATTGTTGACACCGAGGATGCCGGCGATGATACCGATGACTCCGGGAGCGTCGGTATATTCAACGAACAGGTGGTTTCCGGCGGGATCAAGATAAAGCTCATCGAAGTCGCCCAGACGGGTGACCATGAGTTTGTTTTCGGTGATGGTTCCGCGGGCGCCTGCCTTGTTGATCGGATTGCTTCCGGTGAAGAGGTCGATGGTCATGGCGTTGCCGTAGCCCTTGGCGTTATCGGCTTCGCGGTTGATCAGCTCAACTCCTGCCTCGGAGAAGAATTTCTCGGCATCTTTGGGGCTCTGGGTCACGGCAAAATCGGAGGAGATTCCGGCGGCGATAGCCGGAGTCATCCATGCCGCGAACTGAGTGAGATCGCCGTAGAAGCTGGTCTCGACACGTGAGGGGTTGTCGCATCCGAGATACGCACTGTCAAGAGCAGTCAGAACATAAGCGAGCTTCTGGAACTTGGCATCAAGTCCGTCCGGAAGAGCTTTATTGACCACGCAACTGGTGACTCCCTGCTCGAAGTAGGCGATGGTCTGCTCGGCAGCTTTGCGGGCAGCGCAGAGGTTCGCCTCTTTGGTGTTGGCTCCGAGGTGCGGAAGCATGATATCAGCGATATCGGCAACGCTCTTCGGACCCTCGGCATCTTTCGGATAGACGTCGTTGCAGAAGAGGATCTTCTTCTCGGCTTTGGCGGCGCGCAGATCGTCTTCGTTGACGACTCCGGCCCGGGCGCAGTTGACCAGCATGGCGCCGGGCTTCATCAGGCTGAAGAGCTTGGCGTTGATCATGCCGCGGGTCTCATCGTTCTCGGGAATATGAAGAGTGATGTAATCGCACTCAGAGAAGATTTTTTCGACGCTGGCAAGCTCGACTCCGAGCTTCTCAGCGAGCACAGGAGAGAGGAAGGGATCATATCCGAGGACTTTGACCTCGAATCCGGAAAGACGCTTCACCACGAGCTGACCGATGTGGCCGAGACCGAGGATACCGACGGTCTTGCCGGTGACCTCTTTGCCGAGGAACTTGCTCTTTTCCCAGTTTCCGGCGCGGGTGGAGATATCAGCTTCGACCAGGAAGCGGCTGCCGGCAAGCATCATGGCGACCACCTCCTCGGCAACTCCGTTTGAGTTGGCTCCGGGGGTGTTCATCACATCGATGTCGCGGCTGCGGGCATATTTGATGTCGATAGTGTTGTATCCGGCTCCGGCGCGGACGATGAGTTTGAGCTGGGGAAGCTGATCGATGATCTCAGCAGTGACCTTCTCGCTGCGGACGATAAGTGCCTCGGCATCGCTGTTGGCTTTGATCGCATCCTCAAAGCTGCTGGTGGTATCGAGAACGACGTTGTAGCCCTTTTCCTCGAGCATGGCAGCCGCAAACTTATCCAACTTGGTCGGAATCAAAACTTTACGCATGATAATCTCTCCTTTTATATTTCTCCCCTCATGCGCCTTGCGTATGCGCGCGTGAAGAATTTAAAATTTCTGTATTATAATATACCACAAAATTGCCTTTTTTTCAAGGCACAGAAGCGATTATCAGCCGGTTATTTTTCCGCGCTCTGAGCAAGCGGAAAAACCAAGATGGTCATTTTTGGGAGAACAGCGAAACATCGCAGTCGAGTTTTGCGCGGCGGATATCTTCCATAAAGCTCGGGATACTGCCTGTCGGCTCAAATACTCCGCATATCTTTCCGTCGTCACTCCAGCCGGTCTGGCGGAAGTTGAAGATATCCTGCATGGTGATGATATCGCCTTCCATTTTGATTATCTCGCTTATGTTCACCACTTTGCGGCTTCCGTCACGCTCGCGCGATATCTGCACGACGATATTTATCGCAGACGCTATCTGTTCGCGGATGGCGCGCAGCGGGAGGTCAAAGCCGGACATGAGAACCAGCGTCTCAAGACGTGAAAGCGCGTCGCGGGGGCTGTTGGCATGGATGGTGGTAAGACTTCCGTCGTGACCGGTATTCATCGCCTGAAGCATA
>SUVY01000009.1 GCA_015061775.1 Lentisphaerota bacterium | reverse complement strand
TGCATGAACGCCGGATCAAGGTCGCGGGCGTGTTTGGGGCAAATGTCCCGACAGCGCATACAACTGATACAGCGGTCTTTATCGGTCTTGCGGGGATCGGCTTTGTCGATTGCTCCCACCGGACACCCGGCAGCACAAATTCCGCATTTACCGCAACCGTCATTGGCTTCGGGCTTGAAAGGAATATCAACAAGTTCCTTGTATGTGCCATGACTTCCGGCAAGGTTCAACTCTCCGAAAACGCCGCTATCAAGTTTTGCAGTAATCTTGCGGGCAAAATCCGCAAGTTCTTTGGCATCGTCAACATCCGGACGACCGGCGGCAAACTGCCGGAAGATGGAATGTTCAGCCACAGCGGCAACCGCCGCCACACAAACAAAGCCGCAACTCTCAAGGGTGTCCTGCAATTCAGTCAAAGTGTCATCCCATTCCCGATTGCCGTAAACACAATTCAAAATCGCTTTCGCCCCATTGGCAGAAATCTTTTTCAGTCTTTCAACAGCAATCTGCGGAACCCGTCCGGCAAACGACGGAACCGAAACCAAACAAACATCCTCCGCTTGCAAAGTCATATTTTCAATATCGCAACAAATATCCACCTCGCAAACCTCTCCCCCGAGATTGCTCACCAGAATATCCGCCACCTTCTTCGTACCGCCAGTAGGGCTGAAATAAATATTATAATTCATCTTTTATCCTATTGTAAACTTGCCTAAATTCTTATCCTACATTTCAATGCAAAATCAGCTGTTTTGAAAATTCCCGTTAAGACCGCCGTATATTACGATTTTTCCGCATCATCAGCTTGCGGGATCAATGTCCCTATAGCGTTATCTTTATCATCATAAATCGTGTACTTGCCGTCCCTGAATTCCTGAAGCTTTATTTTTGCTGTCTGCTTTTGCTGGTCGGAGATATTTCCACACCATTTGCATTCGCATTTGCATTTGCATTCGCATTTTTCCAAGTTCAACTTAGCTTCCGATTGTCCGAAACACAAATACGATGGAGTAATTATCTCTAACAATTTTAATTCGGCAGATTTATAATTTAAACGCACTGCATTTCCGGATATTTTATAATCGGTATTATAGTCATATATGTCCGAACCATAAGGTACTAACCTGTAATTATTCACCTTATGCTTAACGAAAAACTCAATCCATTGCGGCGAAATAATCTGCTCTTGGCGATTTGGATTTGCCATACGCGCAAAAGCTTCTCGTGCATCTTTCTGTTTAAAAAGTTTTCGCCATTTCGTTGCATCTTCTCCAGGAACATTAACTGCAGCCGTTAAGTTTTCATTGTAATAGTTCAGCAACTCATAAAATCGGTCAGGCTGCCATGTTTTGTCTATATTAAATGTCTTATCAAAGAATTTATAACGATCGTTGCTGAATTTTTCTCCATCCCAAAGGAAGCCGATGCTGCCGTACAATAACGGATGTTTTTCAAATTTAAACCACGAATCATCAGCATTTTTATATTTATTAATCTCTTCTTCAATTTGTCTGGTGTTAAAAAAGGTCAATGATTTCAAAACTTCTTCCGAGAGGTCATCTGAAATTAATTTTGATATTCCGATAATAACTTGAGCAAAACTATCTTTGCCAATGGCGTCACTATTATCCAGCAAATTCAATATCACTCTGATAACTCGTTTATTTTCATCGCAACTCAAAGAAAGCGCAAAAAATCTTACACTGTTATCGTAACTGGCTTTTTCGTTAAAAAGAAAATCTTTTGTAAATTCTTCATCATCTTCACCGTCCCCCCAAAGACAGTTACTGGAACGATCTTTAGTCCAGCCTTGGGAGAGGACAGTCTGTCTGTTGCAAAGAGAGTGAAACAAATCTGTGGCGATTTCAAATGTTTGCCTGGTAACTTGTTTTTTATAATCACTTAACAACGCTTGATGCGAATGAAAAATTGAGATATTTTCAGCAATATCATTCTTTTCTTCTTTATCGCGGCTTTTATTGATCTTATTTGCCAGATCAATACAAACTGCCAAATCAAAAATATTGCGGAACGCACAGTTAATTTTTTTGATAGCCGACTCCAAACTTTTATCATCACGTAGGTTATCCGTATTTAAACTTGCGTATTCCTCCAATTTGGATAACCAATCCCCATCAAGATTCATCAACCACTGAGATAATGAACAAGTTTTTTGCGTACACAATGCAGGATTATCTGTAGAGCAAAATTCCTGCACTTTTTTATCCAGCAATGCTTTTATGTTTTCCCATTCGGTCAGCGGTTCTCCTCTGGCATTCATTTTTGTATATGCGTTATCAGCATCCAATTGCTCAATGGGGTAGAGATAAAAGGTTATTTTTTCGAGATTATTTTCGTCGCAATTTTTGCTTTTTGCCTTCTCATGAATCTCATCCAGCATCAGCAGCATACCGCTTACAGTGGGATCGGTCAACCAGTTTTCAAAAAACCATTCCTGTTTTTTTATCCAATCAGAAGGAATCTCATCCTCTTTTCTATCATATGAATTGGCTAATACTTCCATTGTAAAAGAGTTTGCCATCCGCCGGGATTCGTATGAGAAAGACCACTTTTTCCCTTGGGGCGCTCCGAAATACCAGTGCAATAAAAGTAAAGTAGTCAATCGCTGTTGGCCATCCAGCGGAATAAATGTTCCATCTTCCTTTACACCAAAGACAAAATCCAGTTTTAATGATTCTTTCTCTCCGGTTAATACCTTGATCAATTCCGGGACAAAATTCTTGCGAACTTCTTCTCCCTGTGCATTATTCCTTCCCTGAGCATATTCTCTCTGAATCAGCGGAATAACAACCTGGTTATCTGCCATAAAATCGACAAAATTTATATTTTTGAGATAGTTATTCTCGCTCATTTTTCATTATCCTTTTTAATCTTATAGCCTGCCGCCTTAATCAATCTGGCAAAAGTTTCTACGATCGCATTGCGGTAAGAATCAGCATCCTGCAGTGTCCATTGAGTTATGGACACTGCCATTTGAGTATAATACTTGGTAAAAACATTCCTGGTGCAAGGAGGTATAAAGGTATCATCGGTACAAGTTTGATCGGTTTCAATAATCGTTCGCCGCTTTCGTGGAAAAATTGCATTGTGATAACTGCGATTGGTATGATAATCCAGCAAGGTGAGATTTCCTATTTGATTTTTGTCATCATCATTTATACAGTTTTTACAATATTCATTTATATAATCTTTATATACATCTTTAAAATCCAGAGTACTTTCATTGTTCGTTTCGATATTAAAAAATTTCAGATAATCTTCTTTTTGTGTTTTTCTTAACCATGTTAAAAGATCTTTATCTTTATTTTTCGATTCATCATTATTGTATCCTGAAATCTTCGCGACAACCTTCTTTTTCTCCTCTATATATTTTTGCTCATTGCAATGCTGTAACCAGTTAAGAATCGTTTTCGTTTTATCTTTGCTTTCCAGATAAGTTTCAATTGCCCACTCTACTTGTTCCGCCGGGTCATCCATCGGATTATTGGTATGTGAATCTATGTGTTCAATATCCCATGATAAATTGGCATAAAGGTCAAAGGGAAAACGTTCGTATTCGTTGCGTTTTCTGGACTTTTCATCTTTGCATCGAACTTTGGTATTCAAGCTTTCGATATTAAGAAGAACAAAGAAACTGCGTAGAATTGATTTATCGGTATCATAATTAAACTCATCAATATTTAGAGAACCATCATCTTTTTGAAGCCTGAGAGCCTTTACTATCTCCTGCTGCAGCATTTGAGTAAAAATTTTTTTATCTTTCCGGTATATATCATATATAGAATGGAATTGCCAATTACGGAAATGTCTAAGCCATCCGATATAGTGATAAAGTTCCACATCGTTGTAGCATTGTTCCAACATCCAAAAAAGATTAAGCAACTTTTCCCACCATGATTCCGTATCATTTTTCTCTACGGCATAATATGGAGCAAGCCGATCAAATTTGACTTTTTCTTCGGTATTGGTAATGATTTCAAAAAGCTTGTCAATACGGGTAAAACTTTCTGACGCTTTATCATTGAACATAAACCAGAAGCGATCATCGCGCAAACGCTGTTCAATGCGTTCCCACTCAGCTGCTAATTCATAACGATTGGCGCATCCGGGACCTACCAGTTTTGCCCGGATCAATTCAGAACTGGTCAAAGGTATCTTTCCTGAATTCAACCGCTGAAAAGCGGCATGACCATCTTCATCATCATCCAGCAAATACCAAATAAAAAATATCTTATCTAACTTTCCTTTGATTTCGTTTTTATTTTTATCTTCAGTATTTTTCGCAATATTTGTCGTATTTTGTCGACAAGCCTCATTTAAAACACCTTGTTTTTCCTGCTTATTTTCCGGTTCCATTCCCCCAAAATGCTCAACATCCCAAGCCTTGAGCAGCAACATCAATGTCGTTAACCGCTGCTGACCATCGACTACAAGAAAACCATTTCCATTTTTGTTTTTCTGCAGTACTATCGGCTGTAAACAATAGGTTTTATTTTTGGGAATAGATGCAAGATCATTGATCAAAGCTTCAACATGTTTAGTGCGCCAACGATATCCACGTTGATAAGTAGGAATAATAAATTCATATTTTCCGTTACATAAATCAGTCAAAGAAATTTGACCAATTTTTTTATTTTCATTACCAATTGGACTGCTTGAAGCATTCATATTTGTATATCTTCCCCCATTATTATCTATTAAATTCAACCCTTTGCCAGAAATGCCATACGCCTGGGGGATGTTTTCGTTTTGGAAGACGGCGAGGTATTTGGTCATGTTGGGAGCGAGTTCCCCGGAAAGCATTTCATCTAAAGTCATCCACTTGACGTTGCCCTCAACGGAACCGGTCAGTTCTCCGGAAAAGGTACTGGTTTTGAAAAGAAAGACAAAATACTGCGACTGTTTAATGGGATTATACCACTGAATATATCCGCAATTCTGCAAGTTTGAAACGATCAGTCCCGTCTCCTCCTGAACCTCCCGGATCACCGAAGCCATAACCGTTTCCCCCGGCTCAACGTGTCCCCCGGGGAAAGTCAATCCCGACCACGGATTCGACGGCTTCGGCAATCTCTCTTGCACCAACACCCGCCCTTCCGGATCAGTAACCATACACATATTGCAAAGTTCAGTTTCCAATTTCATCAAGCCCGATTTGTTTGAAGTATTCATAAGTACCGTCGTAAAACTCCGGTTGACTGGTAGCATCTTCAGGATTGCCTTCTGGCACACAGATAACCATTCCCTGTCTTGCTCGCGTAAGCAACACTCGGTAGGCGTTAATTTGATATGCCTTGCGCTCTTCAGAACGAATATTCAGCCACTTATTACCGGTAAAAGAAAAATTTTGCCAAGTGTCATTTTTTCTGCGCAAGTCCCCATCCCAAACAAGACAAGTCCAATCCAATTCCAAACCTTGCACATCAAACTCCGACGCTGCATCTTCGAGGAACAAGGACGAACGAATATCCGTAATATCATCCAAAAACCAATGCACCGTGTCGGGCTTGCAGCGCACATCAATCGCTAATGGGCGTAAACGCTGGGCCTGTGATGAAACCACCATACCGTAACGTTCCGTACCGCGTTTTTGCTTGCGCAACCAATTTTTTGCGGCGTTGAGATCACGAGTTATCACAATCGGATATTTGTCTTTAAGCGTTGCCAAAAGAGTCTGTGCTTGCGAAACATTTCCCTCTAATAAGTGATGCACAAAGTTTGAAAGTTGTTCTGCTCTGAATGAACGCATAGAAACATCCAAGTGCAAATTGGAGCTGCGTGCAACATGATCGTTAGCTTGCAACAAATCTTCAAGCTCCCCCTCTGCGTACTCTTTACCAGTTAACTGATCGGAAATAAACACGTTCCAATCGGGGAAATTTGCATTGATTGCCCGCAACCATTCACCAATTCCAGCTTCTCCAGTATTGATTTCCTGTCCGCCGCCGACCAAGCAAATCACAACAGCCCAATCTTCTCGCAAATTCAACGACCAAATCAAAAATTCCGGTTCTGACATGGGGAAGCCGGAAATACCTTTTTTACGGTTAAGCCAATTCGCCAAATGTTCTTTTGTCCACGCCCTCTGCGCCTCGTCAAAGATTGCCACATGCTCAACTTCGGAGTAGCCGTCATCCTGATGCTTATCGACTTTTGCTGGATCAATTTCCAAAACGCCGTTAACTATCGGCTTTTTCAATTTATTCAAAGTCACATCACGGTAATGGTGGACTATCTGAATAAAAGATTTCACATTTCTGCGAGCTTCTGTCAAATTGTAGCGCACACCGGGATTTCGTTCTTCTTCCTGACGTTTTTTGTCTCGCGCCAATGCTTCACTTAAAACCGATACCAATGGCTGATTTCCGGAAAGGTAAACTGCCAAATCTTTTTTCTCAAACTGCCGAACAGCGATATTCAAACCAACCAGAGTTTTGCCAGCGCCAGGGACGCCGGTGACAAAGCAAATGGATTTTTCGCCATTAGTTCTGGTGTGATCAATAACATTCATTACAAATTCACTGGTTCGCTGCAAATTTTCTCCGGAGGCTTCTGTTTTAGTAATATCAGCAACGGAGTGATTCAAATAGAGAGAACTGGCAGCCTGAATAATAGTGGGTGTTGGCATATAGCGGCTGAATACCCAGCGACTTAAATCTTTATTAGTAGAATACTCTTCCACAAATTGAGCAATAGTTGAAGATAAACTCTCAGCATTGGAAAGAATTGGCTCAAACACCTGATCGTCGTACTGGGAAACCTCTTTACAGACAGATGGGCTATCTGCATCTGTTGCAACCAATATCGGAACGATAGTCAAGTTCCGACTGGCTTCATGGAAATTTTTCAAGTCAAGAGCATAATCCCATACTTGTTCCAAGTCCTGCCGCAAAAATTCTTTTGCTCCTACCTTGAACTCCAAGACAAAAATAATGCCATGAAGCAATAAAACTGCATCAATACGCTTGCCCAAGCGGGGAATTGAATATTCAAATATTATATGCCCGGAACTTTCTTTACGCAAGAGATTTTTCAGAAAAGTAATTTCATAAAGCCAAGCATTACGCTGTAAATCTACCAAATCAAAAGAGTTGTTTCTCGCTAAAGCTCCAAGAATGGTATCCTCGGAATCCGCAAGAAATCCAGTAATATTATTTTGGTAAAAAAAACGTTCCATTATATTTGTGTCTCAAAATTTCATATAACAAGCATCCGTAATCTACATGCAGAAATATATCATAAAAGCTTCCCATTGTCAAACCGCTTTTACAGATTTTAATTGTATTTGATAGGATTTAATCATAGTCGGGTATCATTGGTTTTAGAATTTTGAAAATGGTTGGAGTTTTGATTCAGAGGAAAATGGTCGGGGATTTATTTTTTCTCCACTTGAAAAGCGAAAAATCAATGGATTTTGAGCATAAACGCGGTGTCCCCGGTAAGGGCAAAACGGAGAATTTTGGCTGCTTTATGGCGTTCTCCCGTTCTCCCAATTCTCCAAACGGAGAATTTAAAACGAAAAAAGCCAGTCGGTTTGACTGGCGTAGATTTTATTCGATAATTCCTCTTTATACAAGCGGCTTAAGACGCTTGTGCTTCATATTTGCGAACAGCAAATGCTTCATAGCGGAACAAAGTGGAGCTGCTTCATCTGAAAAGGCGGATTTATGAAGCACGCCTGGCGGCGTATGAAGCGGCACTGCGTGCCATGAAGCACACCTTAGGTGCATGAAGCGAAGCCTTTTTAGGCTTCATGTTTTTTTGCCTTCAGAAAAAAGGCAAAAAAATGGTGGCCGGTCCCAGAATCGAACTGGGGACACGGGGATTTTCAGTCCCCTGCTCTACCGACTGAGCTAACCTGCCACCTTGTATGTGTATAATATATATCTTTTTACTCAGATGTCAAGCCTTTTTTGCTCTTTTTTAGCTTTTTTCAGGCGTTTTTATATAAAATACTGCGGAATTTTTCATTCCGCAGCTCTTTTTGCCTCTTTTTAACGGTCAAATCTCAAAATCCGGGTAGTGCTGCAGTATGAATCCTGTCAGCGGTGTCGGATCATCCATTCCGTGGGGATGGTGGCCGTAAAGATTACGGTTGATTATCTTGATATCTCCTCCAGCTGCTATCAGACGGCTGCTGAAGGCATCTATGTTACTTTCCGGAAACACCGTCTTATCCTGACCAGCCCGCAATGCCAATATCGGAATTCTTGCCTTCGCTATCGGAAGATAGTTGTTCAACGGATTTTTCGGATGCTCAAGCAATCCCTCGTAATCCTTTACATTATACGCTACAAAATGCTTTCGAGCTTCCCCACTATGTCTTTCATAGATTTCATAAGGAGAATTTTGCTCGGTCTTTTCCGCTGCAAATGCAAGGTTGCACACCGGAGCATCCAAATAGATCGCTCCAACCGTTTCCGGATGTTCTGCCGCCCAGCGCAGCGAAAACAAACCTCCGTAACTCATTCCGGTAAGCGCAGCCTTCTTATGAAATCCCATTGATTGCAGCATTGCGTAGAATTTTTCAACTTTTGCTATTCCTTCATCGTTGAAATAGGTCTCAAATACGTTGAAGTGCACGTGGTGAAATCCTCGCTCCAGAAGCTGCAATGCAGGAGTTCGCGGAACAAATGCCTCTGCCCACTGGGTGCACCAATGCCACGGCAGTCCCGGAGCGGGATGCGGAGGCTCTACGATAAATCCCTTGCATCCCTCAAGCTCGAAATTATGGCGGCGGTAGCCGTACCACTCTACGACTTCTCCCTCGGGATAAGCGATTTTCTTATTGGTCTCAAAGAAATATTTTTCGGTTCCGGCATTACGCAAAAGCGCGTAGTCGATGGTATGATTGTCTGCCATGAGTTATATTCTCCTTATGAGTTGAAAACGTTACGCCAGACTCCGGAAATCCCGGACTCTGTGCAGGGTTATCAGATTTGTGTCGTGGCAATTCTTTGCCTCTTTGTCTCCGGAACGGCTCAAAACGAGCAGATCGTCTCCGTCCGGAAGCAGAGATGCATAGTGTCTTGACTCAAGATAGCTTTCTCCGCAGGCAACTACACCTGCGCTGCTCCAGTCGAAGCAGTTCTGAGAATAGAAGAGCTCAAGGCGGTTGCGTTCCGAGAAACGGCGGACTTCGGCATTGAGCGCATCAGCCCGGGTGAAGGTCGTATAAGTGCTGTGGCTCGCGATGAGCCAGTAGAGTTTGCTCTTCTCGTCATAGATGGTCTGGAACTTCATTCCGCCTCCGGGGAACGGCACGTAAAAGAGTTTATCAGACACAGGCTTGAGGTAAAGTGAGCCATCGGTATCCTCGCCGCCAGTGATGACGTGCGCTGTATCTGGGAAACGGCAACGGTTTGAACGCAGGAATATCAGGAATTTTCCGTAAAATTCGCTCGTCACATCACGCTCAAACACCACGTTGGACTCAAGATAAGCGTAACCCAATTCGCCTGCCGGAGCCATCGCCTCATAAGCGGGAGCTATGTCCTCAAACTTCAGAAGATTGGAAAATTTCCAACTCTCCAGTTTGGTGAGGTCGCTGTTCTCATCGGCACACATCAGCACAGGATCTCCGCCCTGCCAATGGTCCTGATACGGAACTTTTTCCATCGTTATCCATATTTTTCCTGCGATCTTCTCGTATCCGCACGCGCTCTGGTGCCAGACCATTTCGGAATCAAGCACTGCGGGTTCGCTCCAAGTCTCGCCGTTGTCGCTGCTTTTGCTGATAAGCAGTTTGCCTCCGTGTCCGAGCGCGTAAAGGCATTTTCCTGCGGCAAAGACCCGGGCATGGAGCATTGGAAGTCTTCCTGTCTCTCTCCATGTCGCCCCTGAGTCGTCTGAGACGAATATACGCATCTGGTTGCCGCCGTAGTCGCCCTTTTCAGATTTCGGTCCGAGTTCATTCTTCAAGCCGCTTCCGGCGATGTCGAATGACGCGATCAGACGTTTGTCAAAACCGTAGTCCAGCCACGGAGTATAGCAATAGAGATTTTCCGGATCAGGAGAACGGTAAAATATTTTTTCATCAGCGATAAGACGCATTTTTTATTCTCTTCAACATCAACAGTTGATCATCTTGGTAAACACACACTCTCCGGAAATCGGAATTTCAAGCTTCTGAAGTCCGGCTGAAACGTCTTGTTCCTGAGTGACTTTTCCGCAGACATCGTAAAACACTGCTTTGCAGTCTGCGGCGATATTGACGATCACGGAAGAAGAGGCGGTCGCATTGACCAGTACTTCAGTATTGACATCCGCGAAAGTGATATCGGCAAAGACGTTTTCGTTATAGACTGCGGTGACAGCATCGCATTTTCCCGTACTCTTCACAACGGGATAGTTCTGATCAAAGTGAGGAGCGGATATCCTTCCGAATACCAGCGTGTCGCGGTAACGGCGATAAAACTCCACACGGTGCCGGATCATCTCGCGGTGCGACTCAGGAATATCTGCAAGGCGCGCTGATATCTGTGGAACAGAGAACAGCACGGCGAGAAATTGGCGGGCTGCGCTTTCAACGCTGTCGCCTTCGTGCCAGCGCAGCATGTCTCCGTGAACTGCGCTTCCGCAGGAGCTGTGGCGCAGATCGATGGTGCGGACGCGGTTGGCGACGATGTCTCCGGGGCAATCTGTAGCCCGGATGAGATTTCCGTACTGGCGGATGGCTGGCCCCATATAACGCTGCCGGAACTCGATGAGTATATCGCTTTTTATGCTCCGCAGTTCACGGATAATGTCATTGAAGAGAACATCGACAGCCTCAGGAACGTTTTTGATATCCCGTCCGGCATAATCTTCAGCTTCCGCCGGATCGACCATTCCGGGAGCGATAGACATACGGTCGATAAAGTCGAGCTTGAAGCCGTCGAGCCCGTAATTTATCAGGGCATCACGGTAAATTCCGATAAGGAACTCTCTCACTTCGGGGAAACGCGGATCGAGGATCGCCGCATGGAGACGCTCGTTGAAAAAGAGGTACTTTCCCTTGAAACGTTCAAAATTCCTGCTCTTTGCTCCGACGAACGGAACTGAGTACCAGAGCATATATTTCAATCCGTAACTGTGGACAGTATCCACGTGTTTTTTCATATCGGCAATTCTCGATGGAGCGACCTCCCAATCTCCGGTATAATCGTAGATACCGTCGTGTTTATCGGTCTGCCAGCCGTCATCGACGAGCACTCCGCCCATACCGAGGGATTTAGCCAGACGGCACTCGGCTTCGATCTCGTCCGAAGTCAGCTCTTTGTGGTAGCTGTACCAGGTGGAATACCACGCTTCAAGTCCAGCTTCGGGAACCGGTATCGGATGGTAGAAATCCTCGAACCATTTGAAGTTTTCAGCCAGCGCATCGCTGAAATTTATATCGCGGGTATCGAGACGGAGAACCACGCTGTAACTTGAAGCAGGAGACTCTGGCGCGGTAAAAAACACAAGACGGGTCTCTATATAGAAATCATGTTCGTGGGGACCTCCAGCCCAAACCGTTTTGCGGAGCGCATCTGATGAGCTGCAGATGAGACGGTTGTTTCCGTTTTCTCCGCAAAAGCCGATCAGCGGAGCACCGACTCCGAGCTCGCTCTCGAAGCGGCTGTTCCACTCCGGAGGAAGGTTTTTATTGAAAAAGCCGTCTGCCTGCCAGCGTGCCGCCACATCGTGCTGCGGAAAACGCACCGTTGCGGTAAATTCCGGAAAGTACTCTTCCTTCCCGTTTTCAAGTGTAATAAAGATGTAATGCACTCCATCGGAACCGCCTTTGGTACAGGCGAACTGCCAGTTTCCGGGATTTGCGCAACTCAAAATGACATCGAGATTTCCGGCTTTCAACTCTTTTTTCATAATTATACCCTTTATATCATGTTTGATTTTATTCTGTTGGCTAATGACTGTCCGCAATCGGCAAACAAGACGGTTCCGGTAAGCGAACGGCAGGCAAGAAGGAACGCCACGCTCTCAGCAGCATCCTCAAGCGCGACGTTGCGGCGCAACGGAAGCGAAGGAAGCGTCTTTACCATGCGCGTATCCCCCAGCTCAGGAGGCGGCAGCATGGGGCCCGGCAGGAGAGCATTGAAACGGATATCATCTTTTCCGTATTCAACGGCAAACTTTTTCATATCCAGCCACAGAGCGCGGCGGGAAGCAAGATAGGGGTTGTCATTTTCCGACGCCGTCTCCTGATCGAGCATGGCGACCACAGCTCCGCCATCCGGATGGGGAGCAGAGAGAAAACCGCGTATGATCTTTACCTGCGAAGCGTGATTGACCTTTTCAAGCAGCGCGTCGAATTCAGCGTCTCCGCCCTGATAACCGTGGCGGTAACATGAAGCATTGAGCACGACTCCGTCACATTTTGAAGCTGCGTCTGCTATACGCTCAACGTCACGGTCATCGGAAAGGTCTCCGTATATCACCGAGTGTCCCCGCCCGGGAAGGAGAGACAGCAAATCTTCAGCCTCGCTGCGGTGCACTCTTGCGTGTATGACTACCTGAGCTCCGCGCTCAGAGAGTAATTTTACTATTGCCCTGCCGGTGCGTACTGCGCCGCCGGTAACCAGGATCCTGCGGGGAAGAAACTGCATGATCTTACTCAAGACAACCCTTTGTAGAGAGAACTCCGTCTATTCTTGAGTCAAATCCGGTCGCCATATCAAGAGCCTTGGCAAATCCCTTGAAAATACCTTCGTAAAGGTGGTGTATCTCTTCGCTTGCGATCTGACGGATATGCAGATTGACTCCTCCCTTGACGCAGAGAGACTGGAAGAACTCATGGAAGAGTCTCGGATCGACTCCGCCAACGGTATGTGCCGGAGGATTGACGCTGTAATAGAGTCCCGGTCTGCCGGACAGGTCAAGCGCGATCATAACCAGCGTCTCATCCATCGGCAGCAGAAAGTTTCCGTAGCGGCGGATGCCCTCTTTACCTCCGAGAGCCTGATTGAGGGCTTCACCCATAACCAGTCCGAGGTCTTCAAAGAGGTGGTGGGCATCGACCTCAAGATCGCCTTTTGCATCAATAACAAGATCAAACAGTCCGTGACGGGCAAAAAGGGTCAGCATGTGATCGAGGAAGGCTACTCCGGTCGAAATGGAGCTTTTTCCTGTTCCGTCGAGGTCGATCGACAGTTTGATCCGGGTCTCTTTGGTATTGCGTTCAACTTCGGCAAATCTTTTCATAGTTTATTTATCTCCATGTTTTTCATATACTGTAATACTTCTAAGCATCTTTTTCAAATCATTTCGGCTGCTTGAGCAATATAAAGCCCCAATCCGCAGATTTTTTACGGTCGCCGATCCCGTTGCGCCAGGCGAGATATCCGCGTCTGCCGCTGCCGTCATTGATATTATAGATCATATTAAAACCGCATATCATATCTTCGTTGAAGAACTCAACGGGGATCACCGCCTGAAAAATGCTTTTGTCTCCGCGGCGTACTGCGGAGCGTTTTATTTTATCTGCACTTGATTTATCCGCATCAGCCGGAAAGTTGTAAACCACAAAATCACACTCGAAAGTATCGGTGACTGAAATGCCGAACTCCCATATTTTGCGCTCCACAAGATCATTTTCGCTTGCAGCACAGGCAAGTCAAGTCCGAATTGGACGGAGTCCCCCATATACATACCGATACCGCGGCAGGGCTGACAGAAAAGAGGGTCGGTGACTTCCATATCAAGGATGACGTTTTCTCCGCTGCGGCTGAAACGGAACTTTGCAGATGGCTCAACTCCGTCAGGAGAGGGAGAATCCACCGTATATCTTTCAAGCTGACACCACGTGTCAAGATAGCTGATCGGGAAATCCCAGCTCTTGCGGCACATGACAACTCCACTCTTATTGGTGACTTCAACGAATATACTGTTATCTCTTTCCTGCAAAACGCCTGAAGTGAGACCTGCTTCTCCCGGAATGCAGTCGAACTTCCGGCAGACTCCGTTTACTTCACACATTACGGAGAGCTCTTCTTCTGAATTCAAGGTGAAATGCGCCGCAGCTTGGTTTCCGTCATCTTCCGGAATACATCTGACATCGACACGATCGGGTATTTCTATATATTCAGCAAACTTTTCTCCGTCCCGGGTGCTCATAAGAAGAGCGACTCCGTGGTCGAAACCGGATTTAAAAAAGCTGTTTTCTGATATTTTCTTCAAATCGCCGCTGACAAAACTGCGGTCGGCGTTTTCTATATTGAAAATTATTCCGTCCAGCGTCTCACTCCGGGTGATTGAAGGAGCTTCGATGCGTCTCTTTTTACTTACAGCGGAAAAGAGTTTGCAAGCCTCAGGAGTGCCGATGACACAATCTCTCCAGACCGCCACCGAACGGCGGTGAAGAAATATCGCTTCGAGAATACCTTTTTCGTCCGGAGTTTCTGCAAATACAGCCAGATAACGCTCCGGAGTGATCTCGTTCGCCCGGTGAGCGTCTGAACCGCAAGTAACGGCAAAAGGCAGTCCGGCTGCGCTCCGTTCAAAATAATAGCTGTTTGTCCACTCTTTTCTGATATTTTCCCCTGCCGGAAAATTCATCAACTCAACTCCGTCGAGCAAACCGTTTTCCACCAGCCGGGCAAAGAGACCGCTTTCGCGGAAATAACTGCGGGTAAACTCCCAGTCAGGATGAGCCGCAACGGAATATCCTCCGGCGGCCCGGATGTTGCGGCACACCTCTTCGAGCGGAGAACTTTTCACGTAATCGTTGAGTGTTCCGTAAGAGAGGATGTGGCATCCGGAACAGGTTGACTCCTGCCCGCGGATAATAATGGGAAAACCGCTGCCGATGCGTTCAGACAAATCGAGCGCGGCGCGGCTTCCGGAAAACGAATCGTGGTCGGTCACGGCACAGAAATCAAATCCGCAGTTGACCACTCTGGCTATATTTTTTTCCAGCCGCTCTCCGTCGGAATAGTGGCTGTGAATATGCATATCACCTTTCAAAAACCACAAATTTCCGATTTTCTCCATAGAAATCACCTATTTTCTGAAGCCGGAAATAAACGCTCTGGTGCGCTCATTTTCGGGTTCATCTATCAGCTTTTTCGCATTTCCCTCTTCGACGATGACTCCGTCCGCCATAAAGATTATCCTGTCGGACACCTCTTTGGCAAACTCAAGCTCGTGGGTGACTATCACCATGGTCATGTGTTCGGCGGCAAGCGCACGGATGACCTTCAATATCTCGAGCGTAAGTTCGGGATCAAGCGCGCTGGTCGGCTCATCGAAAAAGAGTATTTCCGGACTGCACATCAGGGCTCTTGCGATGGCGACACGCTGCTGCTGACCTCCGGACAGTTCACACGGATAGAAGTGCTCTTTTCCGGCAAGTCCCATTTTGCCCAAAAGCTCCAAAGCCTCAGCAGCCAACTCCTCTTTGGAGCGCTTCTGCACGCAGCACGGAGCGTCGATCAGGTTTCTCAATACGGAAAAGTGCGGAAACAGATTGAAGCTCTGGAAAACCATTCCGAACTTGCTTTTTGCCGTCCGCAAATCGCTTTTGCTTATCTGGAGGGTATCGTCAAATCCGCAAACTCCATCATAAACAAGACGTCCTGAGTCCGGAGTTTCGAGCATGGCGGCACAACGGAGAAAAGTGGTCTTTCCGCTTCCTGAAGGACCGATTATACTGACGACTTCACCTTTTTCTATGTCGATACTGATATCCTGAAGTACGGTATTGTCTCCGAAGCTCTTTTTTATATTTGTCGCTGAAAACAGTTTCATGGCAGCTCATCCTTTATAGTAAGCAAGGCGTTTTTCGATAAACGACATGACCCCTGCGACAAGAAAGTTGAATATGTAGTAGAATACACCTGCGATGATGAAGGGCATCATGGTGGTCTCTGCGCTGGCGATCTGCTTTGCCACGGTGAACATCTCGAGAACCGAAAGCGAAAATGCGAGACTGGTGTCCTTTACCAGAGTTATCACCTCATTGGTCACAGGAGGAATTATCCGCTTTATCACCTGAGGAAGAATAATGCGGAAAAAGGTCTGGCTTCCGGAGTATCCCAATACCTGCGCCGCCTCATACTGACCGCGCGGGATAGACTCTATTCCGGCGCGGTATATCTCTGAAAAATATGCCGCATAGTTGAGAGAAAAACCGATGATGACCGCGCTGTAACGGTACTCTATACCGAATATAGCAAGATCTGAAAGCGAAATATCAAAGAGATAGTAGGGACAGAAATACCAGATAAAAAGCTGGAGCATGAGCGGAGTTCCGCGCATGACCGAGATAAAAAGCTGAAAAAACCACCTTACCGGACGCCGTTTGGACATTCTTCCGGCGGCGACGACGAAACCGAGCGGAAGGGCAAAAAGCAGAGTGAGGACAAATATTACCGCACTTACTCCGAGACCTTCCAGGATTTTTCCTGTCATGGAAACGAGCCGCTCACCGGATACGGCAGATAAGAAGAGATATTCCATACTTATTTACCGATGATAAGGCAGTCGCGTCCGTTGAAATATTTGGCTGATATCTTCGCCGCTGTTCCGTCGGAAACCATCGCCTTGAGAGTGCTTTCGACCTGATCTCTCAGCGCGGTATTGCCTTTGCGGAAACCGATTCCGTATTTCTCAGTGATGACCACCTCTTCGAGGATACGGAATTTGCCGTCTTTGCTCTTTTCCTGAGCGACGCCGATATCGAGGGCGACGGCATCGACGGAACCTGCTTCAAGCTCCATCACGGCGTTGTTATAGTTGGGAGAGACGACAAGTTTTTTGAATTTGCTTCCGAGATCGGCGCGTTTTCCGCCCTTCCGGAGAGCCTTCAGTACAGGAGTGTCGGTCTGCACGGCAACGACAAGTCCGGCAAGCTCAGAGAGCTTCTGCACTTTTGAGTCTTTGCGCACCATCACGACCTGACTGTTATCGACGTATGGACTGCTCCAGGTGTAGGCGTTTTCTCTTCCGTTGATGGTAAAACCGTTCCAGATGCAGTCGATGGCGCCGGTGTTGAGTTCCATATCTTTGGCGTCCCAGTTGATCGCTTTGAGAACAAGTTTCCAGTTATTGCGTTTCGCCACTTCGCGGGCAAGATCGATATCAAATCCGGTATATGTGTCATTTTCAACATATCCGTAAGGTTTGAAATCAGCGTCGAAGCCTACGGTGAAAGTTTTCTCTTTGCTCTGTTTGCCGCAGCCGCAGAGGAACGCGGAACACAGAAGAAGTGTAAATACGGCAGTAACGATGGATTTGAACATTTTTTGCTCCTTTGAATATAGTATATTATGCCTGTTCGACCATTTTTGTTTCAAGCTCATGAAGCGCGCCGCGGCAATGGGCGTAGCGCACGATTTTGCTGTGTATGCATTCAAAATTTCCATGCTCGCACAAACCGTTGGGGCGGATGCCTCCGCATGGACCGTCGGCGAGACGCTTCGGACAAGTTTCGGTGCAGACGTACTCGGTGAGCGGAAGTCTGCATTTTTCGCAGCTCCGGCAGCCGGCAAGCAGAGTCTTGGCGAATTTCAGATGGCCCGCCCGCTGAGTATCGGCTTTGCGGAAAAGCGAGCGCCGCATTCCAAGCATGAGCGACTCGAGCAATCCGCAATCAGGATCACCCGGCTCATGACTGGCGACACCATCTCCGTCCAGCGGGTAGTCCCGGCTGAGAATGGGATCAAAAAGCTGGAAATTGTTTGAGAACGGAGCCATTTCCGCACTTGCCATATAAGCATTGTACTCTTCGAGCCAGGTTGAAAAATCAACATACTCTTTCAATGCCCGGTCGATGCGTGAAAGTATAGTCTGTACCCGCGCGGGGTTTTCCGCACCCGCGAGCTGGATTCCGGAAAATCCCATAAGGCGGCAGCCGGCAGCCTGAAGTTCTATCCTGCGGTACTGGGCAGCTTCAAACTGATTTTTTGAATAGTGCAGCTCCCGCTCAAGTATGCGTCTGAAATCATTTGAAATGCGGATTCCCGCCATTTTGTTCGCCAGAATATCCTCAACTCTTTCCGGAGTGAGTATCATCAACCGCGCAAGTTTGGGATAATAGAGCTTGCGGTTCATCATGAACCAGGCAAAACTCTGGATACGCAGCATATCCCATCCGGCTTGGGTAACGAGGAAACCGGCTCCGAGATTGAGTTTCTTTACCGCCTTGAAATACTGGGCGAACAGCGGATAAGCCATATATTGAAAGGGATTTACCGCGCCTCCGGAAAAAATGGAACTGTTCTGCATCATTCTGAGCATCATTGTGCTTTCAGTAAAACGGAGTTTGCGGCAATCTCTGGAGCTGAGCTGAGAATTCAGCGTTCCTGAAACAGGAACGATATTGCAAATACCGGCGTTTGCGGCGATTTTTATCAGATCTGCTGCCTGTTCTCCGGAGGTATTGCGTCCCGAAACATACACCACATGGCGGTCGCGGTTTTCAGAAGAGAGAAGCGTGGCAAACTCAGCGGCACGCCAGCGGCTGTTGCTTACTGCAAAATCAGTCAGGGCAAGACCTGTATTGATCTCAGTGCATCCGAGCACAGCCTTTTCAAGCATCGCAAGACGGCTTGCCGCACCGTCGCGGTCAACCTCTCCTTCGGGAAGTGAACACTCGACAAGCGCAGTAAATCTTCCCTCATCGAGAGCAGTACGGAAACGGTTTGTGCTGCCGTTTTCAAAATTCATATCAAGCTGCAGACTCTGTTCCATTTTCAGTTTCTTTTGTTTTTTGTTTGGATTTTCCCGGATCGAAGATGAAAAACAATCCTCCGGACACATTGAATAAAATTATCAACGCCGTGTAGAGAAGCTGTGCCGTCTTGGCGTCGCCAGCAGCCACGCTTCCGGCGGCGAGGATGGTCACGGTCACCAGATCCCGTCCCCCGAGACCGGACGGAAATATCGGGATCAATCCTGCTACATTACCCAGAGTTACCGCGCATATCACTTCAAACAAGCTGTATTTTATTCCGATTCCCGTAAGCAGGAACATCATCGGGATCACCGTCATGATATGGACAAAGAATATGCTTATCACAACAAGAACAGCGAGCTCTGTCTTGTTTTTGGAATAGGTATCCGCAGCCTGTTCAAGACGGGAGACCATTCCCTTTGTCAGGCTGTCGGCAAATTTGAGCAGGCGGTCAAAAATGGAAACTTTGTGCAGAGTTCTATGCATGAATATCACACAGCTTGCTCCTATTCCCGCAGCGCAGAGCAGAGCGGTCCCCAAAATACAGAGTTTCTTGATCCCGTCGGTCAGCGGAACTCCCGGAATCGAACAATTCATCAGCAGCTCCAGGGCAAAGGGAAGTATCACCAATACCAGCAAAAAAAGAGCTATCATGCCGATTATCCGGTCCATAAGAACTGTGAAAGCCCCCTCGATACGGTTTCCGTCAGAAGTCCGTTTGGAGAGGACTGCCATCTTGACGACATCTCCGCCGATCGCTCCTCCGGGAATGACCAGGGAGAAAAAGATTCCCTGCATGGTGAGAGAGATGCTCTCAAACCTGCCGAGCTTCACGCCGAGCATGAGGGCGAGCCGTCTCCATCTCCAGGAGCAGACAACTATATGCGCGAAATAGCAGGCAGCCGCGGCGGCGAGCCAGCGCACATCAAGATTGCGGAGCGTCGAACCGAGCATGTGCGGATCGCGCAGCAGCAGATACCAGACTATTGCTCCTGCGATTCCGAGCTTCAAGATGAAAAACAGTACTTTTTTGACCGCTTCAAACGACATTATTCATCCTTTTTTTCAGGGAGAAAAAGTCCTCTGTAACGCCAGAAGTATCCGATTCCGGACAACACGGTGACCAGAACGATAACAAAGAGGAAAACCAGCCAGACATACCAGAGACGGATTCCGACGATGCCTCCTCCGATGCTGATGCCGAGTACGGTTTCACGCAGACATTTGATGCCGTCAGTTCCGCTGAACCACGGAATTCCGGCGATCGCCAGCATGGTCATCTGAAGAGCAGTCTTGAGTTTTCCCCAGCGGTCGGCGGAGATCACCACCTGTTTTTTGGCGGCAAGGGTACGCAGACCGGTCACCATAAACTCGCGGCTGAGAACTGCAAACACCACCACGGCGGGCATCAGACGGTACTCGACGAGAATGAGCATGGCTCCGGTGACAAATATCTTGTCGGCAAGAGGATCCATCAAAGCTCCGAAGTCGCTGATCTGGTTGTATTTGCGGGCGAGATATCCATCGAGAAGATCGGTGAGAGCCGCAAATACGGCAAGGATATAGGCGGAAAGCCTTATTCCGAAAATACAGTCTTTATCCTGGAAAAATGGATAGTCTGCGAGGGTTGCCAATATAACAAAGATCACAACCGCAATGATGCGGCTCACGGTGAGTATATTGGGAATGTTTTTCATGCTCATTTTTTCTTTCCTTTTTTTATTATTGCAACAAGATCACTCTTGCTTGTTCCTGCTACCTCAACGCGGAGACGGTCTCCCTCGCTCACGCGTCGGCGCGCGATATCGACATAGACCACGTTATCTATATCTGGAGCGTCAGCGTTTCCGCGGCAGACTGCGAAATCTCCTTCGATGCAATCTACTGTGACTTCAAGTTCAGTTCCGACAAGCTTTTTGTTGGCACGCGCCATCGCTTTGCGCTGGTAAGCCATGAGCTTTGCCGCCCGTGCTTCGGCGACTTCAAACGGTATCTGATCCGCCATCCCGGCAGCCGGAGTTCCCGGCTCAGGAGAGTAGGGAAAAACTCCCATACGGTCGAACTTCATGGTTTTGATGAACTTTTCGAGCTGTGAAAACTCCTCTTCGCTCTCGCCCGGAAGTCCGGTGATAAAAGTTGTGCGGATGGTAACTCCGGGAACCGCTTCGCGCAGTTTCTCTATGACTTCGACGATCCGTTTGCTGTCCACATGGCGGTTCATCGCCTTCAATATGCGGTCGCTTATGTGCTGAAGCGGAATATCCACATAGGGAATAAGGTGTTTCATCTCAGCAAGCCGGGAAAACAATTCATCAGTATAATGAGCCGGATGCGTGTAGAGCAGACGGATTCCGAATTCGCCATCGAGCTTGTCGAGCTCCCTCAGCAATGCCGGAAGATCCTCTTTATCCTGCGGATGATCGCTGCCGAATGCGGTGATATCCTGCGCGACAAGTATGAGTTCTGAAGCTCCGGAAGAGATAGCGTTTTCCGCCTCCGCGACCACATCTGCAATACGTCTGGAGCGGATGCTTCCGCGCAGACGCGGGATCGCACAATAACTGCAAATATTGTTGCAGCCGTCGGCGATCTTTATATACGCGGTATGCGGCAATGTGAGCTGAAGAAGCGGAGTATCAGCGTCATAGATGTAATCTTTTGAACGGGATACTCCGCCTTTGCCGGAAATAATATCACTCAAACGCGCCACATCATCGACACCCGCCCAGATATCCACTTGCGGGTATTTTGCGGAATAGACTCCATCTTTGTCATACTGACTGAGGCAGCCGCATACAATGAGGGTGCGTTCTCCGGGCAGAGCATCTTTCCACGCTGCGCCGAGAGATATCTCCTGCTCCGCCTCTTCCCGCGCTTCGGGAAGAAAGGCGCAGGTGTTGATGACATATATTGTTGCCTCTTCGGGAGTATATGCCCATGCTGCTCCGTTTGAGAGCAGATTTCCGGCGATGACCTCGGAATCGACCAGATTCTTGGGACATCCCAGAGAGACCAGATAAACCGCCTGCTGTTCCATAATAGCCATCAGTTTCCGCGATAATTGAGCATACCTCCGCAGAGGATTATATCGATATCCTCCTGAGAGAGCGGGTGGTTGAAGGTTATCTCTTTTTTGACTTTGCCGTCAGAAGAGAGCACTTTTCCATAAACCGGCTGACCGACTGCAAGCTGGGAGCGCAGTGAACTTATTGAAAGAGTGTCTCCTTCGCTGATGACATCATAATCTGCGGGGTCGGCAAAAATCAGCGGAACGATTCCGAAGTTGACCAGATTGGCGCGGTGGATACGCTCGATCGCAAGCGCACACACAGCTTTGATACCGAGATACATCGGACAGATCGCAGCGTGTTCGCGGCTGGAACCCTGACCATAGCTGTCGCGTCCAACGATTATTCCGTGACGTCCGGCATCGCGCACCTGAGCGGCACGTTCGGCAAAGGAGGGTTTTCCGGCTTCGGTGAAGCACTCAAAAACGACTTTGCTGTACGCAGGAATATTGCTGCGGAGCTTGAGGTGGACTCCGGCGGGCATGATGTGGTCGGTGGTGATCTTGTCGCCGACTTTTATCACTACGCAGCCATCCAGTTCATCGGGAAGCGGAACATTCTTCGGAGGCTCTCCGATAGTGGGTTTGCGGATGATCTCAGTTCCGGCACAGGGTTTCTGGAAAAGCTCATCATCGCTCCAGAACTCCACCGGTTCATCAAAATCCGGATAGGCGATGCCGAGCTCGCGGGGATCGGTGAATTTACCTGTAATAGCGACCGCCACAGCGGTCTCGGGGCTCACCAGATAGGACTGATCGCCCTTGGTTCCGGTGCGTCCGGCAAAGTTGCGGTTGAAAGTACGGCAGGTGACGGTGTCGTTCGCGGGGCTCTGTCCCTGACCGATACACGGGCCGCAGCCGACTTCGAGGATACGGGCTCCGGCAGCCACGAGATCGGCAAGCATACCGTTGCGGCAGAGCATTTCGAGCACGGGACGGCTTCCCGGAGCGATGGCAAGCGTCACATCCGGGGATATGCGTCTGCCTTTGAGTGCACTTGCCGCCATGGCAAGATCGCGGTAACCTCCGTTGGTGCAGCTGCCGATAAGCACCTGATCGACTTTCATTCCGGAAAGCTCAGATACGGCTTTGATATTGTCCGGACTCGACGGACACGCAGCCATCGGAACGATCTCATCGAGAGCTATTTCAATAACAGCATCATATTCGGCATCATCATCTGCGGCAAAAGGCTGATACGCTTCGGCGCGCTTCTGCTGGATGAGCCACTTCTGAGTTGACTCATCGCTCGGGAAAACACTGCAGGTGACTCCGAGCTCAGCGCCCATGTTGGTGATGGTGGCGCGCTGGGGAACGGTGAGACTCTTTACTCCGTCACCGAAATACTCGACGATCGATCCGACGTTGCCCTTGGTGGTCATGATCGAAAGCAGCTTCAAAATAACATCCTTGGCGGCACACCACGGAGAGAGTTTGCCGGTGAGTTTGACTCCGACGACTTTGGGATAGGGGATACGGAAGGGAACACCAGCCATGGCAAGAGCGACATCGAGACCGCCCGCTCCGATAGCCATCATTCCGATACCGCCTCCGGTAGGAGTATGTGAGTCGCTGCCGATAAGAGTTTTGCCGGGAACTCCGAAACGCTCGAGGTGGAGCTGATGGCAGATTCCGTTGCCCGGAGGAGAAAAGATGACGCCCTTGTCCGCCGCGACTGTCTGCAGATAGAGGTGGTCATTGCGGTTTTCCGGACCGTTCTGCATCATGTTGTGATCGACATAGGATACTGAAAGCTCGGTTTTTACTTTATCGACTTCCATTGCCTCAAGTTCCAGATACGCCATGGTTCCGGTCGCATCCTGAGTGAGCGTCTGGTCGATTTTTATCGCCACGGGTTTGCCCTGGATTTTTTCTCCTGACACGTAGTGTGCGTCAATTATCTTTTGAACAAGTGTGCCTCTTGCCATTTTATTAAGTCCTTACAGGTTGTTGATATCACATTTCAAACGGCTCCTGCCGCTTTAATAATATAGCATTGCGTGACATCAGGTGCAAGACATTCAGCCGTCAAGAAGCAAAAAAAAGCAGAATATACACAAAATCAACTTGCAAATTGCACATAATTGAACTATATTCTTAACAAAGTATTTGTAATTTGTCAAAAAAACTCTCAAAATCTGAGGAAAATTGTAATGAAAACTGTCAAAACTCTTGTATTCGTTCTGATGTTCGCGCTCATTTCCGGAACAGCTATGCCGCTTCACGCGGATGCTCCTGAGCAATTCAAAGGCGAAAACGTCATCATGCGTCCGCTGATGAAGCTCGGCCGCGGAGTCGCCAACGTCGCTTTCGCTCCCTTCGAGCTGCCGATGAAGTGGTGGGATGTCCAGAATGATATGGGCGGTATCGCCGGTCTTACCTACGGAACTCTCAAAGGAGTCTGCTTTATCGTTGTACGCGTCGGCGTCGGTCTGACCGATATCGTCACCTTCCCCTTCCCGCTGCCCAACTGCCCGGACAACCCCGACGGCTATGGTCCGGGATACGGTCCCATCATGCGTCCGGCATGGGTGATCGATGCCAATCATGACTGGCAGAACTTCGTCTATCCGCGTACTTCAACTGTCTCCCCGCTCAACTGAGCCGGAACTGTTTGATTTGCAAAACGAGCTGCTGCCCGGTAGTGTTCCGGACAGCAGCATTTTAATTTATAAGAACTTTATACGGAATTTTTTACCATGAGTTTTTCCTGCGGATTCGTCGGTTTGCCCAACGTCGGCAAATCAACCCTGTTCAATGCTCTGAGCAAAAGCGGAGCTGAGGCTGCAAACTTTCCTTTCTGTACTATTGAACCCAACACCGGAATAGTTCCGGTTCCCGATGAGCGCCTTGAAGTGCTTGCGAAACTTGAGAAATCCGGACGTATAGTTCCCTCCGGACTCAAATTCATCGACATCGCCGGTCTCGTTCGCGGAGCTTCGCAGGGACAGGGTCTCGGCAATCAGTTCCTCGGTCACATCCGCAACGTCGATGCCATCGCTCACGTCGTGCGTCTTTTCCCCGATGGAGACGTTGTGCACGTCGAGGGAAAATGCGACCCTGTTTCCGATCTTGCCACCATCGAAACAGAGCTTATGCTCGCTGACCTTGAGCAGCTCGAAAAGAAACGCGACCGCGCAAGCAAACTCGCCCGCTCCAATGATCCGGATGCCAAACTTGAGTTTGAACTGCTCAAAGATATGTGCGCTCAGCTCTCCGAGGGGAAAAGACCGGAGTATGACCGGAACGACCCCAAAGCAAAAGCCATCGTCCAGAATCTTGGACTGCTCTCTGTCAAACCCGCTTTCATCTGCGCCAATATCGGGGAAGAGCAGCTCGCAGATTTTGCCGCTGATGACAACGCGAAAAAACTTCTCGACTTTGCCGCCGAGCGTTCTCTTGAAGTCATTCCGGTCTGCGCCAAGCTCGAAGACGAACTCGGCAGACTCGATCCGGAGGAGGCTGCAATGTTTATGGAAGAGCTCGGAGTAAAAAGTTCCGGTCTCGACAACGTCATCAAAACCGGATACCGTCTGCTCAACTATATCACCTTCTTTACCGCAGGTCCCATGGAGTCCAAAGCCTGGACTGTCACAAAGGGTTCACTCGCTCCCGAGGCTGCCGGCAAGATCCACACCGATATGTGCCGCGGCTTCATCCGTATGGAGACCGTATCTTATGAGGATCTCGTAGCCTGCGGAAGCTGGAGTGCTGCCCAGACTGCCGGAAAACTCCGCATCGAAGGCAAAGAATACGAAGTCCAGGACGGAGACGTTATCCACGTGAGATTTTCGGTGTAAACCGCTTCATAAAAATGATCGATTCATGGAAAATCGAACAAAACTAATATAAAATTTCTCTAACGGAGGACGAAATGAGTTCCAATGCGGTCCCACAATGGGTAAAAAATGCTGTCTTTTATGAAATTTATCCTCAGAGTTTCTGTGATACCAACGGTGACGGTATCGGCGATATTCCGGGAATCATATCCAAACTCGACTATATAAAGAGTCTCGGCTGCGATGCCGTATGGCTCAATCCGTGTTTTGAGTCTCCGTTTCAGGATGCCGGATACGATGTCGCAGACTTCTATAAAGTAGCTCCGCGCTACGGAAGCAATGACGATCTGAAAAACCTTTTCGCTGAGGCCCATAAGAGAGGGATGAAGGTGGTTCTCGACCTTGTCGCAGGACACACATCAATGGAGCACCCCTTTTTCAAGGCGAGCGCCTCAAAAGAGAAGACTCCTTACGACAACTACTTTGTCTGGACACGCGGATGGAACGAGGACACCGGAAACTACCGTTTCATAAGCGGACTTGCTGAGCGTGACGGTTATTTTATGATAAACTTTTTCGCCTGCCAGCCCGCCCTCAATTACGGTTTCTGCCCGGCGGAATACCCGTGGCAGCTCGATATGGATCATCCTGATGCAGTCGCAGTGCAGAATGAACTGCAGAACGTCATGAAGTTTTATCTTGATATGGGCTGTGACGGCTTCCGTGTCGATATGGCGTCGAGCCTCATCAAAGGCAGTAACGCTGAGCACGGAATAAAACTGCTCTGGAAACGCTATCGCAGCTGGCTCGACGAAAACTATCCGCAGGCTGTGCTTATCGCCGAGTGGTGCCGTCCCGCCAAAGCGATTCCGGCGGGATTTCACATCGACTTCAAGGCGCACTTCGGAGAACCGGGATATTCCATGCTCACCCGCGCCGAAAAGGAGCTTATCAGCAACGGAGGTTTGCCGGACGGTCTCGTCAGCTTTTTCCATGAAAGCGGCAAGGGTGATGCCAAGACTTTCCTTGATGAGTTGTCTGCCGAATACGACGTCATCAAAAATGACGGTCTGTTCGGAATAATCTCAGGAAATCACGATATGGGCCGTCTGCGCGGCAATGGCAGAAGCGATGAAATGATGAAGATGATGTATGCTTTTCTCTTCTCGCTTCCCGGAGTTCCCTTCCTCTATTACGGCGATGAGATCGGTATGGACAATATTCTCGGTCTCGGCAACAAGGAGGGTTCATACAACCGCTCGGCAGCCCGTACTCCCATGCAATGGGACGCAACTGAAAAGGCCGGATTTTCCACAGCTGATGTTGAGAGCTTCTACCTGCCTGTTGATGGCAGCAAAGACAAATACAATGTGGCAAGTCAGGAAAATGACTCAAGTTCGCTGCTCAACTTTGTCCGCAGCTTCTTTTTCCTCAAACGGAGCTGCAAACTTCTCTCAAATGATGCCTCCTTCAGAGTTCTTTACTGCGAAAGCAACCGGGTTCCGGCGATATTTGAACGCAGTATCGGCAACGAAAAACTGATAGTCGCGGTAAATCCCTCCAACCAGGATTGCCAGACCGATATCGACGTTGACTCCGACGGCTTCACTGCTGTTCTTGAACAGGGAAAAACCTCTTTCTCAGGAAAAACAATATCCCTCGGAGCCTGCAGTTTCGCGCTCTGGAAAAAGTAATTTTCTTTTTTGGTAAGGAGTGGGTGTTCTTGGGGAAGGGGAAAACTTCTTTTCACGGGAAAAGAAGTTTTCCCCTTCCCCAAACCCCATCCCTTTTCAAGAAAAGCGGTGTACTTTGGTGGATGCTTGAACTCAGCGTATTTTTCACTTGCTCACACGCTCAGGAATACCGGTGCGTTTGAGCATTTTTATTTTGCGCCAATAATCCCATGCAAGCAGGACTGTCGAACCGACCCACGCGAGCGGATGACTCAATGCGGCTCCGGTAAAGCCGAACCAGACAGAGAGGAACAATGCTCCGAACACCCGGCAAAACATCTCTACCACTCCAGCCATAAATGGATAGAACGGAAATCCCATTCCCTGAAGAGCGTTGCGGTAAACAAGAATAAATCCGAGCAGTATATAAAATATTGCCTGTATCCGCAGAAAATGTACTCCGTATCCGATGGCTGCTGCATTTTCCGCTGTGCGGTCAAGGAATATCTCAACCAGACTGGAGGCAAAGAAATACATCAACAGTGATGTCGCCGCGGTATAAACAATGGTGATGATAAGACTTTGCCGCGTACCTTCACGCAGACGCTTCAAATCCCGTGCTCCATAATTCTGGGCGACGAATGTTGACAGCGCGATTCCGATGGAAAAAAGCGGCATGAAGGTCACGGAATTGAGCGGAGCTACCGCAGAAATACCTCCGACCGCATCAGAACCGAATCCGTTGACCGCGCGCTGCAGAACTACTCCGCCAACTGATGTTATGCCGAACTGGAACGCCATGGGAAGTCCGACCCGCAGATGCTCAAGATAAAAACTTCTATCGAATTTCCAATCCGAAAGCTTGAGCCTCATCATCGGATTCTTTTTTACCATATAGAATAAATAACAGGCAACTGCTATCACCTGAGAAATAACTGTCGCCCATGCCACTCCGGCAACTCCCCATCCGGCAACAAGCACAAAATAGAGGTTCATTCCGATATTGAGGAAGTTTGAAAGAGCGAGAAAGTAGAGCGGAGATTTACTGTCTCCCAATGATCTCTGGATCGAATTGAGCATGGTCTGCATGATGTTGCAGAAACCGAAGAAATACATTATACGCAGATATACCGTTGCGTTCTCAAGAACATCCGCAGGAGTATTCATCAATACGAGCGTCTTGCGCGCCATTACTCCGAAAAGTATCAGACAAGGAACAGTTATCACAGTACAAATAACCAGAGACGTTGCAATCGAACGGCGGACATTGTCGTAATCTTTCGCTCCGAAACGCTGGGCGGTAATGACTGTGAGACCTCCTCCGAGGCCGAAGAAAAAGCCGAACACAAGAAAAAGCAGCGAACCGGAAGCTCCTCCGACCGCAGCAAGCGCAGCCTTTCCAAGATAACGTCCGACGATGAAGGTATCCGCAAGATTGTAGCACTGCTGACAGATATTTGCGAGCAGAAGCGGTATGGAAAAAAACAAAATCAGCTTCAACGGATTTCCCGTCGTCATATCCTTCATATTCGACATATAGTCGTCTCCTTTTCCGCGGGCAGATATATTAAGACCGGCTTTGCGCCGGTCTTATGTTGTCGGTTTTATTTGCCGCAGCACTTTTTGAATTTTTTACCGCTGCCGCAGGGACAGAGATCGTTTCTGCCTACTTTTGGGGCTTCACGATAGAAGGTTATTCCGGGAACTTCGACCGGTTCTTCGGGTTCTTCTTCCATCATCTGGCGGGCTGCCTCTTCCTCAGGAAGTCTGCCTCCGAACTGTTCGAGGAGCTGGTGCACCTGCTCCTGAGGCATATTGGCGAGCATCTCTTCTATGCTCTCTATGCGGGTGAGAGTCATGCGGAAGAGGTTGTGCGCCACATCGTGATAGACCTGATCCATCAGACGTTTGAAGAGGTTGTATGCCTCGTGTTTGTACTCTACCAGAGGATCTTTCTGGGCTGCGTAAACTCTCAGATAAATGCTGGAACGCAGACCATCCATCGCGTAGAGGTGTTCCTGCCACAGACGGTCGATCGCTTCGAGAACGGTATGACGTTCAAGGTAATCGACCTGTTCCTGAGTCATACCGGTATTGCGGTTGGCGTATGCCTGTTCGATGCGCTCAACGACCTGTAAGGTGAGCTTGTCGGCATCGACAAGTCTGCCGTCGGCAATGCCTTCGGTGAGTTCTTCGCGGGTAAAGTTCAGCGGGAACGTTACATTGAGATAGCCGAGGAAGTGATCGAAATCAAACTCTCCGGATTTCTCGCTGCGCGAGGATATTCCGGAAGCCATGATCTCGTTCTGCACCGCCTGCTCAATGATTCCGAAGAGGACATCATGGGGAGCCTCTGACAGAAGGGCATCGCGTCTGAGCTGATAGACTATCTCGCGCTGTTTGTTCATCACATCGTCGAAATCAAGCGTGCGTTTACGGATCGAGAAGTGGTGCTGCTCGACCCGTTTCTGGGCGGTCTCGATGGATTTATTGAGCCACGGATGCTGAAGCTCGTCACCCTCTTCAAGTCCGAAACGGTCGAAGATCTTGACGATGCGGTCGCTTCCGAAGAGACGCATGAGATTATCTTCAAGTGAGACATAGAATTTGCTCGAACCGGGATCGCCCTGACGCGAGCAGCGTCCGCGCAGCTGGCGGTCGATACGGCGGGAGTCGTGGCGGGAGGAACCGATAACATGGAGACCTCCGAGTTCGGCAACTCCCTTTTGAAGTTTGATATCAGTTCCGCGTCCTGCCATGTTGGTTGCGACAGTAACGGCTCCGATCTCTCCAGCGCGGGCGACGATTTCCGCCTCGCGCGCATGGTTTTTGGCGTTGAGCACGTTGTGCGGGATATTGCGTATTTTGAGCATACGCGACAGGATCTCGGAGTCATCGACTGAGATAGTTCCCAGCAGTACCGGCTGACCTTTGGCGTGACGCTCGGCAACATCATCAAGGATCGCGTTGAACTTCTCGCGCTTGGTCTTGAAGATGGAGTCGTTGTCATCTTTACGGATGCAGGGACGGTTGGTCGGAATGACCGTAACATCGAGCTTGTAGATCTGGTGGAACTCCGCTGCTTCGGTTTCGGCAGTTCCGGTCATACCGGAAAGTTTGTCGTACATACGGAAGTAGTTCTGGATAGTGATGGTCGCCATCGTCTGGGTCTCCTGCTCGATCGGAACTCCCTCTTTGGCTTCGAGAGCCTGATGCAGTCCGTCGGAGTAGCGGCGTCCGGGCATGAGACGTCCGGTATGCTCATCGACGATCATGACTTTTCTATCCTGAACAACGTAGTTTACATCCTTCTCGAAGAGACAGTATGCTTTGAGCAGCTGGCTCAAGTCGTGCAGACGCTCGCTCTTGGCGGCGAACTCCTCCTGGAACGCATTTTTGCGCTCAGTCTTTTCGTCGTCGCTCAAAGTCTCATCGGTGTCGATGCGGTTGATCTCGGCGAGCATATCGGGCATGATGAAGGCGTTGGGATCATCGGGGCTGATCGCATTGCGGCCCATCTCTGTAAGGTCGGCTTCATTGGTCTTTTCGTCGATGGTGAAGAAGAGGGCTGACTGAACCTCCTGAAGCAGACCGCGGTTGTTGTCGCTGCGGACTTTGGACTCGACGCGCTCGAGCTCCTTGAGGATCTCTCCATCCTCGAGAACGTGGAGAAGCTGTTTGTGGGTCGGCATTCCGAATTTGACCTGCAGCAGTTTCACCATCGCATCATCGACGGCATCACTTGAGGACGCTTCGTTATCCAGAACAGCCTTCGCCTCGCGGACAAGACGGCTGCAGAGCAGATTCTGCTGGCTGTAAAGCTTGGCGACAGGTCCCTGAAGCTGATCGAACTGGTGGGTTGACATCGGAACAGGTCCTGAAATAATAAGCGGAGTACGTGCCTCATCAATAAGAATACTGTCGATCTCGTCGATGATCGCATAGTAATAATCCCGCTGTACCAACTCTTCTGCGCTGTTCGCCATTCCCATATCGCGCAGATAGTCAAAACCGAATTCGCTGTTGGTTCCGTAGGTGATATCGCAGGCATACTGGGCGCGGCGGACATCGGGACTCTGCATATTCTGCAGACATCCGACAGTAAGTCCGAGGTAGGTGTAAACCTGTCCCATCCAGCTGGAGTCACGCAATGCAAGATAGTCGTTGACCGTCACGAGCTGACAGTTGCGTCCGGTGAGGGCATTGAGGTACAGCGGAAGGGTTGCGACAAGAGTTTTACCCTCTCCGGTTGCCATCTCGGCGATTCCTCCGCGATGGAGCGCGATACCTCCCATAAGCTGAACATCGAAGGGAACCATATCCCAGACGACCGGCTGTCCGCAGACTTCAAACTCGGTGCCGACCAGACGGCGGCAGGTATTTTTGACTGCGGCGAAGGCTTCGCACATCAGAGAGTCAAGACTCTCGCCATTGGCATAACGCTCCTTGAACTCAGCAGTTTTTGCCTTGAGCTGCTCCTCTGTGAGCTGCTGATACTCCTCTTCAATGCGGTTGATCTTTTCCACCAGAGGACGCATTTTCTTCACGTCGCGCTGGCTCTTCGTACCGAAAATCGCTTTGATTATCGCATTTATCATGCATTACCACCTTGTATTTTATATGTTTTTAGCACTATTTTCTCTATTTAAAGCAAAAAGGCGTCCTGTGTTACCCACCTGAAGACGCCTGCTGAATATCTTTTTCAATGACCGTTTACCGGAACATCTCTGCTCCGGACGGTTCCACTCTGAGATGAAAATCCGTTTTAGTTCCACCGAGATCAAGAGTTATTACCGTGTTCAAACGGGTCAGCATCATCGCATAAGGTATTTTTACACTGCCGCCGGCGACGTTGACCGAAATCATCGCGTCGCCGAGCAGGTCTTCGCTGTCACGGATGACAACAATCAGGTTAAGCATCCTCGCAAGTTTACTGCGAAGCACCTCATCGAACTCAAACGGAGTATGACACACAGGACACACCGCCTGATATCCCGGCTGCGACATGTTTTCAAGGGTCAGACGGAAAACTCCGTCACAGTCGCCTGAGGGACATTTGAATTCGATGAAAGCCTTGCTTCCCGGGGATGCATTATCGCTCATAGTATCTATTACGCCTCTGCGGTGACCAGTTCGTACATGCTCACGGTGTTGCCTACAGAGTCGATGAGCTGGTCGATGATTTCAGCGTTGCGGAAGCGGCGTGAAATACCGCTGAGAAGCTGCAGATAAGCCTCCTGATCCTCGTCGGGAGCGATGGTAAAGACAATGACTCTGACCGGTTTGTCATCCTGTCCCTGATAATCGGTGATCTCGTTCTCGCAGACTCCGATGAGCACGTAGGGGTGCAGGATATCATTGACGCGGATGTGGGGCAGAGCCAGCATTCCGCCGACACCGGTGGTCATCATCTGCTCACGTTTCCAAACCAGACGGAAAATCGTGTCGCGGTCGAGCTTGGTGAGATCAGCGGCACGGCTGATCATGCTGTCGAGGACTTCGAGCTTGTTTTTGCCGTTCAAAGTCATCACAGAGTCCTTGCTCACATACTGAGTGAAATCGTACTTCATAAAATATTCTCCGTAAAAAACGATATCGTTTGCAATTACCTTATTTCTGTTTCCGGACTGGAACGCTCCATGTCCCGCACAAAAAAAGTTATTTACTAAACCTTAAAATAACAGCGGTTTTTGATTTTTTCAAATCACTCCGGCTACTTTTTTTCAAAAACAGCAGATTTTTTCATGTTTTTTTTATCAAACACTCAAAATCACACGTCAACGGCAGATATTGACGCATGACACACGACTCGGATCAGGAGTGAAATCCTATTGTTTCTCCGCAGCGGATGAGGGTCTCGAAACCGGCTTTACTGTTTTCAAGCAGATCTTCCGACCACTTGAGTTTGGAGTTGTCAAAAACCAGTATGACGGTCGAGCCTCCAAATTTAAAATACCCCTTTTCGTCCTGTTTGAGGTGGGTTCCGGGAGTTGAAGTCTGCACGATGGAGCCGACGCCAAAGGCTCCGACTTCGATAAAACAGAAGTTTCCGAAAACTTCCGAAGCGAGCCGGGTTATCTGGCGGGTGTTTTCAACGTAAAGATCAGGGCGTTTCACAAGAGCGACGGGGTTTACAGAATGGTATTTTCCGGAAAACACCTCCGGAGCGGACTCCTGCACGCAATCACACGGAAAATGGTAACGGTGATAATCCACCGGAGCAAGTCTCACCACAGCGACCGCGAGACGCTCTGCGTCAAACGCTCCGCGGCAGAGCTCGCGGATGGTGCGTTTCGCTCCTTTTACCGGAACGGGGTCATCGAATCCGAGATCCTCATACACCAGCACTCTTCCGTCAGCAGGAGACGCGAGTTTATTCTGTTCCGCTTCAAAAGGACGCGCTCCAACTTTCAACTTGCGGGTGAAAAAGTCATTGAATGAGCCATACTGACTTACAGGAAACTCCGCCTCTTCCGGAGCACATCCCGGAACCGACGCAAGTTTACCAATACTCTTTTTTGAGCCAGGACGGTCGTAAAACCACCCGAGCGCCGACGACAGGAAACAGCTGTTGAAAAGAATTCCCCACAGCGTTCTGCCGAGAAGCGTCTCGTAAACGAATTTCAAAGTCGAGTCACCGAAAACCGTCTCTTTCACCTGTTCTCCGGTGCGGCGGTCGATAAGTATTATTCCTGAGGATGCCTGCTCTTTCAAAATGTCACCTTTCTATAATAGATATAAATATTGGTTAGTGTCTCAAATGTTGTGAGACAATCTGAACGGCGGCGGCGCCCCGCGGTCAATCTCGCGCCTTGCATCCACCGGTGCTGACAAGCGTTTTGCGTATGTTGACAAAACATATCGTATGACAAAATATTGTTTCTCATCTGTTTTGAAAAGTTTTCACAAAAATTGGGACAATACCAAATATTGAGGATAATATAGCATGTTTCCGGAATATTTCAACGCAATTCAGTTCAAATCCCGGCTTTTGGAAATATAATGCGGATTTTTGCGCTTTTCACTTGAATTATCTCCTGAGAAGCTGTATCTTGAATTCCGTGGAGGTGTTATTATGTCTGATATCAAAAATGTTTACGCAAGAGAGATCCTCGATTCACGGGGAAATCCCACCGTCGAAGTCGAAGTCGAACTTGAATCCGGAACCGTCGGAAGAGCCTCTGTCCCTTCCGGAGCGTCTGCCGGAAGTTTTGAAGCCCTTGAACTGAGGGACGGAGACCGCACCCGCTATAACGGTAAAGGCGTTCTGCGGGCGGTGGAAAACATAGAAGAACTCATCTCCCCTGAACTCGCCGGAATGGACGCACTCGATCAAAACGGGATCGACTCCACGCTGATCGATCTTGACGGTACTGCCGAAAAAGAGAAGCTCGGAGCCAATGCAACTCTCGGAGTATCGCTCGCCGTCGCCCGCGCGGCAGCTGATGAGCTTGGACTTCCGCTCTACCGCTACCTGGGAGGAGTCAATGCAAAAGTAATTCCCGTTCCCATGATGAATATCCTCAACGGAGCACGCCACTCAGACGCAAAACTCGCATTTCAGGAGTTTATGATACGCCCCAAAGGTTTCCCAAATTTCTCAGACGCGCTGAGAGCCGGAGTCGAAGTATTCTACTCATTGAAAGAGATACTCAAGAAGGAAGGACTCTGCACCCTTTCCGGAGACGAAGGCGGATTTGCTCCGGCTTTTGAGGGAGGCGCTGTCCGCGCAATAGAGCTTCTTCTCGAAGCCATCGACAAGGCTGGATATACTCCGGGAGAAGAGATATCGATCGCCCTCGACTGCGCCGCAAACGAATTTTACGACGAAAAACGCCAGCTTTATGATTACCGCAAATTCGAGGGAGAACACGGAGCTCTGTTTTCCGCCGAAGAACAGATCGAATATCTTACCATGCTGACTGACCGCTATCCGATAGACTCGATCGAAGACGGCCTCGCCGAAGAGGACTGGGAAAACTGGAGCGAACTTACCCGGAGACTCGGAGCCTCAGTCCAGCTTGTCGGCGACGATCTGTTTGTCACCAATGTCGAACGCATCGAACGGGGAATCGGCTCAAAAGCGGCAAATGCCGTCCTGATAAAACCCAATCAGATAGGAACGCTGACCGAAACGCTCGATGCCGTGAGGACTGCACAATACGCCGGATACAAAACCATCATCAGTCACCGCTCAGGAGAGACCTCCGACAGCTTCATCGCCGACCTTGCCGTCGCGGTGAATTCCGGACAGATAAAGGCTGGTTCGGTCGCCCGCGGAGAGCGCACAGCAAAATACAATCAGCTTCTCAGGATAGAAGAGCAGCTCGGATTTACTTCGCGTTTCGGACTTTGATGGTTCAAAGAGCTTTGTTTTTCCAGTTTCCGCGCAGCATATATATCAGGCAGAGTACGATCATGATGCCCTGATACAATATTTCAGCTCCCCACGCCACAGCCGGAGTGGGACGCATCCGGATAATGACCATCCACACGAATATACAGTAGATGAAGAGCGTCACAGATTCGATCAGGACGGTCATCTTGACGGCTCCTGTTCCGGACATGGAGTTGAACAGGACAAATGCTCCGATCTGGAGAAAACTTGCCGCACACATAACATATATGACACTCACTGATGCCGAAATAAGCGATGTATTATCGGTATATATTCCGAGGCAAAGCTCCGGGAAGAAGGCAAATATTATCAGCATGGGAGTAACGCTTGTGTAAGCAAGAAACAGTATTTTGCGGATGAGGTGCCACACCTGATGAGTTTTTCCCTCACCGATAAGATTGCTGACCAGCGTATTGGCGGTGACCGCATAAGCGTGGACTACGATAAAGGGAAGTGCTGACAATGCCCTTGCAAGGTTTACCACAGCGAGCTGTCTTTCTCCCAGACGCTCGACCGCGATAAAGAAGAAGAACCATACCGAAATCGACAGAAAGGGCTGGAGCATCATCCATGAGGATACTGAAAAGACATTTTTCAATATTCCGCGATCGAAAGCTGCTCTCCATTTATTGAAACCGTATTTTTTGAGATCGGTGTATTTCAGGGTGTAGAATACGTAAAACAAAAATGCGATAGCTTCGGCAATACTTGACGCGAGAGCAGCTCCGGAAATCCCCATTTGAGGCATTCCGTATTTTCCGAAAATAAGAGCGTAGTTAAGCAGCACATTGGACAATACCATCGCGATCGAACTGTATGTAAGTATTTTGGTTCTGGCGATGCCGACGTAGAAGGCGCGGAACACTCCTGTAATAAAGGTGAAGAAGAGACCGTATATTCTCCAGTCGAGATACTCTATCGTTGCCCGGCAGACGTCCTTTGACTTTATCATGTATGGAAGAAGTACAGGAGAAAGATATTTGATGGCGGCAACCAGCAGGACAGAAATGATAACGAGAAAAAATGCTCCGGCATAACATATCTCACCTGCGCGCTGAAAGTTTTTCTCTCCGTTGCGGCGGGCGATGAGTATCTGGGCTCCGAAGCTGAAACCTGATCCGAGGACAAAAAATGCGAGGAAATAGACACTTCCGAGTGCGGAGGCACCGAGAGCCACTTCGCTTACCCTGCCGAGAAAGGCTGTATCGGTCATACCGATAATGTGCTCCATGAGCATACTCAGAAGGATGGGAATAGTAACAAAGGCTATTTTTCGGTAAGAGTAACAGCCCTGTTTATCGAATTCATAATAGTTATCCATAAAAATCCAATTGCTATCGTACAGTTTAAAGACGGGTGTATAATATAGCAGACAAAACGCAAAAAGCAAAGAAGACAGGGTAAAAAAGCATAATCAGCTTGATTTTATTGCAAACAGAATCATTTTGTTACACAACTGTTGACAAAATACGCCGTGCGTGTTATATTTATTGTGTCTTCCAAAATCTGTATCAATGGTCTTAAACAAGGAAAAAACAAATGGCTGAGATTTTAATTAACTGTCCCTTCTGCGGAGCCGCATTGCAGGCGCAGGATAACTGGGAAGGTCTCGAATTGGAGTGTCCGAGTTGCAAACAACCATTTATCGCAGGACAACAGGTTCAACCGCAAATAATTGAACAAGTCAGAGCCAAAATGCAGGCAGAAGCCAACGCAAAAGCCCAGAAAGAAGCAATGCAAAGGGCAAAAGCAGAGGAGATGGAACGGGCAAAAATACAAGCTGAAGCCCATGCCAGAGCGCAAATGCAGCAGCAGATGTTTGCAAAAGCTGGAATGCAGAACTTAGGAAATAATACAAATCGCCACAACGGAAGTTGGAAAATATTGTTCTGGCTGTTTGTCATTGCCGCATTGACCTGCTTTTCGATGGGAACATATTCAACGGTAAAAGCCTCCAAAGCCTACGCGAGCAGTTATGCGGCAAAACCCTCCTCAAACTATGAGGGAAGTGTTACTATCGGAGAATCCGGCTATGCCTGCGCAAAAAACACCATAACCTTGGTGGAAAACACAGCTGCGACCCACCGTATGATCCAAAAAAACGCGATAGCCTCTATTTTCTTTATCTGGGGAGGAGTATCTCTCTTCGGAGCTTTACTTACAGTTCTTTATGCAAAAAGATATTCAGAAGAGTAGAAAGACGCCATAGTAAATTATCCAGCAGCCCGGTTTCCCCGGGCTTTTTTATACCTTGAAAACAACAGCAGCATTATCACACTTGCGAAACGTTGGGGTCAAAACAGCATCCACTCGAGGTATTTGAGGGTCTGGTTCTCGGGACCTCCGATCGAAAAGCCTTCGTAGCTTTGCACCAGGCGGCGGAACGGCCGCGGTTCATCGGCGTCGGGTTCGATGACTACGGTGTAATATCCGGATTCCTCTCCGGAAAAGTTTGAAAGCGCCTCCAGAAGAAGCGGGTCAAGACTGTCGGCAAGCAGCGTCCGGTTGACTTTCCAGTCATTGAGTGCCTCAAGCACCTCCTGCGCCTCCTCATCGGTGAGGTTTCCGTATGTGCGGAGCGTGAGCAGGTCTGCCGTAAACAGGCTCGGTCGGGTCGCCCTGCGGGTATTCACTGTGTTTTCCGGCGGTATCAGCCGCACCCTGCTCAACCTTCCGTGTTTGTCCAGCGGAACGATATCGCGGAATCCATCTATATACAGCAGCTCCTCCCTGAACTGAAATCCATCGTTGCGCGGAAGCGGAGATGCCAGCAGCTCTTCATACTCTCCCTTTTCCATGCCATCCTCAGTCAAGTTATCATCGCTGTCGGTATAGTCGATGATCTTTGCCTGAAGCTTTTCCAGCTTCTCAGCCCAATCACTGTCGGACATAAAGCCGTTGGTCAGCATAGTCACCGCGTTGCGGTAATTGGTTCCGGAAAAATCCATTCCTCCGAGAGCATCGGTGATAGTGAACTGCAGCGGAGTTCCGTAATAGTTCATTTTGTGGATGACACCGTCGGCGATATAGCGGTCGAAATCATATTCGGTATAGTCGGTATAACCCAGCGTCTCTCCGGGATAACTGTAACGGTCGGCGGCAAGCAGCCATTGTATCCGGTTACCGGCTCCCTCGGCGACATATATCGATCTCTGCAACTCAAGGTGTGATGAGACATCGAAAGCTCCGGACTTGGCTATGGCAATAGTTGCCGTAGTCAGGATTCCAGCGGTGAATATCAGACACAGCACCGCCACGAGTGCTGAACCGTTTTCATCTCTTCGTCTGTTCATCTTGACTGCCTCTGGCGGCTGCCGCTGTTATTACTGTTGCTGTTTCCGGAAGTCATACTTTCACTCAGCACTTCACGGTTTCCGAAAGTGGATTTGAAATCGACTCCGGCGGTGCGTCTCAGCCAGTACTCAACGCTTCCGTCGAGCCACTCGACCTTCATGCGCACGGCAAGCGGGATCGCTGCGTGCTCTTCCTCTTCCCAGGACTCATACCACTCGATGCCGTCTCCGTCGCTGTTCATCTCGGCGTACGCGAAAGTTATCTCTTTGACATTTTCGGCGAGGATCTCTTTTTCTATTTTCTGATCTGTCACCTCGTCCTCAAGCCAGAATCGCATGGGGTAAAAGCTGCTCCTTGCCACCAGCTTGGAATTTTCAACTTCAAGTTTGACAAATATCAATCCGTTGGGATCGTCTCCGTGGGCGCGTCTCAGCGCTGTGAAAAGCAGAGTATCTTCTGTTCCCTCAAAGATGAAACGCGAGGCTCCGTCCTCATCCTTCCACTTGAACGGAACCATATTCCGGACACAGGTATCCCAGATGCGGTCGATCGCCATATAGGTTTTGAGCAGGCGCGTTGTCCTCAGGCTGCGGGTATAAGCGTTGTAGAACGTGTGTCCTGCCGTTCCGATTATCATGGCGACCACGATCATGACCGCCATTGCGACCACCAGCTCTATGAGGGTAAATCTGTTATGTCGTTTCAAGTTCTTCCTCATAGCTCAGTTTGTCGATTATTATGGTTTCCACCAGCTTGCCGTCGCGCTCGCGACTCAACTCGATGACCAGCTTCTTGAGCGGAAGCTGCCCCTCAAGGCCGTTGAACTCCTCCGGAAGCTCGTCCGCGTCATCATAGTAGGCGTTGAGCGTATAATCAGGGTACGGAAAATACTCCTCCGGAATTTCTGTACTCTGTTCATCCATCAGCATAAGATACTCAGCCGCCTGCGTTGCCACGTGGACATCCTGCCATTTTTCCATAGCATTGGCGACTCTGAGTTGGGCGTTTATTGCAAGCTGGAGCATACCTCCAAGTCCGATGGCAAGTATTCCCAGCGCGACAACTATCTCAATAAGGGTGAAGTTGGCTCTTCTCATCTGGAAGTCTCCTCTGCCGGAGTATCATCGATATCAGACTCAAGACGCTCATCTATCTCTTCGGGACTGCCCTCCTGTACCAGAAGCTGCCCGGTAAGCTTGGATACGGAAAAAGTCTGCTTCAACTCTCCGACGGCAAATACCAGCCGGTTGCCTCCGCCGCCTGCTCCGTCTGCGTAGAAACGGAACACCTCCAGCCGCTCATCGACCGCAAGATCGCTCTCGCTCCGGTTCTCGGAGTTGAACTCAAGACGCTCTGGAAGTTTCCACCTCAGCACCGGAAGCGTCGGAGCTTTGACCTCTTTCTCGTCCGCTCCCATCTCCCGGCTGTTTATCTTTTCGTAGTGGAGACGCTCCGCCTCTTCGACCTCATCTTCGTCGATCGTATCATCCTCGCTGTCCGGAAGCACCAATTTCTGCTCCCGCGCTTTGAACGCTACAAAACTTTTGGTCTCCGGCTCGTAACAGACCTTCCACTCTTCTCCATCCTCGGTTGCGCGGTAACGCACTCTTGAACAGAACGCCTCAAACTCCCTTGACGCATTCTCCAGCGCGCGCGCAGGAGACTCTGCCCTCAAATAGGTAGTTGCCATCGTTGCCGATATCGCTATGATCGCGATAGCCACCACCAATTCTATCAGGGTGAACTCAAAATGTTTTGCCCGCATATTTTTTTTCTGATGTTTTCCGGCACAGGCAAAGAACGGGGCGACTGCTTTATAACAGCACTCCCCGTCCGCTTTTTTCAAAGTATATGTCTGTCGCGCAAACATCGGTTTCACCGGCAGAAATCGGAGTTTTTATTACTCCCAGTTGGTGATATCGGCGTTGTCGCCCTCGCCTCCGGGCTGACCGTCGGCTCCGTAGCAGACAAGATCGTAATCTCCGTGCTCTCCGGGACAGGTATAGACGTAATCATTTCCCCAGGGATCTTTGGGAACTGCCGGTTTGATATAGGGACCATTCCACTTCTCATTGTTGTCGCTGTTCTCGACGAGGCTCTGCAAACCTGCGTCTCCGGTGGGATAGCTGCCGATATCGAGACGGTATCCGGTAAGCGCATCCTCGATCAGTTTGATCTGGGTCTTGGCTGCTCCGACGTTCGCCTTCTTGATATAGTTGAGATACAGCGGAGCCGCCACACTTGCCAGCGTCACCACAATAACGATCGCGACCACAACCTCGATGAGGGTGAAACGCTGTCTGCGGATTGATTTTTTCATATTTTACCTCCATGACTTATTGAGTTGATTTCCATCATCGCCGTGAAGATCGAGACCACCACGATCAGGACGATCACAGCGAGAAATATTATGACCGCCGGCTCAAAAAGATTGAGCAGACGCTTGATTTTTATACGGGTATCGTTTTCCAGATTTCCGGCGATTTTTTCGAGCATCTCGCCCACAGTTCCGGACTCCTCGCCCACGCGCAGCATGGGAACCAGACTCGCCGGAAGATAAGAATTGTCCCGCAGAGCTGCTGAGAGTTTTTCTCCTCCCTTGAGCTTGCGGTCGATATCTGAAAACTTCTCTGCAATCACCGGATTGACGATGATTTTATTGCAGATCCTTACCGTGCGGATGATCTCAACATGGTTGGATATCAATATCGCCATGGTGCGGATATATTTGCACATCTCAAGATCGACTGCGATGCGTCCGGCGAGCGGAAGGTTCACCAGAAGGGAACAGAGCTTGTAGTTCATCTGCTCTTTACCGATAAGTTCACGCAGTCCGTAATAGCCTCCGACGGCGAGCAGCGGAACCAGCCACCATGCCCAGGCGAGGATGCCGCTTGTGGTAACCAGAAAACTCATAGCTCCGGTGAGCTCGCGTCCCATATCTATAAATATTTTTGTGAAACGCGGAACAAACACCGTAAACAGCAGCACTGTCACGATCAGCGTCACCGAGAGGATCACCACAGGATATATTGAGCTTGAAACAATAAAATCTTTCAGCTCTTTGCTCTCAGCCATAAACTTCTGAAGCTCATTGACTACGATCGGAAGGCATCCTGTCTCCTCGCCGCTCTCGATAAGATTTGCGTAGTAAGGAGGAAACAATCTGCCGTATGACCGCACAAGTTCCGAAAACTTTTTACCCTCGTGCAATCCCTGACGCATTGAATTTACAAAATTTTTCTGATCCGGATCTGTCGCTCCTTCTGCGATGATCGCAAGCGCGCGTTCGAGCGGGATAGATGAATCAAGCAGCGGAGCAAGCTGGCGCGTGAATTCAAAGGTATTGACCTTGCCCACGCGGCGCATACTGCCGGTGTTGCCGTCAACGCCGTCCTCGCCGCAGAAGCGGACGGGAACTCCTCCGCGTGCCCGCAGTTTGTCGGCGGCGTCGCGCGGAGTATCCGCCTCGATGAGGATCTCCCGGGTTCCCTCGTTGGGAAACGCTGCAATGTATTTGTATAAACCCATAACTAAATTCTTTTAAAGTTCAGCCGCAGAACGGTCGAGTTCCTCCTGCGTAGTGATTCCGGCTTTGACCTTGGCGTCTCCGTCCTCGCGCAGGGTTATCATGCCGTTTTTGACCGCGATAGCCTCGAGCTCGGAGCTGTCTGCGCTGCGGTTGACGGCACTTCTGAATTCATCGTTGAGCAGCAGGAGTTCAAAGATTCCGCTTCTGCCCTTGTAGCCTGAGCCGTTGCAGCGGCGGCATTTGTTTTCTCCGATCTTTCCGCTGCCTCCGCACTCGGTGCAGATTTTGCGGACAAGACGCTGTGAAAGCACTCCGAAGAGCGCGGATGAGACAAGGAAATTTTCCACTCCCATATCCAGCAGACGGGTGACAGCGCCGACCGCATCGTTGGTATGGAGCGTACTTAACACCAGGTGTCCGGTGAGTGCTGCGTTGATGGCGATATCTGCGGTCTCGCGGTCGCGGATCTCTCCGACCAGGATGATATCAGGGTCCTGACGGACTATACTGCGCAGTCCGGTCGCAAAGGTCACTCCGATCTTGTGGTTCACCTGCATCTGGCAGAGTCCCGGAGTCTGGTACTCGACAGGATCTTCGACGGTGATGATCTTCTTTTTGCTGTCGTTGAGCTGGCTTATCACGCTGTAAAGAGTGGTGGTTTTTCCGCTTCCCGTAGGACCGACGACCAGAATGATTCCGTGAGGAATGGATATCAGGCGGCGGAAATCCTTGAGCAGCTCTTCACTCATACCGAGGGTACGCAGATCGAAGTTGACTGCCTCCTGATTGAGCAGACGCAGAACGATGCTCTCTCCGGTAAGGATCGGAATGGTGCTTATACGCATATCGAGCTCCATCAAGCCCAGACGTACATTGGTTCGTCCGTCCTGAGGAAGACGGCTCTCGGCGATATTGAGACCTCCGAGAAGCTTGATGCGCGAAGCTATAGCAGGGAACTGACTCAAGGGAGCTGTGATGATCTCGGTGAGCACTCCGTCAACGCGGCAGCGCACGGAGACCTGCTCATGCCCGGGCTCGATGTGGATATCACTTGCTCCGAGTTCGATCGCCTGAGTGAATATATCGTTGACCAGACGGACGATACGCGCTTCGCCAGCCATGGTGCGCAGAGTATTTTCGTCTTCCTGATCCGGAAGATCATCCTCCTGATCGAGATTCTGCAGCTTGCTGAGCATACGCTCAAGGAACGGACGCCGAACAAAACGCGGATCTACTTTGCAGTTCCAGTTCTTTTCAGCGAGATAGCCGATAGTGTCGAGATAGTAGGGGTCGCAGAGCAGCATTATGACCCGGTCGTCTTCCCACTCAAGGGGCAGACAGCAGTGCGAATTGAAAAATTCCAGCGGAGAGTTTTCGGGCAGCTCGGGAAGCATGATCTCCTCTTCGATAAGCTGCTCGACTTTGTACGCTTCAGAATATATCGCTGCAAGCTGGGCATCTGTAAGTTTGCCGGTACGCACCAGCTCGCGGTCACTCTTTTCGGGATTTGAGAAGTCGTAAACACCCTCCCCCGGGAACCGCCTGGAAAATTCCTGACGCAGATTTTCTGCGCCGGAACTGAAATCTACCGGAATAAACTCGCTCACTTCCAGAACTCCCAATCAGTCATGATGCCGCGGTGACTGGTGTGGTCGCCGTCTCCGTCAGCGATGCTTTCGTTGAAGTCGTTGATCGCCTTGATGGCATCGTTGTAACGTCCGATCATCTCCTCGACAGGGCTGTGCTCGTTGACGATGTAACCGGTGATCATCACCAGAACCTCACTGCGGGTCACGCTGGCATCGGTGTTGCCCAGCAGACGGTTGAGTATCGGAATCTGGTTGATGACAGGAAGCGACTGCAGCGTGTCGTTCTTCTCTTCGTGGATGAGTCCTCCGATGACCATTGTCTGACCGTTGGCGATTGTCATATTGGTCTCAACTATACGCTGGTTGACCTCAGGAGAGTCGATGGTGGTACTGGTGGTGTTCCTTGACGCGGTCGATATCTCCTGCTTGACCTCGATGGCAATGAGGTCGGTACTGGTGACCTGCGGAGTGACAGTGAGAATAACACCGGTCTGCAGGTAACGGTAGTTCTGCTGGATCGAGCCGCTGCTTGAAGTGTTGGTGATTCCGCTGGTGATGACCGGAATCTCTTTACCGACTTTGATCGAAGCCTCGGTATGGCTTGAGACCAGAAGCTGCGGGCTGGATATAACTTTGACCAACCCGTCTCCGGCAAGGGCGCGGATATAACCGAACTTCTCGTTGGGGTTGTTGGGGTTGGCGATGACGAAAGTCGCTCCGTTCTGACGGTTTGAACCGACGGAAAACGCTCCATTGGGGCCGGCACCGGTCGTTCCCTCGGGAGCAAACGGAGCAAGGTCGTTGGAGTAATTGGTTCCGAACATGGTGAACGCGTCGTTATGCTCGTCGGAAGCGGAAAACTCTACTCCGAACTGAGTATTCTCTGAGAGCGTGACTTCAACCACCATCACCTGCAGCAGCACCTGCGCGGGAACTACGTCGAGACGGTCGAGCAGAGCCTTGATCGAAGCGTAGGTGTGCGGAGTAGCGCGGATGACCAGACGGTTGAGCTGACCGTCCGCAAAGACCTTTATCTGCTTCTTGAACACGCTTGAAGAGGGATCTGTTTCCATCGGAGTAGCCACGTTGGCAGCCGCAGTACGGTTGTTGCGCGGAGTGATATTCGTTCCGTTATTGGTGGAGTTGGTGCGGGCACGCGCAGAATTGACATTCTCAAGACGGGTGCGTCCGGTAGTTGTGTCGATGGTGAGGCTCGCTCCCTGGGTATCGTAGATGGTGGCGAGCGCCTGAGCAAGGTGGTGAGCCTTGTTGTGACGCACTTTGTAAACAAAGACGCGCTCCTGGGAAAGCGGATCACCGGTATCGAGAAGTTTCACCCACTCTTTGACGGTGTTGATCGCCTCTTCCGTTGCAGCTCCGGCGATGACGATCTTGAGACGGTCAAGTCCGATAAGCTGGATGGAGCCGGGAAGCTCGGCGCGCTCAACGTTTTTGACCACGTTGAAACCGAGAACAGGAAGCACCTCCTGCAGCTCTGATATCACTTTGCTCGGAAGGATCTCATCACACTGGATGATCGCCCGCGGCCAATGGGCTTTGTTGTTGCGGTCAAGAAGGGTGAGGATGTTGTGCAGTTTGGCAATATTGTCTTTGGTATCACACACCAGAACTGCGTTGGTGCGGGTGAGCTCAACGCAGACGGCTCCGGGACTGATAAAGTTGCGGATCTGCTGCAATGCTTCACGCGCCATGATGCTTGAGAGGGGATAAAGCAGGATCTCGCCTCCGACCTTGAGCCCTCCTTTGTGTCCGGGCTGACGGGCGAATTTATTTGTGGGGATTATGCGCAGAAGCGAATCCTCGACCTTCACTCCGCAGTTGGCGACCTGCAGCATGCGGTCGAAGGTGTTCCAGAGTTCACGTCTGGTCATGCGGCTGTTCAGGTTGATGGTGACATTGCTGCGTATATCATTGTCGGCAACAAAGTTGAATCCCAGCACGTCGGCAAACGCAGAGAGGACATCGAGAAGCGGAGCACTGTTGAAAATCAGAGAAACATCCACCTCTTCATCGGCATTGAGTGCGATAAAATCATCGTAGAAACGCGGCTCGTATTTTACAGCGGCTCCAGACTTTTTGGGCTCGTCTGAACGTTTGGCGACCACAGGAGCTTCGAGCTTTTTCAGCTCATCAGCAGACAGGCGCACCGGAGAGTCCGCCTTGAACACCACGCGCTCGGCATCCACTGTTTCGTATGATTTTGCGTGGGCAGACGCGTTCTTCTTTAAAAAAGCAAACCGTTTTTCTGCCTTCTCCTCCGGAGTTTCCGGCTCCTCTTCAGCTCCTGACTCACACGATGTGCAGAAAAGCATCGCAACGGAAAACACTCCGAAGACAATACGGTTCAAGAGATTTTTTTTCTCGCTCAACATTTTGTTACTGCTCCCTGATATATGTAAACTTTATTTTGATTTATATTTGTCAGCGTCTTCCGCCGCGTCCGCCGCCGAAGCCGCGTCCGCCGCCTCCGCCGTTATTCATATTGCGTTGCATATTCTGCATCACACGCATCATCTGCTGCTGAGTGGCGATCTGCGCCTGCTGCAGCTGCTGTGCGGTGGTAAGGCGCCTGCCGCCTCCGCGGTTGCCGCTTGATTTGACCTTGGAGGGATCCTGAAGAATAAGCTCCACGCGGTCGCTTCCGCGCACCAAAGTTGCGGACGCTCTGCCGACCTCTACGAGGGTGTAGCCGTTGGAAAGACTCTCACCGACTTTGACACATTGACGGTTGCCGGTGGAAAGCTTTCCGCTCTGACCTCCGCGGATATTGTTTGAGTTCTGCTGATTGAACTGGGTAAAACGCATACGGGTACTCATCAGCCTGCCGGAAGCATTGCGCTGATTATTCCCTCCGAACCTGCCTCCGGGACCGAATGAAAAGTGCGGCATAAAGGGATTGAACTGTCTCTGATGGGTACGCATGACCACAATAGCTCCGGAGACATTGCCCACCTTGAAAGTTCCGGCAAGGGTCATTTCAACTCTGCCTGAGTTGGGACCACCGGTATTCGGAGTACGCTCTGGGTTGAAGATATCTCCATCCAGAATTGCGGAAATATTTTCCTCGACGGTAGGAGCTTTTTCCTGAACATTATCTTTGCCGGAAGCCAAATTCTTTTTCGGCTGCCGTTTGGGAACAGTTATCTCTTCTTTCGAGCCTTTGAGACTCTTGATATTGCTTCCGAAGCTTGAAACGACACCGATCGCCAGCAAAATATTTACTATGAGGAAAAAATTGATCATTTTTTAGCCTCCGCACTCTTCAATATCTGTGAGCTGCCGTCAAATCCGATGACCCGCAGAGTTCCGCTGAAATTGACTGTAATGGTCGATTCGATATTTTCACCGCTGTTTTTTGCGACCATTCCGGCGATACTTGAAGCATTGGCGTTCATCTGGCGCAGACTGCGGTAGTCCGGACGCAGATCAAAACGCTTCCACGACAGTTTTGGAGAGAGCTTCTGGATAGCTGCCATGTATTTCAATGTATCCGGATATGGAGCCTGAAAAGTCACGTCGATCTCTGCAAAATAAAAATCATTGTTTATCCGGCTGGTCTTGACTGAACCGAGACTGGCAAGTTTGAGACTCTGAGCCTTGGCGGCGTCGGAGACCATTTGGCGGAGAGTATTTTCCACCATGCCGTGTTTTGTCTCCTGCCAGGAGTTGCGGACTATCGCATAATAGAGCTCTTTGACCTCATCCGCCTTTTTCTTTTCTTCCATGGCGGATTCGTATGCGATCCGTTTGCGCTTCAAATCGCGCTCGGCATTACGTATCTTATCCGCGGAGGGAACCATATCTTTGAGCCCTCCGGAAAAATTCAGTATCAGTATAAACCATGTGACACCCAACACGCACAGCGAACAAATAAGCTTGCCTTTGGGGGTTTTGATGAAATCTTTGAATTTGCCGTTCATTTCCTGCGCGCCTTCCTGGCTTTGGCTGCCTCGTTATCGGCGGGAACCAGTTTCAAATTGACCGTGACTGAAGTGGTGTTTCCACGCTGACGCTGTTGTATCTGACCGATCTTCCAGTGTTTGGAAATCGGTTTGAGCAACTGGGGATAATTGATATTCTCGTCTTCACTTGAGATGACGATATCTATATCTGTCTCGCCGCGGCGGTAGCTTGTCACCATGGCACTCGCGGGAAGCAGGCGCGAAAATCCGGCAAGGTCGGTCAGGACATCATGCGCCCCAGCCTTGCTCGCAACCATCCGCTGACGCTCTTTGTGAGCTCTGGAGTCGCGGCGCATCGCATTTTTGATTTTTCTGGTCTCGCTGTCGAGACGGACGGACTCCTTGACTATCTCACGGTAGCCTGCTCCGCTCTTCTGCCACTTGATCCAAGCTCCCCAAACGAGGTTGATGACCAGCAGCAAAGCCAGCACTCCGGCACAGATAAGCTGTTTGCGGTAGCGGACAGGACGCAGATTGTCGGGCAGAACTCTTATTCCGTCGCGCAGAGATGAAAAATCATCTGAGCTGACCAGCCGTGCCATCAGCAGGACTCCGGTGTAAGCCGGAACGTCCATGTCTGAAGGAATGGCAAACTGCGCGTTGAATATCTGAGTCCACTTCTCTTCGTTTTCTTTGCGGGCACCGCTGTTTACACTTCTCCATTGCCCGTTGCTGAACTCAAAATTATTTTCCAGCTCAGGCAGATAGACCGCAGGATCGTCTTCCTGCAGCGCAAGCAGCGGATAGATAAAGTTGTCAGCGCGGCGCGAGCAGCTGGAAAACGCGCTGGCGAGAAGTTTAAAAAGGCTCTCGGGAACCACACAGGCGTTGACCGGAACTGTTCCATCACTGCGTTCGGCAAGCGGAACAAACTGGATCTTGTGATCCGGAGCCTGCTGGAGCAAATGGTGTCCGAGCTCCATCTCGAGCGCGCTGCGGCGCGACTGGGGATCCATGGCAACCGACTGCGCACGGAAAAAGGTGACTCCGGAAGCCGAACCGCCGACAAAAAGCGGAACCGTACTGCCGAAATCAAGCTCTTTGACCAATTTTTTCCACGCCGCATCGCGTCCCTCGGAAATCTCAACTTCGGCATGGCGCAGCACGCTCCAACGGCTGCCTTTGCGTTCAAAGTACGCACCGCGCAGGGTCTTGTCTGAAAAGACCACGGTGACGAAGTTGCGGTTTCCAAGAATTTTCATAACGGCTGTGTACTCCGGTTATTTCTGCGGTGCCTGAGCACCCTTTTCCATTTGTTCACTCAATTTACGGATGCCCGCACGGTAAGCGGCGGGATCGGTTTTACGAAGTTCGTCAAGTTTTTCCATCTCAGCAGGATAGGCGCGGCGCAGACGTCCGATATTAACAGTCTGGCGGCGGCGCGGAGCACCGGCGTTCGGGTTTTCTCCACGCATATTTCTGCCGCCGCGGGGACGCTGCATACCAAGGTCGATCCCGTTTTCCTCTGCAAGCTTTCTCATATCCATCGACGCCTTGCGGAAGTCCTGCTCATCGACAAGTTTGTCGAACGCTGCGGGCTGTTTGGCTTTAAGTTCACGCATTTTGCTCTCGAAAGAGACCGGAAGATCCACTTTCGCCTTTTTGGCGAGCTCCTGCATCTTCTTTTCCGCCTCGGCAATCTGTTTCTCTATCTCAGCATACTCTTTGGGAAATTTCTGGCTGATCTCTTTTTCAGCCTTGAAACGCGCAAGCGGAGAAACTCTGTGCATTCCGCCCATTCCCGGACGGAAACCACCCTCACGGCGGCGCATTCCGCGATTACCACCCCTGCCCTGGCGGGGAGAAAATTCATCTCCCTCAGCTGCACAGAGTGCAAATGATACTCCTGCGGCAATAAAAAGTGCAAACAAGCGTTTCAACATATTCTTCATCCTTTCAAAATTTTGTTTTCTGCGTTACGGAACCATCTTTGTTGAAGCTTCATATACCCCTATAACGCAAACTTGGCAAACTTTATTTTACCATAAACAAAATTTCAAAAAAACCATCTTAACACTACCTTAACATACTTTACACTTGAAATAATGATTTTTCAATGGTATATAGCAAAAAAATATTAAGTTTTTTTAACATTCAGCTTCATCTACATAACAAAAAAAGATATTATGAGAGACACAAGAGGTCTCTCATAATATCTTCAAGCAACTCTTGAGATCAGGCTCTTTCGCGCAGCAGCTTTCCGATGCAGGAAACTTTGATGCAGACGCAGAAGAGTTCCATCGCGCACTCCAGCTCCTGAACAGTCGGGAACGAGGGGGCGATACGGATATTGGTGTCGCGGGGATCTTTACCATAGGGGAAAGTTGCACCTGCGCCAGTCATAACGACTCCGGCCTCGGCGGCGAGCTTCACCACCTCTTTGGCACATCCTTCAAGGGTATCGACTGCGACAAAATATCCTCCGCGCGGAGAGTTCCACGAAGCAAGACCGGTACCGCCGATCTCGCGCTCAAGGGTATTGACAACAGTCTCAAACTTGGGACGGAGCGACTCAGCGATCTTTTCCATGTGCTGCTGTGCGTTCTGCGGATCTTTGAGGAACTGCAGAGTGCGCAGCTGGTTGAGTTTATCGGATCCGATAGTCTGGATACCGATGCGTTTGAGCATTTCTGCGCGTGAAGCTTTGCCGCTTGCCATCATCGCAACACCTCCGCCCGGGAAGGTGATCTTGCTGGTCGAGAAGAAGTAATAAGCTCTCTCGGGGTTGCCGGCTTTTTCGCAAAGCTCAAGGATATTGGCAAGTTTGGTTTCACCGTAGAGGTGGTGCACTCCGTAAGCGTTGTCCCAGAATATTCTGAAATCAGGAGCAGCGCACTCCATTCCGGCAAGGCGGGCAACGACCGTGTCGCTGTAACAGATTCCCTGCGGGTTTGAGTAGAGCGGAACGCACCAGATACCTTTGATCGCAGGATCATTCTTGACCAGATCCTCAACCATATCCATGTCCGGACCCTCCGGAGTCATGGGAACAGTTATCATCTCAAATCCGAAATCCTGGGTAATGGCAAAATGACGGTCATAACCGGGGCTGGGACAGAGGAATTTGAGCTTTCCGCAATCTTTCCAGGCAGGATTGCCCATGGTTCCGAAAAGCATGAGACGCACAACAGTGTCGTACATCATATTCAAGCTTGAGTTGCCTCCGACAACGATCGTATCAGGATCGATACCGAGCCACTCACCGAAAAAGCGTCTCATTTCTGCGAGTCCGGCGAGCTGTCCATAGTTGCGGGCATCGACATTGCCCTCAGCCATCCAACAGTCCAATGTATTCATTGCGCCGTTGCAAATATCGAGCTGCGCCGTTGCCGGACGACCGCGCGACATATCGAGTTTGAGGTTGCGCGCCTTGAATGACTCATACTGGCGCACAGCTTCATCATACAGCTTCTGCAAGACAGCCGTTGAACTGTTACAAAGATTTTCTGACATAACCCTTTTTATCCTCACAAAACGTGAAATATTTTATCCATAACGGAATAACCGTACATATACAGGGCATATAATATAGCACATCTTTCAGCCATATTCAATTACAAAAAGTAAAAAAGATAATGCTTTTCGGTATTTCTAATTAAAAATCACTTGAATATCCGTGTATAATCAGGCGAATCTGACCTGAATGGAAGCGCAGGCCAGCCTTCCATATTGGTAAGATTGACCCGGCAGTAACCGATATAAGCGTAACGCACGGTTTGAGGATATAACACCTCCGGACAGCTCAAAACAACGGTGCTTCCCTCGATGACCGCGTTGGCGCGGTAAAAAACTCCGTCGCTGTCTCCGATATCCGCTCCATATATCATCTGCGCTGAAAGCGTTTTTCTATCTCCCTTTTGGAAAATGTCACCATCGTCGGTCTGCCGTGCGGACACATCGTACCCTGACGGCAGGCGCGAAGTTCACGCAAAAGAGTTTCCGCTTCTGTAATGGTCAATACATCATTGGCGCGGATGGCATTGTGGCATGCCGCGCGCGCCGCAGCCTCCATATCAACGGAAATCGACGGAGTGCTCTGACGGGTAAGCAGCTCCTCAAGCATATCGGGAATCAACTCTTCCGGACTGGGGCACACCGCCGCAAGGTCTGCGGGGAGAGCACTCAACAGAACAGTTGAACCTCCGGCAGACTCGAACTCAAAACCGATATCTTCAAACACCTTGCGGTTTTTCATAAGCAGATTGTGTTCATTGCCCCGCAGCTCAACTGCTCGCGGGATAAGCAGCATCTGCGACGCGTTTCCGCCCTGCTTTGCCCGGTTGACTATGCGTTCAAACAGCAGTCTCTCGTGCGCCGCGTGCTGATCTACCAGAAGCAGTCCGTCAGGAGAGTTGCAGAGAATGTAGGTATTGTCCCAGAACCCCAACACCTCAGTCGGCCAGTTGCCCTGAAAGACAGGCTCCTCCGGAATCGCGGCAACGGGAGCAAACGGAGCCCGTTCCGGTTCTGCCGGGATATTCTGCTCCGCAACCCTATCCTCCCGGACCTGCGGCGGAGCGGATATCTGATCGGCTCCATCTGAAACAACTATTGTTTCTTCCGGAACAACGCACACATCTTCTTCAGAAGGCATGACCACCCGGGTTTCCGGCAGAAGCAGCTCCTGCTCGACGCTCTTTTTGACCGAATACGTTACCATCGCGGCATCGATGATATTGTCGATGGATATACCGTGTGATATCTGTTTCACAACTTCGTTATCCGCCTCCGGAACATCCTCTATCTGCTCAGCCTTGCGGCGCAGAGCCTGGGATATGGCATTGGCAATGCAGCTGCTCACGGAAAACTCCGACTTGAACCGCACTTCACGCTTGGCTGGATGGACGTTGACATCGACCTCCTCCGGAGCGATCTCTATATAGAGAAAAACCGGAGGATAACGCCCTGAAACCGCATTGAGAGTTCCGTATCCTTCGCGTATTCCGCGATATACCGCCTGACTCTCGATGGCGCGGCGGTTGACAAATATGCGCTGCTCACGGCGCGAAGGGCGGGTCAATCCCGGAGCAGCGGTAAAACCTTTGACAACGATTCCGTTTTCACGGTGGTCGATGGGCAGAAGATTATTGAAAAAGCTGCGGCCGAAAAGCTCCATTATCCGCATGTCCGGAACATCCGCTCCTGCGGAGTTGAACGATACTCTGCGGTCAAAACGCAAGGTGAACGCGAGCTCATAGTTGGCGAGCGCAAGATTTATCATCACATCCTCTATAAGATGCTCCTCAGTCGCTGCAGATTTGAGAAATTTTTTGCGCGCCGGAACATTATAAAAGAGATCCCGCACCTCGATCGCCGTGCCGGAAGCACATCCGTCGGGCACTACCCCCTTCATGATGCCGGCATCGACTTCGACCCTGACTCCGTTTTCATCCTCTTTTCTTCTCGTGCGCAAAGAGAAGCGGCTCACCGATGCGATCGACGGAATAGCCTCGCCGCGAAATCCGAGCGTTCCGATAGAAAAGAGATCTTTGTCATCCGAGAGCTTGCTTGTTCCATGCTCTTCAAAGGCGAGTTTCGCATCCTCTTCATCCATGCCGCATCCGTTGTCGATGACCGAAATCAGACGGCTGCCCGCCTTTTCAACGGTCACTGATATTTTAGTAGCTCCGGCATCGATAGAATTTTCGACCAGCTCTTTGACTACTGAGCCCGGACGCTCGACCACCTCTCCGGCGGCGATACGGCTCGCAAGCTCTCTGCTCATTACTTTTATCCTGCTCATTTCACCACCGCCTGTTCAGGAGTTCTCAATAAAATCACTGTTATCGCGCCCGGGCAACGCTGATATATCTTTCTGGCATTCATCGCTATCACAAATTTTTCTCCGTTTTTCATCCATTGCGCGGCAAGCTGCGCGGTCCTGACATTGGGAACTGCATACTCCTGTGCCAATTCGCTGCGGGCAGCCGTACTGAACTCCCGGAGTGCAGCCTCGTACTGATGACGCATAAGCAGCGCAACGGCAAGATTGTTGCGGGCTCCGCTGTCGTATGGGGCAAAAGAGAGTATCTTGCGGAAAATCTTTTCAGCCTCATCGCTCCTGCCCGTCTCAAAGAGGACCCTTCCGTACAGCAACATCATCTCGCGGTCATCCGGATTTATTTTGATCAGACGACGCAGATTGGCTTCAGCATCATATAGTGCACGCTGGCGGAAAAAACGCAGCGCTTTATTCCGCAGCTCAAGCGCAACGCTCTGCTGGACTTCATCGAGCTTGCTTTTCCGCACAGTATCATCATGCAGGGAAACAGTCACACCGATTCCTAATCCGGTCAAAAGCAGAATGCCGAGCAATATGTAGAACTCTTTGGTCATTTTTCCTTTCCATAGTGACAGAAATAAGTATGACTTTCGGAGACAACAGCCGGAGACGGAAATTTATTGCGGCACAAATCAAGTGCCTCCTGGCCGCAAGACGCGGCGAGCTGACATCTGTCGCAGAACCGGCATCCGGCAGGGAAGTTTTCAGGAGCTCCCACGCTTCCGGGAATAGTCGGCAGGCGGTCGCACTCTGCCCCCAGCACCGGAACCGCTTTCAAAAGAGCTGATGTATATGGGTGACGCGGATCATCGATAACTTCGCGGACTTTTCCGCTTTCAACGATCCGCCCGGCATACATCACAGCCACCCGGTCGGCAAGCTGGGAGACGATACCGAGATTGTGAGTGACCAATATGACCGACATATCGCGCTCCTTGCGCAGGCGGTCAACCAAATCAAGTATCTGCGACTGGATCGTCACATCGAGCGCAGTGGTCGGTTCATCAGCAATAAGTATCTGCGGATTTCCGGCAAGTGCCATGGCGATCATAACACGCTGCTGCATACCTCCGGACATCTCGTGCGGATAGGCATCGACCCGGCTTTCAGGAGCAGGGATACCGACCTGACTGAGCAATTCAATGCACTCTTTGCGGTAATCCTGCACATCAGGACGGTGCAGTTTGAGCACTTCGGCTATCTGATCACCTACTTTGAACACCGGATTGAGACTTGCAGACGGCTCCTGAAAGATATAGGCTATTCCGGAACCGCGTATTTTACGCAGCTCCCGCGCGGATGCTGAAGCAAGATCATGGACAACTCCGGCGGCATCGCGGAACAGAATGCTCTCAGCAGTCACCACCGCATTGGGAGCAAGCAGACGCCCCAGCGCAAGACAACTCGCACTCTTGCCGCAGCCCGACTCGCCCACCAGACTCAATATCTCGCCCGGAACGAGGTCAAAGCTCACATCTCTGACCACATTGGTCACGCCCTTTGCGTTTTTGAAACCAATGCTCAGATTACTGACCTGCAAACGGAATTTGTCTTTTTTATCACTCATGCAGATATTACTCTCCGACACTTAAAATGCGCTGCATGACATTGACTCTGGCATCATCTGCATACAAATCAGAGTAATGCAATATCACATAGTCTTTGCCGTCGGCGTTTTTCAGCGTTATCATATTTGAATAGTAGCAACTTGTTTTTTTATCATTGAGCAGAATACCGTCATCCCAGTTGACTCCGTCATTCGAGGTATAGATGACTTGTCCCATTCCCCATGACTCATTGAGCCATGCGCGGCCGTGCATGACAAAACCACTCCCGAGCCGTGCAACCTGTATATTGCGGATACCGTACTTGAGGCGTATTTGCGGAAGCCTTTTCCAGGTTTTGCCATTATCTTCACTCAACGCGGCGTCCACCATGTAGCTGTTGAGCAAATCATCGGCATAGACCAGCATGGAGTTATCTGAACGGAACTGCATCGCAGCATATCCGCGCTTATGGGAGTTGATATCGACGATGCTCTTTTCCTGAAAACTCCTGCCGTTATCGGTGCTGGTAAAAAGACGGTAACGGTCAAGAACGATATCGCTGATAAAATCCTTGTCGCACACTTCAACAGCATAGATGACTCCGTCTTTCACACCTGCGTCATATATTCTGCCGGGATAAACAGAAAACTCGACGGGAGTCTCCCATGTTTTGCCCAAATCAAAACTCTGTATCACAAGCGGAGGAGCTGTCCACGGCTCACAGCAGACTGCTCCGCTCTGAGTGTTGCGGACGGCAAAGCAGGTCAACACGCCATCGAGGTAAACGGCTTTTTCGATGGATATAGTGTAAACTCCGTCAAACAGAAGCTCTTTTGAAAACGGCAGTTCATGGAAATCCGACCAACTTTTTCCGCCGTCGTCTGAATAGCGGTACTCAATCCAGCCGAATGCGGAGTGACCATCCAAACGGACAGCTGAACAGTTGGAGTTGAACGCGATGAGCCTGCCCGGAGCATATTCGACCATTGCGTGACTCATGTGTCCGCTGCGGCGGCGGGATTTATTATCGACAAATATTTCCGCCGCAGAAATATTCAATTTACCGATATTACCATCAAAAACGCGTTCCATAAAAAAATGAACTCCATGCCGAACTGTTGTTGGAATCAAATACAAATTGTCCTATATATACTTTACAGCACAAGTTGCTCTTTTTCCACCGTCAAAAAAAGATTTTGGCAAAATTACCCTCATCGCAGCATACTTTTTCTCAGGAGCATGATATCGCGTGAAACACTCCTAAAAAGCCATTTTACAACCGCAAATGCTTGACAAAAACCGATTTTGATGTTACATTATCTTTTAGTGAAAGATTTTGGTGAAAAATTTGACTTAGAAGGACACGATATCTATGGAACAATATCCCTATATGGAACGCCTCATGGAGAGAGGCAGCAAATTTCTCAACGTCCGCTATCCCATCATCTGCGGAGCAATGACCTGGGTCAGTGAACCCAATCTGGTCGCCTCAGTCTGCAACAACGGCGGTTTCGGATGCCTTGCCGGAGGAAACACTCCTCCAGAGATCCTGAAAAACCAGATCAGCGAACTGCGCAAACTCACCGACAAATCCTTTGCGGTAAACCTGATAACCATCGCCCCCGCCTACCAGGAGCACATCGCCATGCTCAAGAGCCTTGAGCAGCCGGTTCCCTATATCGTCTTTGCGGGAAGTATTCCCAAGAAGGGTGAGATCGATGCGATCAAGGAGACCGGAGCAAAGGTCATCTGCTTTGCCTCCACCATCTCTATCGCTGAGCGCATGATCCGTTACGGAGCCGACGCGCTCGTTCTTGAAGGAAGCGAAGCTGGCGGACACATCGGACACGTCTCCACCACAGTGCTCATCCAGCAGCTGCTTTTCAAGTTCGGCAAACAGCTTCCGATCTTCGTTGCCGGAGGAATCGCCACCGGACGCCTCGCCGCCCACCTGCTGCTCTGCGGTGCCGCCGGAATCCAGATGGGAACCCGCTTCGTCATGACCGAAGAGTGTCTCGCCCATCAGAAATTCAAGGATTACTTTGTCCACGCCAATGCCCGCGATGCCATGTCAACCGCCCAGTTCGACCCCAAACTTCCGGTGGTATCTGTGCGCGTCATCCGCAACCACGGAACGCAGGAATTCACCAAACTTCAGCTCGAACTTGTACGCAAAGTCGCCGCCGAAGAGATATCAAGGCAGGAAGCTCAGGAGGAACTCGAACGCTTCTGGGTCGGCTCCCTGCGCAAAGCTGTCGTAGAGGGTGATGTCGATTACGGCTCAGTCATGGCAGGTCAGTCCGTCGGATTGATGGATAAAGTCACCACCGTCAACGAAGCGATCCATGAGATCCTGCGCGACGGAGAGGCTGAATTGGAACAACTGAAACAGTTTTTCAACTGAGGATACTTTACAGAAATAGCGTCATTCCAAACCGAAAACTGCAGGTTTTTGCGCGATTTCTGTGAATATACAGAAAAATTATTCCTTTCAAGTTAGAAAAAACTCATTATATGCATTATATTATAAGATGAACAATTATAAATATAACGCATAAAACACAAGGATTCTCTTTTATGGAACGGGTCTTTATCACCGGCCGCGGACTTGTCACTCCGCTTGGAGACGGACTGAAAGCCAACGAAGAGGCTCTGCGTTCAGGACGCAGCGGCATCAGCAACATCCAGGGTATGATTGACACTCAGCTTACCAGTCAGGTCGGCGGAATGCCAAATTACACTCCTGATGTCCAGGACATCATCGACCGCAAAACATTGCGTTTCTGCCCGCCGGTAGCGGTGATGGCTGTCGCAGCGGCTCATGAAGCCCTGACTGAAGCCGGAATTTCCAAAGAAGACATCCCGAACCTGCGCATCGCCGTCGTCGGAGGCGTCGCCGGAGGCAGCTACTATGACCTCTGGGAAAATGCATACGCTTATGTAAAAAATGATTTCCGTCTGCGTTCAGTGACTCCTTTTGTCGTCCCCCGCATCATGCCCTCCAGCGCAGTATCAAACATCTCGCTCATCTTCGGAATCAAGGGTGAGAGCTACGATGTCACCGCCGCCTGCGCCAGCAGTGCGCTCTCGACTATCGTCGCCGCAAGACTCATCAGGAGCGGTGAATATGACATCGTCCTTACCGGAGGTGCTGAGCAGATCGACTGGGTCTCCGCCCTCGGTTTCTGCGCCTGCCGCGCTCTTTCGACCAAATACAACGACTGCCCCGAGAAGGCGAGCCGCCCCTTCGACCGCAACCGCGACGGTTTCGTCATCGCCGGAGGCGCAGGTTTCATGGTGCTTGAATCCGAACGCAGCCTCAAGGCGCGCGGAGCAAAAGCCATCGCTGAGATCTCCGGATGGGGTGCAAACAGCAATGCGTCAGACATGGTCGTTCCGGATGCCGTCAGCACCGCTGAAGTCATGAAAATGGCGGTTTCTCACGCCGGACTCAAGCCGGCAGATATCAACTACATCAACACCCACGGCACTTCGACTCCCGTCGGAGACAAGATCGAGCTCGAAGCGATCAGAAACGCCATCGGCGAACACGCCGCCATCAACAGCACCAAGAGCCAGACCGGTCACATGGTCGGCGCAACAGGAAGCTCCGAGATCATCTTCACCACCATGATGATGGAAAAGAATTTCATATCCCCCACCGTGAACCTCGAAGATCCCGATGATGACTTTGCCTGGGCAGACCTTGTCCGCGAATGCCGCACCGGAGTCGAGATCAAACACGCGATTTCCAACAGCTTCGCGTTCGGAGGATCAAACGCCGCGATCGTCATATCCAAAGTTGATTGATGACCCGCTGAAAAGTTTTTTCTTGTTCCCGATATGGGGAGATGATGCGGGGAAAGCGGGAAAACTTCTTTTCGCGAGAAAAGAAGTTTTCCCTCTCTCCCCGCGCCCCTCTCACTCTTTCAAGATATTATGAG
>SUVY01000079.1 GCA_015061775.1 Lentisphaerota bacterium | reverse complement strand
CGGCTAAGTTGCGGCGCAGACAATGGCGGGCGGAATACTTCTCCACATACATGATCTCCGTTCACTCCGTTCAACTCCGTTCCTCTCCGTTCGGGAGCCTTCCGTTTTCTCAAGCCGGACTGCGTGGCTTGGCTTCTTTCAAACAATAGAAAAAGGCTGTTGCACTCCTCTTTCGAGGTTTTGCAACAGCCCCATAAGATACCGTTGTAAAATCCGTTGATACGCCAGTTCAACCAATCATAGACGTACCGATTTTCAACAGTGTTCCGACTTGATAAACGATGAGCGTCACAACGTAGGCAAGTCCGAAGAGTGCGGCTGCCTCGGTCAACGCCATTGCCCATGAGTTGAGCTCCCGTTTGATGACTGCCAGCGTCGCAAGACAGGGAATCGACAACAGACAGAAGAGCATCACGCAGAACGCCTGAAGCGGCGTATAGTATTTTCTGAGCTGGGCGCGCATCGAGTCGGAGTTTTCATCCACTTCACCCTCAGCCATAAGAATTCCCATCTGGGCGACGAAAATCTCTTTGGCGGCGAGTGCCGGAATACATGACGTGGTGATCCTCCAGTCAAATCCAAGGGGCTTGAATACGGGCTCGAGGAATTTTCCCACTCTTCCCGTGATGGTGTACTGCATCTGCTCAGACTGCATTGCGTTTTCGAGAGCGGAAAGCTCCTCTTTGGCTTTTTCCTGAGCCTGAGCATCCTTCGCTTCCGCAGCTTTCAGAGCGCTCTCTGCCGCCGCGATCTGCGGAGCATACTTCTCTTCGACCGCTTTATTGACCGGGAATGTATTGCAGATATAGAGGATTATGCTGGTGAACAGAATGACCGTTCCCGCCTTCTGCAGATACATCCGTCCGCGGTCCCACATGTGGAGCATGAGACTCTTGGCAGTCGGCATACGGTACGGAGGCAGTTCCATAAGATAGACTTCTCCATCACCTTTGAAGAGCGTTGACTTCATCAGTCTTGCTCCGACGAGCGCGACGATCACACCGATAACGTATATCAGAAGCATCATGAACGCCTGATATTTCGCCGCGAAGAACGCAGGAATCAGCAGAGCGTAGATCGGAAGCCTGGCTCCGCAGCTCATGAAGGGAAGAACCATGATGGTCACTGTCCGGTCTCTCTCGGACTCGATCGTGCGGGTCGCCATGATCGCAGGAACAGTACAGCCGAATCCGAGAACCAGCGGAACAAAAGAGCGTCCCTGAAGCCCGAATATACGCATGATGCCGTCCATGATGAACGCGGCGCGCGACATATAGCCTGAGTCCTCAAGCAGAGCGATGGCAAAGAAGAGGAAGAGGATATTGGGAAGAAATACGATAACGCCCCCCACACCTCCGATTATTCCGTCGGTGATAAGTGAACGCAAATAGGGAAGCTGTTCTTCGCTCCAGACATTTTTTATCGAGTCTCCGAGAAATCCGAAAAACTCCTCGATCCACTCCATCAGCGGCTCGGCGCAGGTGAAGGTGAAGTAGAATGTCAGATACATTATCGCAAGAAAGATGGGAAAACCGAGAAAACGGTTGGTCAAAACCATATCTATCTTGTCGGATATCTCTCTGCGCTTGCCCTCCGTGGAGCTGATCGCGCCGCGGCAGGCTCCGGCGAGCATGGCATAGCGGCGGTCTGCCATAAAGGTATCGGCTTCGATGGCGTGTTTGTCCCAGAGGTGTTTGAGCTCCTCTTCGACTTTGGGGTGCACGCTTTTGAAGGCTTCGAGACGCATTGCGGAGGTATCGTGTTCGAGAAGTTTGATGGCAAAAAATCTTGCTGGAATATGGGCATACTCTTTGACCTGCAGAGCCTCTATGTCTCCGGCTACGGAGTTGATGGCATCGTCGATATCGCCTCCGTAAGAGAGCATGGGCACACCGTGGTCCTCGAGCTCGCCGAGCGTTTTGGAGAGCTGCGCGAGCAGCTTGGCAACTCCGGAAGCGCGGCATCCCACCGTCTGAACCACCGGAGAACCGAAGTACTTTTCAAACTTGGGAATATCGAACTTCAGCCCCTTCTTTTTGGCGTCATCGCTCATATTGAAGCAGAGCAGCATCGGAATATGCAGCTCCGCAAGCTGAGTTGTAAGATAGAGACTGCGGCGGGGAATGGTTGAGTCGATCACGTTGACGATGAGATCAATGCCCGCGGCGGTCAACTCTTTGAACACCACATCCTCTTCAGGAGAGCTGGAGGAGAGCGAGTAAACTCCCGGCAGATCGACCAGTTCGATATTCATTCCGTCAAGGACAAACGACCCCGATTTGCTTTCGACTGTGACTCCGGGATAGTTGCCGACGTGCTGGCGGGAGCCGGTAAGAGCATTGAATATACTGGTCTTGCCGCAGTTGGGGTTTCCGGCAAGAGCGACTTTGAACGTCTTCATAATCAGTATTCTTTCTTCATCATGATGTTGGCGGCATCGCCCTTGTGCAGAGCCATGCTGGTTTCCATGACCTTCACGCGGATGAGTCCGCCGAAAGGAGCGTGCGATTCGATCACAAGCTCGGTTCCGGGAACCAGTCCGACATCGGCAAACTTTTTGCGGCCGCGGGTTTCAGGAATGACTTTCACAATGGTAGCCGTAGTTCCGACCGGAAGTTCGGCGAGTGACATCACATTTTTCTCATCGGCTTGGTTTTCCATATTTCCGCAGCAGCCGCAGCAGCATTTTTTTTCGGACATCTTTACAGTACCCCGTTTTATTTTATCAGACAAACTTTTTCCCGCCCCGCATTTTACAGCATAAAAACTCTTCGGGCGGCTGTATTTCATATAAATATAGCATGTCAAGTCCATCTTTACAAGTAGGCTTGACTAACTTTTTTAAAAAAAATATATCCACAGGGTCTATTTTGTCACAACAGCTTTCACTTCGCTTTTTACCGCTTCGGAGGTATATGTAGCTCCGGTGACGGCATCGACTTTGAGTTTTTCCGCCTCGGCAAGAGTTTTACCGTTCCATTTTTCCATAAATCCGGAAGCCCTCACCTTCTGTATCCATCTGGGAGTTTCGCTGTTTTTCCCGATCGCAATACCGATTGTACGGTCGTTTTTAAGGACAACAGCGACATTGACGACTCCGTCAAATCCCTCAAGCCGCTCATATTTTTCCGGAGCAACGCGCAATACCGCAACGGTTTTCCTCTCTTTATCCAGCAGAGCGACATCTCTTCCGCTGCGCTCACCGAATCCGGCAAACTCCGGAACCAACCGCCGGATATCTTTTTCATACTGAGCCAAGCCGTCGGCAAAAACCGCCTGCCCCGCCAGCAGAAGGAGACAAAACAACACCATTTTATTTGTCATTATCAGGACTCCAATGTTTTGGGAAATATTGAATATATCTTATATGTTCCGCGCACCTTCACCAGAGAAACTGCGTATTCGCACTTTCTTTTTTTACTGTAAACCGTGACGATGACATGATCTTTACTGCTCTTTGCGATCCTGACAGAAGAGTCTTCCGCAACAGACACCGGGCAGAAATCAGGAGCGGAAAACAAACCTTTGACATAATTTTCCTGAAACGAAAGTCTGTCACGGTGTGCCATCATTTTATAGAGATTGTCCATATCATTGCGGGAAATATATCCGATCGTCCGGTCGAGAGCAGCCCGGGCATCAGCCGGGATATCGCTCTTCACCTGCTTCTTGTACTCCGCTAACGGGTCACGGTCTGTGCGGTTGAAAAACGACAGGCATCCTACCGCCGCCGCGATAATAAAGGTGATAAAAAGCCCTTTATTTCTGTGATACAGTTGTATAAAAACATTCATTTGTCTGCGCTCCAATCTTCCTGCCATTGAGTTAGACGATACCTGTTAGGCTCAACGGAGAGCCAGCCGACGTTGTAAAATGCCAAAACTCCGGATATATCCAATTCCGCTGGAGCCTCAGTGCTGACGTGACCATCGACCCATCCGGTGTTTGCCCTGCCGTTATGCCGGAAACAGCTGTCAGGAGTTCCAGTTCCCATCGTGCCGTTGTACCCGGTCACATACTCTCCATACGGAGTAAGTTTGTATCCGAGACAGATGTTGCTGCCCTGGTAAGTTCCCATGATATCCGAGAGCATCACTTTGGATGCAGGAGACTTCACTTGCGGCAGTTTGACCGTCTTCCACATTCCGGTCGAGCCGAAATTGAGATTCAATCCGATGCCTCCGCCGTGAAAGAGCCCTGATTTGCGGTTTATCAGCTCGCCCTCCACCGACGGACAGCTTTTTACTTTGATATTGTTGCCGAAATACGGAGTAACGAGCCCCTGTTCAGCCAAATCGATCGACGACCACTTTCCGCACTTGCCGATCCAGGCTTTTCCATTGTTGAAACCGTTGATACCTCCAACGCGGCTCATGTGCCCGTTATAGTCATCGGCATACGCGAGGCACGCCATAGCCAGCGTTTTCACATTGCCGGCACAGCTGATCGACTTACTTCTTTCGCGGGAAGAACTGAGAGCAGGCATCAGCAAACCGGCAAGAATGGCGATGATCGCAATCACTACCAGCAGTTCTATGAGAGTAAAGGGGGGTGATGCGAGGGGACAAGCAAACTTTTTTTCACGGGAAAAAAAGTTTTCTTTTCCCCTCGCGCTCCCCTTTTCTTTCAAAAAAAGCGGCGTATTTTTGTGAGCAGCATTCTCCGTATGTTTCCGTACACATCCGCACTTATCCGTACAAATAAAGCGTTTAAAAAAATCACGGCAGAGTTGTGAAGTGATCACCAGGAGCTCAATCAGAGTAAACTGCATACGGCTTCTGCCGCGAATATGATTTTTATCACACATATCTTCACCTCGATAAAAAATGGCAGCTGCAACATATCGGGCTGCCATTTTGAAATAGGGACAATGTACTGTTATTTGCTTTCCGCAGCAGAAACATTGTTGCTGGCACACGCTTTATCGCCCTGCTTGCAATCGTGGGAAGTTTTGTGTTTTCCGGTGCAGGCTTTTCCGGTCTTTTTGCAGATTTTGGGAGACTTCTCTGCGGAAGATTTACAGCTCTCAGTCTTCTGAGCTTTTCCGCACTCTTTATCGCCCTGCTTGCAGTCGTGGGAAGTTTTGTGTTTTCCGGTGCAGGCTTTTCCGGTCTTTTTGCAGATTTTGGGAGACTTCTCTGCGGAAGATTTGCAGCTGTGAGTCTTCTGAGCTTTTCCGCACTCTTTATCGCCCTGCTTGCAGTCGTGGGAAGTTTTGTGTTTTCCGGTACAGGCTTTGCCGGTCTTTTTGCAGATTTTGACTGCCTTTTCCTCTTTCACGGAAACTGACGCACTGTTTTCAGATGCGATGACACCGACGGTCAAAAAAGCCGCCGCAACAACAGATGTGATTTTGTGGTAAGCAAACATATTTCTTTCCTTTTCAAGTTATATATTATGTTGCCGCGTTATGCTCACCGGCTGAGCCAGAACAATAACAAACACCCGAACTCACATCGGCAGTTGTACTTTTATGTCACACCTCCATTCCGCTATCTTTTCCGTCCCCGCTGCATCTTGCGGGATCATCGACCACAAAGCGGTACACTCGACCGCATTGTATCAAAATTTCTTTCTGACCGCGTTTGAGAATTTTCATTGAAACCTCGAGATGGGAGCTTCCATCATGTTCCAACAAGTAATCAAACGTCTTCATCAACAGCTTTCTTGCTGAATCTGGACTGTTCACCCTGCTCCTTCCTTTTTTTAGTTTAACCTAAGCCCAAGACAACTACATCCTTGAAGCTAATCTCAGCAACACACCATAATATACCACGTGTTTTCAAAATATTCAAGTAGGCGCAACTAACTTTTTGTTGAAATTTTTGTTTTACCGATCCCCTTCAACTTCTCCGGATGAGCCTTGACGCGGAGAAATAAAGGGTATATATTAACTGCCGTAAACTGAAAGGCTTTGTTCCCGATATGGGGAGATGATGCGGGGAAAGCGGGAAAACTTCTTTTCGCGAGAAAAGAAGTTTTCCCTCTCTCCCCGCGCCCCTCTCTCCCTTTCAAGAAAAGCGGAAAAACTTTTTTATTTACTTTTACCTACCTTTGTCGGGAACAAAGCTAACTGAAAAAGGAAATTCTATGCGCTGTTTCTGGGTAAATTTGAACAACCCGCTCTACGTAGAATATCACGACAAGGAGTGGGGAGTTCCTCTTCACGATGACGGAAAACTCTTCGAGCTTCTGACTCTCGAGTGCTTTCAAGCCGGTCTGTCGTGGGAGTGCGTCCTGAACAAGCGCGAGGCATTCCGAAAAGCGTTCGATAACTTCGATGCCGGAATCGTTGCCTCCTATACTGCGGACAAGATCGACGAGCTGATGCAGGACACCAAAATAATCCGCCACCGCCTCAAGATAAAAGCCGCTATCCGCAATGCACAGATTTATCTTGATATCCAACGGGAGTACGGCTCATTCGATTGCTACATCAGACGTTTCTCCGGAAACAAAATAATAATCGAACATTGCGATCAGCACACCAGTTCCGCACTCTCGGACGCGATTTCCAGAGACCTCAAAAAACGCGGAATGTCCTTTGTCGGAACCACCACGATCTACAGCTTTCTTCAAGCCTGCGGAGTCATCAACGGACACTCCGCAGAGTGCTTTTTATCCCCGTCAAAACAACAGGAGTTGAAATGAAAAAGACCATATTCGCCGTCAACGGCAGTCCGCGCGAAAACGGAAACACCGCCCTGATACTCAAGAGTTATCTCGAAGGAGCCGCTTCCGTTGGAGCCGAGACCCGCATCATCCATCTGGGACGCTACACCTTTTCCGGCTGCCGCAGCTGTTTCGGCTGCAAACTCAAAGGAGGCGCAAGCTACGGAAAATGCGCCATAAACGATGCCCTCACGCCCATTCTTGCCGAGTTGAGTTCGGCAGACGGTATCGTCATGGGCAGTCCGGTATATTTCGGGGCTGAGTCCGGTATATACCGCTGTTTTCTTGAGCGGCTGTTTTTCCCCTACCTCAAATACAGCGCCCCCGCCTCCTCGATCGCTCCGCGCAAGATAGAGATGGACTTTGTCAGCACAATGAACGTTCCTCCGGAAATCATGGAGCAGAACAGCTACCGGACAAACCTTGAAAAGGTGCTCAACTTTGCCTCTCTGGTATTCAGGAGCTCGTCTCCGCAGATGCTCTACGTCCACGATACACTTCAGTTTGACGATTACTCAAAATACGAGTCTGCGATGTTCGATGCCCAACACAAACTGCTCATGCGCGAGACCCGCTTCAAAGACGATCTTGCCCGCGCCTTTGAAATGGGCAAAAAAATGGCTCTCAATGCTTGAAAAACACCTCTCTGAGAGTATATTCTAAACAGGGTATATTTTATTTAGCAAAGGTGTTTTATGGATTTGACATACGACAGGAGCATGGTTCCGGAAATCGTCTTTGACGAGCGTCCGGATTTTGTCCGTCTCTACTATAAAGCCTGGGAACTGGCTGCTGAGCACATCAAAACCATTCCGGGTCTTCCCGTCGAGCGTCACATGGACGAAGGAGCGAGCGACGAAAAGATCTGGATATGGGACACCTGCTTCATGGTGCACTTCTGCAAATATGCTCCCGATTTCTTCCCCGGAATACAGAGTCTCGACAACTTTTACTTCACCATGTACGACGGGAAAAAGTGTTCATGCAAAATACACCATGCGGACAACCCTCCGCTCTTTGCGTGGATAGAGTACGAATACTACCGCTTCACCGGAGACAAATCACGCATACACCGCAACCTTGTTGACAGGCAGTATCTCCAGAAACACTACGATTTTCTGGAAAACACCTGCCGCATCGGACTCTGCCCCGAATACAGCTCTTCTGCCGTGTTATGGCAGAAAATGGACAACGGTTATTTCTGGAGCGGATGCCCCTCGGGCATGGACAACACTCCGCGCGGAGTCGATCGCTACAGCTTCTTCTGGGTAGATGCCATATCCCAGATGGCACTTTCCGCGCTCTACATAGCCCGCCTTGCCCAAGAGATAGGACGGGAGGACATAAGCGATGAATATATGACCAAATACCGGGAAAAGTGCCAACTCATAAACGACCTTTACTTCGATGAGACCGACGGTTCATATTATGATATAGCAGTCGCAACTAAGCATCATATCAAAGTTCTGACTCCGGCGAGCTTCTGGCCGCTCATGGCTGAAGCAGCTCCTGAGGAGCGTGCCGCGCGCCAGATCAAAACCCTGCTCGACCCGATGAAGCTCGGAGGAAAAGTCGCCCTGCCCTCCGTCTCGCGCGACGACCCTGCGTTCTGCTCAGACGGAAGATACTGGAAAGGGGCAGTTTGGCTCCCCACCAGCTACATGGTGACCAAGGCTCTGGAAAAATACGGCCGCTTCGACCTTGCCGCTGATGTAGCGTATTCGACAGTCAACCACATGGCAAAAACCTTCGACAACTTCTTTCCGCAGACCATCTGGGAGTGCTATTCTCCCGACCGGTATGCTCCCGCGACCAACCGAAGTCCGCAGCGGACCTGCCGTCCGGACTTCTGCGGCTGGAGCGCACTCGGTCCGATATCCATGCTCATTGAGAACATCATGGGATTTCACCGCGCAGACGCCGTAGCGAAGCGGCTCGATTTCCATTGCCGCCGCAGCGACTTCCGCTACGGAATAAAACGGCTCTCTTTCGGAGATGTCACCTGCGATATCATCGTTGACAAGGGCACTCTCTGCTGCAAAAGCAACACCCCCTTCACATTGTGCGTTGACGGGATCGAGCACTCCATCACAGCCGGGGACAACAAGATCAAACTTTACTGAGGAATATATGGCGATTTTAAAAAACACTTTTTCCGGAAAGGATCTGTAAATATGCGTTTTGCCTTTGCTTCATTCAGATATTTTCCTTTCGGCGGTCTGGAAAAAGATATGCTCCGCATGGCTGAGTGCGCCGCAGCGCGCGGCCATGAAGCAGTCATTCTCACCGGAGCGTGGGAAGATGACAAACTTCCGGATACCCCCGGCATCACCGTCGAGATCGTTCCGACCCGCGGAAAATCCAACCACGCGCGGGCGGCATCCTTCTGCCGCAACATAAAAGAGGTCATCGCTCAGGGAAACTTTGATTGCGTACTTGGCTTGAACCGTATTCCGGGCTGTGATTTCTATTTCGCCGCCGACAACTGCTACGCCGTTGAAATGCCCAAAAAGCACGCGAAATGGGTATTGAAGACGCTTCCGCGCTACCGCACCTATCTCGCGCTCGAAGAGGCTGTTGCCGGAAAAGACTCCAAGACGGTCATTCTCTACATCGCCGACCACCAGAAGCGCGACTATCAGAGTTGTTACGCTACTCCGGATGAGCGCCTTGTACTTCTCCCCCCCGGAATGAACCCCGCCTGCCGCCGCAGCGCAAACGCCCTTGAGACCCGCGCCGCCAAACGCCGCGAACTGCAAATATCCGACGATCAATTCATGCTGCTGCTCGTCGGTTCAAATTTCCGTCAAAAGGGCGGAGACCGTGCCATACGTGCTCTCGCCGCACTTCCGGAAAATATCCGTTCCAACTGCCGTCTCATTTTCGCCGGAGCTGACAAGCCGGATTTCTGTCTCAAGCTCGCCCGCGAACTTGATGTCGTTGAAAATATCCGGTTTATCGGACCGCGCAAAGACGTTCCGGAGCTGCTTGTTTCCTGCGATGTCCTGCTGCTGCCCGCCCGCAACGAGGCCACGGGTACGGTCATCGTCGAAGCCGTCTCTTCCGGAGCTCCTGTCATTGCCTCAGGAGAGTGCGGATATGCAAAATATGCCGCGCTCGCCGGCTCCACCGTTCTCCCGGAACCGTGGCAGGACTCAGCCTTTCCCCGCGCCATCGAAGAACTTTACCTCGACCGCGAGCGCGCCCTGCGGCACGCCGTGGAGTACTCATCGACCGTCAACTACACCCAGCGCGCCGATCGCACCATAGATCTCATGGAGGATTTTGCAAAATGATCTCTTTTGATAAAGAAAAATGCATCAAGTGTCAGCTCTGCGTCAACGACTGCGGAACCGGAGTCATCTCCCTCGACGAAGAGGGTTATCCCAAATTCACCGGAGAAAAAGCCTGTCTCAAGTGTCAGCATTGCTTTGCCGCCTGCCCCGCCGGAGCCGTCATATTTAACGGAAACAGCGCCGACGATGCCCCTTCCATCGGAAACTATCCTGATACAGCTCAGCTCGAAAACCTTATGAAAAGCCGCCGCTCAGTCAGGAAATACCTCAACAAAGAGATTCCGTGGGATGTTTTGAAGAGACTCTCAGATACCCTCGCCTACTCCCCCACAGGATGCAACGACCACCGCCTCAAACTTATCTTTGTCACCGGCAAAAAAACCGATGAGTTCCGACGCAAGACCAATAATATTTTGCTCAAGATACTCCACAGCCCCCTCGCGCTGCTGATGCCTAAACGCTATAAACGGTTCTTTAAACGCATCGACGACGGAGAAGATGTCATCTACCGCGGAGCTCCCGCCTTCATAGTTGTTGCCGTACATAAAAACTCTCCATGTAAAGCAGAAGATCCTATCATCGCCCTCACCTGGTTCGAACTGCTGGCTAACTCAATGGGACTCGGATGCTGCTGGTGCGGCTTCGCCCAAAGAGCCTTCCAAAAATTCTCCTCCCTGAGAAATATGCTCGAACTCGATAAAAATTATAAAGTCGGCAGCGTCATCCTCTTCGGCTACCCCAATATCCAATACCACCGCCAAACCCTCCCCGAAAAGTTTGAAACTTCTATTTTGTAATTGAGGTTATGGGAATTGGGGAGAGAGCGAAAACTTTTTTTCGCGAAAAAAAAAGTTTTCGCTCTCTCCCCAAACCCC
>SUVY01000078.1 GCA_015061775.1 Lentisphaerota bacterium | reverse complement strand
GAGAAAAGAAGCCGAACGTCGGCTTCGTTATTCTTGTCCCCTTGTCCCGCCATAGCCTTGGCGACGGCGGATCTCACCCTTTCAAGAAAAGCGAAAAAACTTTTTTATTTACTTTTACCTACCTTTGGCGGGAACAGAGCCATTTAAAAAAAATTTCACAAAAATTGGGACAATACCATTATTTTTGCAGGTCTCTGAAAGTGAGGGGAGTGAAGGTCGATTTGAGCTGTTTTCTTGATGCGGGATCGACGGTGATGTATTTCCATTTCGAGAAACCGAAATCGTGGTGTCGGAAGTTCTGGAGCCAATGGTGTTTGAGCTGCCATGAGAGCGGAATACCCTCAAGGATCCATACACAGTCTTCGTTGATGATCTGAGCCATCTGACGGTAGAGGGCGTCGCGCTCAGGTGAGTCGGACATGGTGAGTATCTTTTCGTAGAGACGGTCGAAAACAGGGTTGCTGTAATTGCAGCGGTTGCAGCCTCCGATATTTTTGGAGTAAAATAGCTGAAAAAAGTTTTCTGCGTCCGGGTAGTCACCGATCCAGGAGAGGCGGAAGAGCTGAACGTTTCCGCGGCGGAGTTTTTCATAAAAGCGCGGTTTATTGTTGAGTTGGCTCACAAGGTCGATGCCGAGGCGGGCAAAGTCTGAGGCGGCGAGCTCTCCGTACTGGCGGTGAGTGGTTCCTGAGCCTGATTGGTCGAAAGTGAGGGTGAGAGGCTTTCCGGAAGAGGGATCGATTCCGTTGGCAAATCCGGCAGAAGCGAGCATATTGCGGGCAAAATCAATGCCTTTTCCGGCAAAAGGATGGATGATCGAGCGGCAGGAAGAGGAGACGTCCGGAGGAACGACTGAAGAGACCGGGATGAGCTGATTGTTGGTAAATCTTACTCTTCTGTCAATATCATAAGCGGCGGTGAGAGCGGCGCGGAGATCGCGGTTTTTGGCAAGAATGGGATCATCGAAGTTGAAACCTACATACCTGATTTCAAATTCGGGAAAAGAGATGAGGGATATTTTCCGGTCGATGAGGGCGGGTGAGAGCCTGCCTCCGGGGGCGGCGATATCGGCCTTATCTTTATCGAGAGCGTGGAAATCGAGGTCTCCGCGCAGGAACATGAGGTATGAGGTCATGGGCTGACGGATGAGAGATATGGTGATGCGGTCAGCCAGAGGGAGGGGGCGGGAGCGGTCGGAGGGGTTTTCAGCCTGAGGAAAAAACTCTTTGCGGTATCCGGGATACTTTTCGAGAACGATCTGATAATCCGGAATCCACTTTTTGAGGACAAAGGGACCGGAACCGGCGGGAAAACGTTTAAAGGGATACTTCTCAGATTCAACGGCTTTACGGGGAACTATCGCCGCGTTGGGGATGGCGAGCCGATAGAGGAAACGGGGGTCGGGCTGCTGAAGTTCAATAACAAAATTAAGATCATCGACGATGACAAAACCTTCAATACCCTGATCGTAAATAAAGTTTCCGACGGCGGATCGGGAGCGGGAGTGAAAATCATCAATACCCTTTATCTTGTTCCGGACGAGCCAGAAGAGGGGGGAGTGAAGACGGCTGTCGGCGAGCCTCAATAAAGAGAACCTGACGTCGTGAGAGGTGACTTTGCGTTGAGAGGGGGGCAAACCTTTAAGGGCGTGATGATCCTGAAAGAACAAATCATCTCTCAAAGTGAAATAATAACGGGTGAACTCGCGGTTGTGGGAGGGCATTTTGGCGAGCATGGAAGGTTTGAGAGAGTAAGGGCGGATGGTGTAATCATATTCGAGGAGGGTGTCGAATACGGCACCGAGGAGATCGCGGCTGGCGAGGTCGTCGGCGAGGATGGGGTCGAAGGAGCGGATTTTGCCGCCTGAGTTGGAGTTTACGGTGCGGGCGGGGCAAACGACACACCACACCGCCAAAAGAACCCAAAGTTTTTTGGAAAGGGGGCTTGGGGGGAGAACCTTTGTTTCAACAAAGGTTTCCCACCAATACCGAGCTTTGCGCAGCAAAGCAAGGAAAAACAAGCGAGCTTGCAAAGCAAGCGAGCTCCCTACCCGAGCTTTGCGCAGCAAAGCAAGGAAAAACCCGCGAGCTTGCGAAGCAAGCAAGCTCACAATCCCAATACCCGCGAGCTTTGCTTTGCAAAGCGAGCCAATAAAACTACTCCAACCACCCATAAAACCGAAACTCCGTACAGACGGCGCAGAAAAAACTCCGACAGAAAAACTCCTGTGCGTTGTCTGCTTATATGATGGAGTTGAATTTCTCTTCGAGAGCGGCGAACTTCCGGTGCTCAGCGGCGCGCGGAGAGTAGGTGATGACGTCGAAAGAGTCAGAAACGATCTTTCTGCCCTGCGCCAGATCGGAGACGACTCCGGATGCGATGGCTTGAGCGATGATGTTTCCGGTGGAAGTGGCTTCGACGGGACCGGCAACGACCGGAATACCCATCGCGTCCGCAGTCAGCTGCATGAGGAGCCGGTCGCGGGTTCCGCCTCCGACGATGTTGAAGGCGGAGTACTTGACGTTGAGGAGCGACTCAAGGAAAGCTATCTTGTTCTTGAAATAGAGGGCAAGCGAGTCGTAGATCGCGCGAGCGACTTCGGCATCGGAGAGCTCACCGTCCTGACCTGTGGCGCGGCAGAAATCACGGATGCGCTGCGGCATGTCTCCCGGAGTGACAAACTCCTGATTGTTGGGGTCGATGAGATATTTTCCCTGCTCAGACGCGGCAGCCATCTGACAGATGTCTTCAAAAGAGAGATCCTGACCGTTGGAGTTCCAGATGCGGCGGGTCTCCTGGAAGAGCCAGCTGCCCATGATGTTGGTGAGGAAACGGATTTTTCCTCCGAGACCGCCTTCGTTGGTGAAGTGAGCCTTTTCGCCATCGCAGGTGATGCTGGGAGCGTCGAGCTCAGCTCCGAGCAGAGCCCAGGTTCCCGCGCTGAGATACGCCCAGTTGCCCTGCGGCGGAGCAGGAACAGCGGCGACGGCACTTGCGGTATCGTGACTGCCGACTTTGAAGATGGGAATGGCAGGCAGAGAGAGTTTTTCCTGAAGCTCTTTGGAGAGAACTCCGCCCTGAGTGCAGGGGGGGACGATTTGCGGAAAAATCGAGCGGGGAAGTCCGAGTTTGTCGATGAGTTCCCAGCACCACTCTCTGGTCACAGGGTCAAGAAGTCCTGAGGTGCTCGCGATGGTGTATTCGGTGGTGAAGTCGCCTCCGAGATGGAAGGCGAGGGCGTCCGGAATGTTGAGGAAGACAGAGTTCTGCAGCTCTTCGGGATGCTCAGTGAAGTGGGCGTAAAGCTGATAGATGGTGTTGAGCTCCATCTTCTGAATACCGGTGAGCTTGTATATCTCAGAGTCTCCGAGGATACCGCGGACTGCCTGTTCAGCCTTTTTGGTGCGCTCATCGCGGTAGTTGTACGGAAGACGCACGATCTTGCGCTCAGGGTCGAAGAGAACGTAATCGACTCCCCAGGTGTCGATGGCGATACCGTCGAGTTTTCCGGCGGCTTTGACGGCTTTTTCCAGTCCCGCGACCAGCTCGGAGCAGAGCGCGGGATAATCCCAGTAGAGACCGTCAGATTTTTCGATGGGACCGTTTTTGAAACGGTGCACCTCTTCGAGGGAGAGTTTGCCGTTGTCGAGAGTTCCGACGATGGCGCGTCCGCTGGATGCGCCCAGATCAAAAGCGAGGAATTTGTGCATGATGATTCTCCGTTGAAAAAAGTTTATTTCTGTTTTTTATATACAGTAGCACGTCAAGCTGTTTTTTCCAAATATTTCTTCATCAAAAGAGCTCAAATGTTGACAAAATTGTCAAATAGTGAACAAAGCTGATATCAAGGCGTCATGAAAGGAGAAATATAATGGCGAATGTAATCGAAAAAAACTTACGTACTCTGGCACTCAATGGCGCCGGAGAAGTCGAGCGCGCCCAGCTGCGCTACATCGTAAACAATTCAAAAGCAGCAGATGATGACCGCGCATTGCTCGTGCAGGTGCTCGAAAGCGCTCCGGAAAATATCGGAAGCGCAAAACGCAGCGGAGTTGAGATACTCGACTGCCGCACTCCGGATGTTTTTGAAGTCGGAGTGAACTACGTCACTCCCGCCGCCGACAAAACTCCGGCGTTCGAGCGCGGCGGCCGCCGCGACGGAGACCGGCTCTGGAGCATACGCACCGGAACGATGAAGGAAAAATGCTACGAAGTTCCCGAAAAACAGAAGATGTATTGCAATGGAGAGAGCATTTCCATCTCAGCCGATTACGCTCCCTTCTGGAACGGCAGGTTCGGAGAGGATGCCGCGATCGGAGGCATAGACAAAATCGCTCCCAAGTGCGAGGAGACCTGCCGCCGCTTTATGTACGCCGACAGCTGCAATGCTGATTTCCGCAAGAAGGCGGTAAGTCTGGTGGGCAAACTCAACAGCAGCGGTTTCCGCTGCTGGAGCTCAGGAGAAGTGATGTGCACCGGAGTAGATATATCCGAACCCTTCAGCAACGATCTCGGCGAGATGCTTGTTGAAATGCGCTGCACATTCACCATCCGCCGCCACCGCAAAGATGTCACCTGGTGCGGCATCGAAGTCGGCAGAGTCAAGGGCTGGGAACACCTCTGGGGAATAAGTTATGCCGAACCCCAGCTGAGGATCATCCGCGGAGCCGCCGCTTTCGTCGGCAGAATATATGATAACGCCGATTTCGGCATACTCGGACTGGAGGCGTGAAATGGCACGGTACGCAAACAGTATTTCAGGATACAATCTGTCCGGAAAAACTATTCCGGCATACACTCCTGTGGCAATCCAGGACAGAGTTGACAAGGCCGGAATCAGCGACGATCCCTGTTTTGCCATCACGACCGAAGGCTTGGAAAGCGCAAACTTTATCGGAATAACCGCATGGGAGATCCCGTTCACCATGGCAGGCAAAGTGTTTGTCTCAGGAGTATCTCCCGCGCTGCTGGATGAGATATTCGACAGCGGAGACCCGATAGCTCCGACAGCCGACGGAAAATGGGCGTACTCCGAGAGCGGACAAGTCAGAGTGCTCTTTCCGGGCAGAAAAGATCAGCCGGGAACCGTTTTTCTCGGCAGCTGCCGCCACAAGGATACCGGCTACCGCGGAATGTTTTCCGTGGTCGATGCAAGCCGGGACGGAGAGCTCAAAGTGCTGGTCAACGGCGGAGACACCGATCTCGGTCTTGTCGGCGACCGCTATATCACACTCTCCGAGGAAAAACCGCTGATAAATATCGACCTGCTCGCCGAATACCGCGATAAAAGGTATATCCTGACCCTGACTACCGATCCGTCAAAGGATATCAAATCCGACTGTTACGCGCTCTGGAGAATAGCTTTCGTCGAGATACGCAAACATAAGGACGGCGTAAGCTATCCGGAGATCGTCCAGCAATGGAACAACGGCAAGATATACTTCGGCTCAAGATACTGGATTTGAAATCATGGCACAGGAAAATACAGAAACTCCGGAATCAAACTGGAAGATACCGGAAGATTTCCGATTCAGGCGGCCGCTCGAAGTGGTAGAAGAGCTTATTTCCGCAATGAAAGAGAGATCGACCGGAGACCAGCTTGCTGAAGAGCATCCTGTTTACCGCGTCGAGCTGCGTTCAAACCTCTTCAGGATACTGTCTGAAAAATACTCCTGGACTCTGGATGACGGAAGTTCAGATAAACTCACATTCTGGTACTTCCTCAAAAACCGGGTCCTGGAGATCGCTTCAAGATACTGCGATCCCGATAAGGCTTATGATTTTGACCGTTATCCGGATCTGGAAAACTGGACTCCGGAGAGCCTGAAAGAGCGCATGGGTTCTGACTATGTCGAATTCAACTGTTTCGTAAGCAAGGAAAAATTTCTGATCTTTCTCTACAAAGTCCTCAATCTCTGCTGTGTAAGACGGGTTCCGATCCCGGATTATTTCGGGAGCGGCCTCGTCCGCTCAAACTACTATTACGATCCGTGGTACGGATCTCCTGAAGACGGATTGAAGCTGCTCAAGGAGAGCGAGTTCCGCGATATCTACGCCACGGGACACAACCTTACAGTCCATTGCAACGGTCAGAACAAATACGAGTACACACAGTTCCGCGGCAAGTTCAATACATGGATAGATCCTGCGCGTCTCTGCGATGTGACATTCTACGCATTTGCTTCGACTCAAGGAGTGGATGATTTTTCTCCCATCGGAACTTCTGCCCGTGCCGACAGCTGGTTCTGTGCCGGAAAGGCGGATACTTTTGCCGACGGAAAGGCATCGCTTACATTGGATTTCCCGGACAGTTATCTCTTTGTTCCCTCACTTACTTCAGGAAAGACCAGAGTAAAGGGGTTCAAATACAAAACGTGGTATTACACTCCACTCAGTGCGGACTGCTACGGATATGCGGTGCGCGATCAGAGAAAATATCTCAAATATTTTGAAAGGTAAAAAATGAAAACAGTACTGCAAATAACTCCGTCAGGAGCAAGGACAGTTGACAGCTACGGAGATACATCGGTCCAGACTCCGGAACTGATGCTCCATACCTGCGTCGATCTTGTCTTCGACCTGCGTTCCGTAAACCGCAACGAGGAGGGGGCGCTGGAAAAGTTCGTGCTTTCTCCGGGAGCAGTCGCCGGGTGGTATTTTGCCATCGACAGCGATTATATCAGCGAAACGTCTCCCAAACTTCTGATAATCAGCGGAATAACCCTCGAAACATCAGAGAAGGAAACGATCCTGACCGTTCCCGTCGCCGATACCGGAACAGCTGAGCTGGTGAACGATCTTGAAGGGAAAGCTTCCGGAAAATATACCGCCGAGATCGGAGCCCTCGACGCCGAAGGCAGAAACGTCTATACCTGGCAGTTCGGCGTGGTGATAAAGAACCGTATCTATAACGGCGGAGGTACTGCGAGCGTTCCGGCACCTCCTGAGGGTTATACCGCGCTCCAGATCAACGCCATGCTCGCCGCCAAAGCGGACGCGGTCAGCGTCTATACAAAAAGTGAGATAGACTCCATGCTTGGAGACGTCGAACAGCAGCTCGGAGGTATCTGATTATGAGTATAACCAACGAGATAACACGCATCAAATCCGCCAAAGAGGCACTCAGGCAGGCGATATGTTCCCGCGGAGCCACGCTCGATGAGACAAGCCGCCTCGAAGATTTCGCTCAAGCGGTGGAAGATATCGAAGTAAAGCCTGAACTTCCTGAGGTGAACGTCACACCTGACACCTTGCTTTCCGGAGCGACCGCACTCAACTCAGAGGGGGTTGTCGTCACCGGCAGCATCGAAAACACAGAGCCGATCCGGCAGGAGGGAAAAGTGGTGATTCCGGCAGGATATCTTGCCGAACAGTATGAGTTTACTGATTCACAGCCTGAACTTCCTGAGGTGAACGTCACACCTGATACCTTGCTTTCCGGAGCGACTGCACTCAACTCAGAGGGAGTTGTCGTCACAGGCAGCATCGGCAATGTCGCATTGGAGATTTCCGGAAACAGCGTATTTATCGGCAAAGGTTATGTGCCTGAGGCTCAGGCGAAGACGATCCCTGAAGCTGTTCCGACGCTCGAAGGAAATGTGGTGACGGTTCCTGAGGGGTATATCGCCGAACCGTACACGTTTGAACTTGCTTCAGGCACAGAAAGCGCGGATATAAAGTTCGCCTGTATGGATTCCGAGGGCATACTGTGCACACTTGATATGAGCAAAGAGCCTCCCGTTCCGGACGGAAACAAGTTGACGCTCACTCCCGTGACCATCGTGCTTCCGTCAAATATTTCTGATAATGACTGGTACACTCCGCTCACTGTCACCGCAGTTGAAGACGGTACTGTGGAGCTGCTCTATTTCAACGCCGAAGGCGGAACCCAGGAGCTGGGATCACTTTCTGCCGGTATTTATTACCGCAGATCAAATCAGGAAAACTGGAAAGAACTCTATCTGCCCACTTCAAAAATGTTTCTTGCGGCAGGGGAGACGATGCAGTTCAGGACTTTTACTCAGCCGCCGGACAATTCCGATGATACGAGTCTCGGATCCTACTTCAAATACTTCAACTTCTCATTCAGCCACACCGTCAAAGTCACCGGAAACATCATGTCGCTTGGTAACTTTGCCGACTTCTGTAATCCGTACTGTTTCGACCGGCTCTTTTCCGGAAACCCGACCATGATACAGGCTCCGCGCCTGCCTGCATTGAAACTTGCAAGAGGCTGTTACCGCGAAATGTTTGCAGGGTGTACCGGATTAGTTGAAGCACCAGAACTTCCTGCATTGAAACTTGCAAAAGACTGTTATAGTGGAATGTTTAAGGATTGTACCAACCTCAATAAGGTTAAAGTCAACTTTACCAGCTGGGACAGCACTCAAAACAACACCTGGGACTGGCTGAAAAACACCTCCGCGACCGGAACATTCATCAAACCTGAGGCCCTTCCGGAAGTGTTCGGAGAACATGAGATCCCGGAAAACTGGCAGGTCACCAATATATCAAATGAGGATAACTGATGGACAGTAAAAATTTGTTGCATATCGGAAACTTTCAGGAGTTTCAGCCTTTTATAATCGTTGACGACCGGGCTTTCCCCATCGGTTACGACACCCGCAACTGCACTGCAGGGGCGGCAGATATCATCCAGGGGAAAACCGCCGCAACCTCTTCCGGGGTGGTCGTGGGGACGCTCGATGCCGGAAACAACTATTTTGTCTGCACTTCGGTCGTTTCAGATACCCAATGGAAGGGATGCAAGATAACGATAGAGGACAATGTTTTGCGCTCCGAGGGAGGAGAAACCGCTTTCACAGCAGAAAAAAATACTCCTGAGCCGGGCAGGATCTATGACAGGAGCGCGCAGTTTCTTGCCTCCCTCAACGCTCCCGCAGTATCGGTCATGCCGTATGAAAATGTCGGAGGACAGGTCAACTGCAAAATCGGCTTGAAAATCAACGCGAAAGCCGAAAACAAAAGCGATGATGAGATATCTTATACTCTTGTGAGTGCTCCTGAGTGGATGTCTTTCAGCGGCAGAGTGTTGAGCGGAACTCCGGAGCAGGCGGGAGATTATTATGCTGAAATCAAAGTCGAAGCAGACAACTGTATGCCCGTGCTGGTCAGGGCGGATATAAATATCATATCTCCCGTGGACGATGCAGTGTTTTACCTTCCGCTGCAAGAAGCGCAGGAGCGCGCTGAGACCGGACAGTATCTTGTTACCGGCAAAGGAGTTTATAATCCATCGCAATATTATGATTATCTCCGCCCGGAGTTTGTCACATACGACGGCTACAAGTGCGCAAAGTTTGTCGCAGGCTATACATGGGACGATGATACCGGGGAAGAGTATTCTTTTATAACCTCCGTCGAGACAAACGAGCTTGCAAATATAGAAGATACAGCTCAGCGTTCCGTGTCTTTCCTTGCCTGCCCTCAAAGATTTTATGGAGAAAGCGAGTATGGAGACGACACCAACAGCAGCGGAGCCGCGGTTGAATGGGGACAGGGTGGACAGCACCTTATGTTTAAGGTGTGTCCGGCATACAGTTATGTTTACAATGAGGAGACCGAAGAGGAGGGTTTTAAACATATAGTTGCGGTAAGTCTCTGGAACGGTGATATAGATATTGACACCGGACTTCCCTGCGATAACAAAATGCACCATTACGCTTTAAGTATGGATTGCACCGGAGACAATTCCGGAACAATGAAGCTGTACGTTGACGGAAGCGAGGTATGGAGCGGCTGGTTCAACTGGGGAACTCCGCATACCGTCAACAGCCCGATATCTATTGGTAAGATGTACGGCGACAATGGATATAACTACGAAGGATATCTTGCCGAGGTCAAAGTCTGGAACAGAATACTTTCCGCTTCCGAAGTATCAGCAGAATACAGCCGGGTTGCGGCAATGAAAACAACATAAGGATCAAAAACTGTGATTATAGACATATATAAAGCCGATGACCGGGGCGATATCGTCACTCTGATCGAAGATCTGACGGTTAGCTGGAGGGGAAAAACCGTCACAATTCCGGGGGGATTTAAATGTGACGGAGCGAGTGTTCCGCAATTTCTGTGGTCGAGCGTCACTCCGGCGGTTGATCCCCGGACGCTGCGCGGAGCGGTGACGCACGACTATCTCTACCGGACGACTCCGGAGGGCTGGAGCCGCAAAGAGGCGGACGAACTCTTCTACGACCTTATCCGCGAGGACGGCCTCGGCTGGTGGGCATCCCGGAAGGCATATTGGGGAGTAAGATTGTTCGGAGCGTCAAGCTGGGGAGGAGACAATGGAACATCTTGATACCATAGTCAAAATCACCACGCTGATCGCGGGGTTCGGAGGGATAGCCAAATGGATAGTCCACCGTATCGAGCGCGGACAGCGTGAAGTGATATCGCAGCACCGCCGCGATCTGAAACTCATCCGCAAAGAGTTGAAGAAACGCATATCCCGTAAGGAGTGCAAACAGTTAAGGGCAGAGTGCCCCTGCCGGAAGGAAGCTTAAAAAAATTCAAACGTTGTGAAAACATCAGCCCCGCGGCGGCGCCCCGCGGTCAATCTCGCGCCTTGCAGTTGCGCCGCGGCGGTCGTGTACAAAAGTACACTCACTTGCTGTGCTCACTGCAAAACGCGATATTGCCTCACGGATGCATCCACCGATGCAAACAAGCGTTTTGCGTATATTGACAACATAGCCGATGTGCTGTATTCAAACGTATAACAAAATAGTGTTTCCAATCGATTTGTAAAAGATTTCACAAAAACGGAACAATGCCAAATGAAAACCATTATCTTTATTTTCGCCATAGTGCTTGTGATCTGCTGTTCAGGATGCAAGACAAATATGATCTGTTACGATGACACCGGAAAAATCATATTCGCCAGACTTGACACCAAAGGAGCCGCAGACAAACTCACAGAAGCAATAAAAAAGCACCTCACACAAGAGAAATAAAACGCAAAGCGCAACATACCCAAAACAGCCGCGCCGCAAACAAAGGCTGGCTGCATACCAAAAAAGAACCCCGTTTTTCTTGAAGGTGAGAGGGGGGTTTGGGGGGAGAGCGGAAACTTCTTTTTCCG
>SUVY01000008.1 GCA_015061775.1 Lentisphaerota bacterium | reverse complement strand
CCGCCCCTGAGCAGCCTTTTCTGGCTGCTCAGGCACTCTCTCCGTGCGATGCGGCCCGTACGACGGGCTGCGGGATACCCAGCCAGCCTCGTTGGGCTGGCTTCCTCCCCTTGTCACGGCGTAGTGTAACGAAGACGGATGCACCCGTCGTGAGCCGATTTTTATATCGGCTCACTCCTACTTTTGTATATTGAACGCTCTTCGGGGAAGCAACACAAAGAGTGAGAAAAAAGCGGGCAAACAAAAAACATCAAACAAAAAAATCAACCAAAGTACACCGCTTTTCTTGAAGAGGGTTGGGGTTTGGGGAAGGGGGAAACTTCTTTTCTCGTGAAAAGAAGTTTCCCCCTTCCCCAAGAACACTCCCATTCCTCATCAATAAAGCGCGTCAAACAGCTCTTTTACGCTTTTATTCAGTACCGGGTGGATGAAGTCAGGAGCGGTTTCCACCATAAGTTCAAGGACAAACATCCTCTGGTGCATACGCGGGTGTGGGATGGTGAGGCGCGGAGTGTTTATCACTTCGTTTCCGAAAAAGATGATATCGCAGTCGAGGGTGCGTGACATATCGCTGCGGTGGTTTTCCGGGCGTCCGAAGAGTTTTTCTGTATGCTGAAGCAGTTCGAGCAGCTCTTCTGCGGAGCGGTTCCATGATATGACGAACGCCTGATCTTTGAAGTCCGGAGTTCCGGGAACGCAATCGACCGGAGCTGACGAACCGATGCGGCTACGCTTTTCAAAAACGACTCCGTTGCGGGAGAGGAACTCTTCGGCGTCGCGGAAAGTTTTATCCACGTCACCGATATTTCCTCCGAACATTATGTGTGCCGTTGTCATATCAGCACCCGATAGGTCAGGTTGCGGTCGAGTACGACGATATCGCGCATCTCAAGCAGAAGGAGTGCAGAGTTGAGGTCTCCGACCGGAATGCCCAAGGCGTCAACCAGAGCGTCAACGCTGCTGCATCCGTTTTTTATGGCGTTGCAGATGGCGGATTCCTGCTCAGTAAGTTCGGGGAGTGGCGCTGGAGCATCGGCTTCCACGGCAGATGCCGCCTGGACGGAAGTACCCAGTTTTTCGGCGATATCGCGGAACGATTCAGTCAGAAATGCCCCTTCTTTGATAAGTTTGTGGCATCCGGAAACATTGGCGTTGTCGAGTCTTCCCGGGACGGCAAAAACGGGTCTGCCGAATTTTACTGCGTGTTCAGCGGTTATCATCGAGCCGCTTGAAACGCCGGCTTCGGTGACGAGGACTCCCCGCGAGAGACCGGCGATTATCCGGTTGCGGCGGTGAAATCCGGTCGATGATACAGGAAAAGACATGGGCTGTTCACTGATGACCGCACCTCCGGCGTTAATGATATCGCGGGCGAGTTTTTCGTGCTCTTTCGGATAGATGTTTTCAAGTCCGGAGCCGATGACGGCGATGGTGACTGCATTGGCGTCAAGGGTTCCGAGGTGAGCGGCTTTATCGGCTCCGAAAGCGAGCCCTGATACGACGATAAAACCGTTCATAGCGGCTTCAAAGGCGATTTTTCTTGTGAATTCAGCGGCAAATCCGGTGATCCTTCTGCTGCCTACGATACCGATGGATCTGCTGAAATCCCGCGGAAGCCTTCCTTTGACATAGAGTACAAGCGGAGGAGATGATATTGATTTCAAAGACTCCGGATAATCGCTGTCGTATATAGATATGATATGGGCATCCGCTCTTTCGGCGCGATTGATCTCCTGCTCTAAAATCAATTCAAAATTGGTGTTTTCAAGCAGCTCAGCAGTCTTTTCTCCGATGCCTTTTACCTGCATGTACTCATGTGCGGGATGCCCTGGAATATCCTGCGCAGAACCGAAGTACTGCACAAGTTTATTGAAGGTCTGATATCCTATTCCGGATATGCAGTTGCAGGCGATACAGCACTCTCTTGAGGTCATGGGATCAGTTCTCCGAAATGACTTTTCTGATGAGTTCAACGGGAATATCCGATACGACTTTCACGCTTCCTGTGGAAACCGGCAGAACGAAGGTGATTTTTCCGTTGCGGTTTTTCTTATCGCTCTTCATAAGCTCGATAACGCTGTCGATATCTGTGTTTTCGGGCAGTCTGCGCGGAAGATGCAGCGCGTCGAGCAGAGCAGCCTGGCGCAGATATTGCTCTTTGCTCCACATTCCGAGTTCGAGAGCGAGGAGTCCGGCGCACTCCATGCCTATGGAAACAGCTTCTCCGTGGGATATCCGGTAGCTGCTCAATGTCTCCACGGGGTGGGCGAAGGTGTGACCGTAGTTGAGGATGGCTCGCAGTCCGGACTCTTTTTCATCGCAGCTCACCACATGGGCTTTGATTTCACAGCAGCGGCGCACTATCTCATCGAAGAGAGCGGTCTTGCCGCGGTCGTAGAGATGTTTGGCATTGTCTTCAAGGAAAGAGAAGAATTTTTCATCGGCGATGGCGGCAGTTTTGACCACTTCGGCAAGTCCGTTGGCGAGCTCTCTATCCGAAAGCGTTGCGAGAAATGCGGTGTTTACAGTGACGCTTTCAGGCTGGTGGAACGCTCCAATGAGGTTTTTGCCTTCGGGAATATCTATTCCGGTCTTTCCGCCCACGCTGGAGTCAACCATTGCGAGAAGCGAGGTCGGTATCTGGATAAAGGGGACTCCGCGCAAATAACAGGAAGCGGCAAATCCGGTGAGGTCTCCTGTAACGCCTCCGCCGGCAGCGGCGAAGCGGCAGTCGCGTCCGAGATGCAGTTCAGCAGCCTTGCGGCAGATGGCGAGGAAGGTGTCGGCGTTTTTGGACTCCTCTCCTGCCGGAATAACAAAAATATCGGCAGGTTTCACCATCTCTTTCAGAAGATCGGCGTAGAGTTTGTATATATTGCTGTCGGTGACCAGCAGGGTCTTTCTGGGAGCAAGAACCGGCAAAGTTTTTCCGAAATTTATATTGTACGAGCGTTCGGCGAGCTCGACACGGATATCATTCATTTGAATTACCTTTGAAAATTGTATAGTTCAACTCACTTACAATACCATTGAACAGGAGTTTTTACAACCCGAGTTTCCTCAAAAAAAGCAAATAATCATCGCAAAAGCGTTATCGGAGTCCGTTATGTGTCAGCGTGCAGCCGCAGGAGACATTTTTTCCACATAGTTGACAAGAAACAGGTATTTGCTGTGGAGTGCTCCGAGCTTTTCCGGCTGCGGAATTTGTTTCAGCAGCAGTTTTGCTTCGGTAAAACGGCGTTGCGCTGTCCTGATGACGGCAAGATAATATATGAATTCCGGAGCTTGGCTTTTGTCTTGGCTTATGATCTTTTCGGCAGCTGCGATATCCTGTTTTTTCAGGGAGTTCAGCAAGAGCATCAACCCCGATTTCCAGTAGGTGTGACCGCTTGAATCCCAGGCTTTCTGCAAGTGTTTGCCGGGATCGCGGTTGAGCTTTACCGCAGCGAGCGCAAGGGTGTGGTGAGCGGCGGGATTGGGGCGCACGAGCGGAGAACAGAACAGCATATTTGTTCCGACGACTCCGATAACAACTGCGATCATGGCAAGACGGCGTCCGGGGTTTTCGATGATCTCAGCAAGCAGTATCGCCGCAAAAGCTATGAAAAACGGCATGAGCATCAAACGGTAACGCCCGATGGGGATACGCGCTGAGAGCGGAATCATAAGTGCCGCAATGGCGATGTAGAGCAGAAGAAGATCTTTGCGTTTCATCGCGGCAAAAACGGCTGCTCCTGCGGCGGCAAACGGCATCACCAGAAGCGGGCCGAGCGATATGACAGGGAGTATCTGCCTGATGACATCGTAGTCGAGATTTTCCGGTACCTCTCTCATTCCGAAGAGGTATGGAACGTTTTTGATTGCTCCCCAAAGCACTGCGAGCCGCGCAGATACCGGATCAAACGTCTGAGCCGTTCCCTGAACGGCCCTCGGAGCGTTATGCACCTCTATCAGGTGGGGCATGACGTTGAAGAACGGAGAATAATCAGCTCTGAAATAGCCGTTGAAGATGGATGCCGCGAGCCATATCGCGGAGATGCCCGATATGACAGAGAGATTTTTCCAGTTGAATTTTCTCTCCTTTATAAACGGGTAAGCCGCGAATACCAGGACAGCAAACGCCGAGGCAGGGCGTCCGGCAGAGTTGAGTCCGAACACCAGACCTGCGAGCAGTCCCGCGCTGAACTTTCCGCTCTGGATGAACCAGAGATAAAATGAGAATCCTATGGCAAGCGTGTGGGTCAGTATCGACTCCTGAAGTGCGACGCTCTCGTAGAGAAGGAATGGACCGTACAAGGCGTAAAGCACTCCGGCAAACATCGCGGCGCGTCTGTTTTTTACCAGCATCCAGACGCTCCACGCGGTGCAGACGCTTGCGGCAACTCCGGTGAGGGCCTGCAGGATATAGATGAGCATGAAGTTATGTTCTTTGCAGACCGTATAGCAGAAAATCAGCAGGAATCTGTGCAGAACGAACATCGGTGCGCTGGCGGGATTTCCGGTGTCCCATTCAGCAAAGCTGAGCAGGGTATCCATATCCAGCCCGGGAAGCGAGTTGAAGGCGGCAAGTTCGGTTTGCGGAAAGAGTATTCCGAACAGAACTCTTATTATCAGCGCTGAAGTTCCTGCCGTCAGCAGGCAGCTTTTCAAACTTTTATCCATATCAGATGAAGCGGTAGTTGTGCTCTTCGAGACAGCGTACCGCGAGGTGACAGCTCAGGCGGAAACACCATTTGAGGCTTTCAAACAGAGCGAGCGCGGGATCGCTCTGATCGAGACCTTCCTCGTAGTATGCCCAGAATTTTCTGGCGCAGACAGTCGGAAAATCGAGCTTTTTGAAGTAGCCGGTCAGGATATCTTCGGCGTAGATCGGAATTTTTCCGTCAAAGAGACCGAGCATTTCAAAATTGTCATCCTGATTGTTCGCCATATTGGTCACGGCCTCAGCCGCTTTGGCATATACGAAGGTGAACATGGAGCTTACTTCGTCAGCGGTGAGCTCCTGAGCTCCGCTCTTTTGTTCGCGTACCGCCGCCATGACTTTGAGCATCAGTTTTTTTTCGGATTCCGCAAGTCTTGCGTCAACTGCTATCGGTCCGTCAATGAGTTCAAGTTCAGTCGCGGCGGATACCACGCAGAGCGCGGATTTCTGTGCCGCAAGTGAGCGGCTGAATGGTTCATTTGACATAAGAAAAACTCCTTGGATTGAAAACATATATTGTACACGCGAAAATATAGCCGTCTTTGGATAAAATGTCAACATTGAGCTTGAAAAAAGTTGAAAAACAGGGTAATTTAAGTACAGTAAGTGTATTGGTGTTTTACAGGAAATACTACCTATGAGTCAGGAAAGAAAATTTTATATATCAGGAATGCGCTGCACCGCCTGCTCGGCAAATGTTGAAAAACGTCTGAAAAAACTTGAAGGAGTCGAGGCTGTGTCGGCGGATTTCAACAGCGCGGAGTGCACTCTTTTTGCCGATGAAAAGCAAATTCCGGATGATTTGGTCGCAGCCACCATATCGAAACTCGGATTTCAGGCGACGCGGATATTGCCTGAAGAAGATACTGCTGTTGCGGAAGAAGCAGCGGATAAATCCATTGTTCCGCTCGTTGTATCAATATGTGCCACTGCAGCTCTTCTGGTCGTCTCGATGGGGCATTTCCTCAGTGGAGCTGCCGGGATAGCCGTTCAGGTGCTCCTTGCGGCGGTGGTGATTTTTTTCGGCAGGACATTTTTCATGCGCGGAATACCGGCGCTCTTTCGCGGAACTCCCGACATGGATACCTTGATCTCCTGCGGAAGCGGTGCCGCAGTGATCTATTCAGTGTTTCTCATCTGTACCGGCAGGAGCGGGCACTTGTATTTTGACTCCGCCGCGATGATAATAACTCTGGTGAGTGTCGGCAAACATCTCGAAGACAGGGTGCGCCGCAATACCATTGATGCTGTGCGAACTCTGGTGAAACTTGCTCCTGAAACAGCATACAAGGTCTGCGGAGAGAATATCGAAGAGGTATCCGTAAAAACTCTGCGTCCCGGTGATCTGCTTCAAGTTACAGCGGGGGCGCGAGTTCCCGCGGACGGAGTGGTCGTTTCCGGCTCAGGGTGGGTCGATGAGTCTATGTTTACCGGAGAGCCGGTTCCGGTGGAAAAGCTTCCGGAACTTTCTGTATCCGGTGGCTCTCTCTGCACAGCCGGAACCATCATCATCAAAGCTGAAAAGCTCGGCAAGGATACCCTTTTATCCAATATCATATCCATGGTGCGTCAGGCGCAGGGAACCAAGGCTCCAGTCGCGCGCATCGCCGATGTCGTGTCAGGTTACTTCGCCTGTTTTGTCCTTGCGGTGTCGGCGGTCACTTTCACCTGCCACATGCTTTCCGGAGCAGGATTGGATACTGCGGTCAATTTTGCCCTCTGCGCGATGGTGATATCCTGTCCGTGTGCTCTCGGTCTGGCTACTCCCGTCGCGCTCGTTGCCGGAATAGGCAGAGGTGCCAAAGCCGGAATACTCATCAAAAGCGCAGAGTCTCTCGAGCGCGCCTGCCGCATAAACTGTATCGCTTTCGACAAGACCGGAACCGTTACCGAAAGCAAGGCGTATTTTGAAAAGATGATCGCGGCAGACGGTTTTGAAGCTGACGGTGTTTTATCCCGGCTCGTCCGCACCTGTTACGGAACGGGCCATCCGCTTGCCGCAGCCGCGGTGGAAGAAGCCGAAAAACGCAATATATCATTGGACGCGGATATTTCCGGAGTAGAGCATATTCCGGGCAAAGGCACGTCTGCTGTTATCGACGGAAAAAACTGGTTGTTCGGAAGCTCCCGGCTGTTTGCGGAAAACGGTGTGGATATCCCCGATATCCCCGGAACCGGAAAGTACAGCACAATATATTGTGCCTGCGGCGGAGTCTATGCCGGAGTCGCACTCTTTTCCAACCCTCTGCGTCCAGGTTCGCGCGAAGCGGTGGAGGAGCTGACGCAAAAAATGGCTGTCAGGTGCATCCTGTTGAGCGGAGACCGCAAAGAGGCGGTCGAAGGAGTTGAGCTTCCGTTTGAAAAAGTTTACAGTCAACTGCTTCCGCAGGACAAGCCTGAGGTGATAAAAGCGTGGAAGAAAAACTCCTTCTGCGCCATGGTCGGCGACGGAGTGAATGATGCTCCCGCGCTCGCCGCCGCAGATATCGGTATCGCCGTCGGCTCAGGAAGTGCCGCCGCTCACGATGCCGCGGATATCGTCATCGTCGGCAATGATCTGCGGATGGTCAACAAGAGCATACGTTTGAGTTTGTGTACCATGCGGATAATAAAACAGAATCTCTTCTGGGCATTTTTCTATAACCTGCTCGCCATTCCATTCGCCTCGGGAGCCGTTTTTGCGCTCTTCGGCGGCATGGTTCCTTCTCCTGCGCTGTGCGCCGGAGCCATGGCGGCGAGTTCATTTACCGTAGTTCTCAATGCAGCTCGTCTGAAAGGAATAAAATTATGAAGAAATTTGCTGTTCCTGCGGGGCTTTTTCTCGCGGGATTTGTGTTTTTCGGCTTTTACAGTCTGCTCGGAATAGATTTCCACCACGACGGAATAATGTTCAAAGCAGCGGTCGATGCGGCGAACGGAGCTGCGGTTTTCAAAGGGAGTTTTTCCCAGTACGGAATACTGCCTCCGCTGCTTCAGGGGCTGGCTGTCAGGATATTCGGAGCCGAACTGATCGTCCTCAAGCTGCTGACGGCAGTGTTTTACGGTCTTTCGCTTGTGGTGTATGATTGCGTCTGGAAGCGTTTTTTTACCACCAAAGAGACCAAATACCGCGTGTTTTATATCCTGCTCTATTTTCTGCTTTCGGCGGATTGCTGTGTTACTGCCCATCCGTGGGCGAGTGTTTACGCGCTTTTGTTCCAGCTCGTGACCATTCTTCTTACGCTGAAGTTCTTTGAAAGCTCCAAACTTGATATGCGTTATGCCGCCGCAAGCGGAGTTGCCGCAGCGGTGGTTTTCGGTTTCCGTCAGCCCTGCGGATTGACCACGATACTCGCGGCAATATTGATTTCAATTATCGCATACTCCCGCGACCGCCGCGCGGCACAGCGTTTCGCCGGAGCTTTTTCCGCAGGGTTGTTTGCAGTGTTGGCTGTATATGCTATTGTGATCACCTGTTGGGGAGCGTGGCACGATTACTGGATACAGACCTGGGTCAATGCCTTTTCATTCGCCATCAAACGCGGAGCAGGCAACGGCAGTTGGGGAGATATCGTGATAAACTTCTTCCCCTTTGTCACCGGAGACAGGGGATTTGTCGATGCCATTTTCGCTGTCTTTCCGCTGGTCACGCTCGGATTGCTCGCCAGAGTGTTCCTTACGGGAAGCTGGAAAGAGAATATTCCTCTGGTTGCAGTTATGATCTATTCGCTCGGAGCGTGGCATCAGTATTATCCCGTTCCCTGTATGCGCCACCTCTACTGGGCGTCTGTTCCGATGATGGGAGTATTTGTCTATGCGGTAAAAGAGCTCATCCGGAAGGGCGGAGCCAGGGGCAGGGTGCTCGCCGCTGTGCTGTTCATAATACTGCTCTTCCCGGTCTCATTCAGAACTTACTTCGCCTGCCGCCGGATAAAAGGCATCTCAGGCAGGGAGACCGCCGATATCCCGGGAGTGCGCGGGCTCTATCTTTTCAGACATGAGAAACAATTGTGTACGATATTTTATACTCTGGGCAAAGAGCTTCCGCCCAAAGTTGCCGCGAGAGGGGTGTTCAATCATACTCCGGACGGCATCTGGAGCGTTATGCTTCCCGACTGCGGCTGGAGACATCCGCTCTTCTGCCGGGTTGCTGAAACCGCCTATCCTGAGTATGACCGTGAGGCGTTCCGCTTCTGTTTGGACAAGAAACCGGTTGTTATCAGCACCACGTGGCAGAGTCTGCCCGGATACGCGCTCGTTCAGCCGCTCATTTGTAACGGAGTGACCTATTTCGTACTGTTTCCGGAGATGTAAAGGTCTGCTGTGTGACCGTCGATGTTGATGGTCTTGTCAGGAGTGTATTCGTAAAAACTGAATTTGCGCGGTTTGAAATACCACGGAGCGTATATCCAATCAGGCTCCCGGGCGACATTGAATTTCGGAACTTCAAACTCCCACTCAGGCAGTTTCCACGGAATGAAACGGTATTGGCGGCTGCTGTCGTAGAAGACGACCACATCTTTTCCGACTGATTTGGCGCGTTTTATGACATCGTGCAGCCGGTTATACATGAAATAAAACGGCTCTTTCCCCTCGGCGGCATAGCGGTCGATGGCGTAATCGTGTTCTCCCTTTCTGCCGATGATGACGAGGTCGGTGTTATTGAACTGCCAGACCATGGCGTGCATATAGACGGTATTGGATACCAGCTGCAGCGGATTTCCGGTGACAGGAAGCTGTTTTCTGACCTTTTCGATGCACTCTCCCGGAAATTTCCCTGTGTTCAGTTGGGACGGAATCGCGCTGCCGATGACTCCCGCTATGACTGCGACTGTGAGTGCGAGGACGTCGAAGCGGGTCTCAAGCGGGCGTTTCTGATATTTTTTCTGAATGATCACTCCGGCAAGAAAGACAAGCGCGGCAGATGCGAGGAAAACGAAATACTCTTTGGGCAGAAAGTTTCCGATGGCGCATACCGCGGCGGCGATTCCGGCAACGGCAAAGAAGTGTGAAGCATAAAGCGGAACTTTTTCTGCAACTGCGGCGGCTTTCTCATCCTGAAGCTGGCGCATGAAGAGCGTTCCCAGCAGAACTCCGACCATGGGGAAGGAGGGCAGAAGATAGGTCAGAAGTTTTCCGTTCGAGCAGGAGAGGAAGAGAAAAGGCAGTATCACTCCGCAGAGAGAGAACCTTATTCCGTTGTTTTTCAGAGCCTCCTTCATGCTTTTTCCGGACAGTTTGAATACTCCGGGCAGGGCGAACGCTCCGGGAAGTATTCCGCAAATCATAACCGGAACAAAGTACCAGAAAGGCTGCGAGTGCTGACCTCCGGCATCGCTGGTGAAACGCTGGATATGTTCGACTTCGATAAAGTATCTCCAGAAGTCGGCATCGGCGCGGTGGACGGCGATCGCCCACGGAGCAATGGTAATAAGGCAGAACAGCAGTATGGGCAGCGGAAGGATGAACAACTCTTTCCAGCGTCTGTTCCATACGATGTATCCGAGCGCGGCAAAGCCGGGGAAGATCCAGCCGATCGGCCCCTTGGTGAGAAAGACCAGACCGGAAGCGATTCCGCAAAGAGCGAGCAAAAAGAGCTTCTTTACGGTGCTGTGCTGCTCTTCGAGAGCAAAAAATACAGTTATGCACATCGCGGTTGTGAAAGCAACAAGTATCGGGTCGAGGACGGCAATGACTCCTGTGGACATCACAAGACCCGATGCGAGATAGAACATCGCGGAGTATTTTGCCGTCTCTGTGTTTCCGGAGTATTTTCTGACCGCCAGAAAGAGCATGAGTGCCGTCAATCCGGTGCAGAGTGCCATGGGCAGGCGTACTGCAAAGGCATTGAAACCGAAAAGATATTCACTTGCCGCGATCAGCCAGTATCCGAGGACAGGCTTTTCAAAGTAGGGGTGTCCGAACATCTGAGGGGCAATGAAGTTTCCGGTCTGGAGCATCTCACGCGGGATCTGTCCGTACCTGAATTCATCCGGGGCTCCCATCGGACGCGCTCCCAGAAGCATGATATAGGCAAAGAAATAGAACAGCAGAGGAACTGCGGCGAGTTTAAAGATTTTTTTCATAGACACTTGTTCCCTTGGTTTGACAGATTACTATTCTCCAGATCCCCCTTGAAAATAACATTTTGGTTCTGGGAAGCACTTTGGTAAATCTGCCGCTGGTCGAAAATACCGCAGTCGGCAGGTCGTTTTCTATTCTTTTTGCCAGCGGATGGACGCTTTTCCTGGTGATAAGCGTGATTTTTCTGTCGCGCAGTATCCACCTGACCGCTCCGATGGAGTCGGCGTCAGCGTATATTTCAGCATCCGCCGGAATGTAGCGCGCGGATATCGAACGGAAAAATTCATCCGGAGCAAAGGTGTTCTTCATCCTCTGCGGAACAGCTCCCGGAAGCAGTATCATAAGCACTGCGGCTCCCGTGGCGACATGGAGCAGTTTTTTTGCTCCGCTGTCCACATTTGAGCTTGCGGCTATTCTGAACTGTATCAGCGCGACCGTGACCGCGACAGCAAAACCTGCGAGTTCGGCTTTGGAATAGTAGAGTTTCCAGCGCGCCGGAACGCTTTTAAGACAGCACAGCACCACCGTCGCCGCAGTGAAAAGTATGATGGCGACCGATACATAGTTCAGCGTGAGTTCAGATATTTTGAGGAGTTTTCTATCTCCCGCTGAGAGTTTGAGAGCCGCAGCAAACGCCGTTGTCAGCATGGGCAGCGCAATCAAAAGCGCGAGCGCAGTTCCCAGAAACGCCGCCGAGAGCAGGGCGCAGACCGTCACAAAAAGCGCAAGCTGAACCGGCGGAGTTGAAAAATACTCTTTCTTCTTGCTTCTCACCGCAGCTGCTGCCTGAAAAACGAAGAGCCCCCACGGCAGGAGTGCCGGAATCACCCAGAGCAGCTCTGAAAACTGGAAGGCTTTAGTTTTCGCCATGACCGGCAGCGGATGTTTCAGCATCCATGCTCCGCAGACCGCTGCTGCGAAGACAAGGGATATCACCGGAAACAGGGACTTTTTCTTTGCAACCGAAAATCCCGCGATCGCGGCAAGCGGTACTGCCGCCGCAGAAATATAGCCGGCAGAAAGGGCAAAAAATCCGCAGGCGCATCCGCTTGCCGCACCAAACATAAAGCAGCGCGCTTTGGAAAGAGTGCCATCCTTGAGTGCGGCAAGCACGGCAGTTGCGGCGGCGGTGAAAAAGAGGGCGCATATCATCTCTTTTGAGCAGGCTGTTCCGAAAGAGAATACAAGAAAGTTTGCCAGATACATGATCGCGGCAAGGTTTCCGAAGTTCTCGTTTTCAGCGCTCTTTCCACAGAAGCGCACGCAGAGCGCGCACAGTATGGAGCAGAGCGCGGGCATGAGACGTACTGATACGGTATTGAAGGAGAGGGCTTTGCCGAAAACTCCGTTGAGCAGGGCAGAAAAAGAGTCTGTTCCCGCCATTGAGAGAGCGGCAAAATCATATTCCCAGGGGGCAAACAGCGGTCTCTGCCACAAGGTTGCGACATAGACTACTGTGACGATGAATACTCCGCAGAGGATATTTTTGCGTTCGCGTGTCATCATATCCTGCCTGCTTTGGCTATCAGGTTAAAGAACTGCAATATCCAGTTGCCTGCAAACATCCACACGACTGCTCCGGCGGCGATGAAGGGGGCAAACGGTATGGCGGTTTTACCGATGGAGCGATGGCGTTTTATGGCGAGTACCACTCCGTAGGTCATTCCGAAACAGCTTGCGGCAAAGAGGGAAAACATGGTTCCGAAAACCCCCAGCAGCATAGAGAGCAGCGCACACATTTTGACATCTCCGAGTCCGAAAGCTTCTCTGCCGCCTGCGATTTTTTTGCCGACGACGGAAAATATCAGCAGCGCGGTTCCGGTGACCGCTCCTGTGAGCAGCTCTGTGAGAACGGCTCTCCACCAGACGGAGTGTCCGGACGCCTCAGGGAAAAATCCGGAAAATATCAGCGTCGTCACCGCGACAGGAAAAGTCAGCGCGTCAGGAATTATTCTGTGTTTTGCGTCTATCCATGCCGCTCCCAGCAGATACCAGAAGCCAAGCCAGTAAAAGAGCACCGTTTGCGGAACCAGCATGGCGTGCGCCGATTTCAGAAAGAGCAGGATAAACGCCGTTCCCGTTACGACTTCGACCACGAAATAGCGGCAGGAATACGGAGTTTTACACACCCGACATCTGCCGCGCAGGACGAGGTAACTTACTACGGGGATATTATCATACCATCTGATATCACTTCCGCAAACCGTACAATGGCTCGGAGCGGATACGACAGACTCTCTTCTGGGCATTCTCCAGATGCAGACATTGAGAAAGCTTCCCCAGCACGCCCCGAAGGCAAATATGGCGAAAAGAACCGAGATCAGGACGACGGGGTACTCCAGACCTGCCCGGAAAAACCAGTCGAAACTGCTGTAATACAAACCGTGGATATTTAACATACGCTGTCCTCCGGAGATATCGGGTCATCGAACCCGCTCTGCATTTTTTTGATATCAGGCTCAATGCCCGTCCAGATGCGGAAACTTGCCGCTCCCTGACCGATGAGCATTTGTCTGCCGCCTGCTCCGCGCAGACCGAGCTCTTTAACCGCTTTGAGCAGGGCAGTCTCTTTGTAGATGGTGTCAAAACAGTCGAAATGACAATCTTTTGTGATGAGCCCGGGATCGACCGGAGACGGATCACACTCTCTCAAGCCGCAGCTCGTAGCCTGGATGACCATGTCGGCTTCAAGAAAGAGTTTCCTCAGGGAGTCATCGTCATTTATGCTGTATGCGCAGGCGGGAGTTCCGGTGTGGCTGGTTATCTCGTCTGCGAGTTCGGAAGCTTTTTCCAGGGTGCGGTTGGCTATACTGATTTTTTCAGCCCCCTTTGAAGCAAAGTGAAACGCCGTTGCGCGGCAGGCTCCGCCGGCTCCGAGAAAGAGGATTCGTTTGTTTGCGGCGGTAAAGCCGAACTCCTGACTCAAAGCGTATTCCAACCCCACTCCGTCGGTGGAGTGACCGTGTATTCTGCCGTCCTCGATTTTCAGGGTATTGACACTGCCGCCCATCCGAGCCTCCGGAGATATGGTGTCGCAGAAGGGAACGATGATATTCTTGTGGGGAACCGTCAGATTTACTCCGAGCAGGTGTTTGCGGGCAAAATCGACGAATTCCGCCATGTCTTTGGCATCGACCTGCATTCTTGCATACGGTCTGCCCAGACCTGCGGCTTCAAAAGCGGCGTTCTGCAATCCCGGAGAACGGCTGTGCGAAACCGGGTCTCCGATGACCAGATATCTGATGTTTTTGTCCAATGCACGTGATAATGCGATATAATTTAACATAATTTCCCTGTTTTGACTGGAATATTTTGCAATAAGGGTGTAATATAATATACATTGAAATAAAAAAATTAGCAAACTGAAAGTGCCGCAACTGCGGTGCCGGATAATAAAAAAGGAGAAAATTCCGGTATGTTGAAGAAGTTTTTTATGGTGATCCCGGCGATTTGCCTGATGTTTTTTGCCTGCGGATGTGAAGAGTTCCGCGAAGCGATGGAGTCGGGCAGCGTAAGTGAAAATCCCATGAGCGAGGATTATCAGCCCCGCTTTGTAGTCGGAGTGTTCAGTACCGTGCAGTATCCGCGCGCCACCGAACTTGAGCGCGAAATAGAGATGCCCAACGGCAGAAGCGTATGGATCAATACCAATCAGAGCTTCAGCAGCAAAAATCTGCTGGATTGCAAAGTCATCGCCCGTCCGGGCAATCCCGATGTCTGCGACTTGCGCTTCAAATTCGACAAGCGCGGCAGGATCATCTGGGAGATGCTCGCCGGACGCCACCGCGGAGAGGCAGTCGTCCTCGCCGTTGACGGCAGAGGTGTCGGCAAGTTTATTCCGGAGTTCCCCAGCGTCAAAAGCAACTGGGTCACTCTGCGCGTCGGAGTCGATGCCTACACCGCAAAAGGACTCGCAAAATACGCCAAACTCAACTACGATTACTACAATCCCGATGCCGGAAAGTGGTTCGAGTGGATGTTTGAAAAGTAATTTGTTCAAGGACGGTATAAGACGGGATGAACGACCGGAAACTATTCTTATCAAGAGAGCTTGCGTGGCTTGATTTCAACGCACGGGTGCTGGATGAAGCTCTGTGCGAAGCCAATCCTCTGCTTGAACGGCTCAAGTTTATCTCGATCACCGACAGCAACCTCGATGAGTTCTTTATGGTGCGCATCGCGGGATTGCGCCGTCTGGTTCGCGCCGGATGTGATTTTCCCGATCCGGCAGGACTGCGTCCGTCTGAGCAGTTGAGCGAGGCGCGCAAGAAGATATGCAAACTTATCCTGCGCCGCCGCAAGTGTCTGGACGGAATACTCCGCGAGCTCGAAAATTACGGAGTGCGTCTGCGCGAGGCAGGTGATGTCGGAGAAGATATCCAAGCTCAGCTCGCCACTTTTTTTGACGACCAGATAATGCCGGTGCTCACTCCGTTTGCGGTAGATTCGGCACACCCGTTTCCGCTGCTCACATCGGGAGCTATCGTTATAGCCGTTGAAATAGCCTCTTCGACAGGTTCCTGCGGAGAGTCGCGCTTTGCATTCGTGGAAGTTCCCGGAGTGCTCGACCGGTTTGTTGAGGTCACAGGGCGTCCGGCTGATTCCGGAAGATTGCTCGTTACGCTCGAGTCGGTGATCTGGGAAAATATAGGCAAACTCTTCCCGGGATGCCGCATAGCCGACCGCATCATGTTCCGCATCACCCGCGACATGGATCTGACTTTCAGCGACGATCCGGAGGGCTCGATGAGCCTGCTTGAGAGCATACATACCAAACTCCAGCAGCGCAAGCAGCGCGAAGCCATACGGCTCGAATTCTGCCGCCGCGATACCGGAAAACTTGCCGCGTGGCTCAAGAAAAGCGTGGATATCGCCGAAGAGTTCTGTTATTGTATAGACAGTTTTATTTACCTCAAACAGTTCATGCAGCTTCCGGGAGTCATCAATATGCCGGAACTGCTCGAAGAGGAGTGGAAAACTTCTGACGTTTTTGAGCTCGAAGGTTCAGCATCCATATTCGATGCCATAAAAAAGGCGGGAGATACTGCGGTGTTTCTTCCGTTCCACAACTTTGATTGTCTCACCCGTCTGCTCAATGCTGCTGCAGACGATCCGGATGTGCTCGCCATCAAGCAGACTCTTTACCGGGTTGGCAGCTCAAGTCCGGTGGTCGATGCTCTGCGCCGCGCCGCCGAGAACGGAAAACAGGTGACGGCGGTGATCGAACTGCGCGCCCGCTTCGATGAAGGAAACAATATCGGACGTGCCCGCGCCCTCGAAGAGTCCGGAGCCCATGTGGTTTACGGAGTGTCAGGTCTCAAAGTTCACGCCAAAGCTCTTCTGATCGTAAGGCGCGAAGCCGGACGCCTGCGCCGTTATGTCCACCTCGCAACAGGTAATTACAACGCCCGTACCGCAAAGCAGTACACCGATATCGGAATAATATCGACCGATCCCGACCTCTGCAGCGATGCCGCGGCTCTCTTTAATATATTGACCGGATTTTCCACCGCTCCTGAGTGGAAGTGCGTAAGCTGTGCTCCATTCAATCTCCGCAGCCGTTTTGAGGAGCTGGTCAAGCGTGAAATACGTTTTGCCCGCGCAGGACTTCCGGCGAAAATAACCGCCAAGATGAACAGTCTCTCCGACGAGGGTATGATACGTATTCTCCATGAGGCAGCGGCGGCGGGAGTCGAGCTGCAGCTTATCGTCCGGGGAATATGCTGTTACCGCATCCTTCCGAAAGAGAAGAACGTCAGGATCATCAGTATAGTTGACCGTTATCTTGAGCACAGCCGGATATTCTGTTTCAACAACGGAGGCTCTCCGGAGTATTTCCTCAGCAGCGCGGACTGGATGAGCCGCAATCTCGACCGCAGGATCGAGCTGCTCTTTCCGGTGCGCGATGAAAAAATATGTTCGATGCTCAGGGATATCCTCAATTTCCAGCTTCAGGATTCCGACAAGGCGCGCCAGCTGCGTCCATCCGGAAGCTACACCCGTCCTGATATGTCCGAGTACACCGGAAACCGCAGCCAGCGGCGCACTTCAGACTACCTCAGGAGTATATCCGAAAAATCCCGGAACCGCCGGGGCGGAATTCTGGAAATCTATGCAAATGACAGGTAAAAGGTGCTTTTTTCTTGAAAAAATATCTTTCAATGCTATATTATATAATGGAAACTGTTGTAACAAAATAATTTTGAGGAATACTCGATGAAAGCATTTTATGTGTTTTCCGGCCAGGGAGCTCAGGCTCCCGGAATGGGCAGGGATCTCTACGAATCAAGCAGCGCCGCCAAAGCGGTTTTCGATCGTGCGGATGAGGTGCTGGGATATAAGCTCAGCGATATCATTTTCAACGGTCCTGCTGAGACTCTTACTTCAAGCATCCATTGCCAGTGCGCGATCTATACCATGAGCTGTGCCGCGCTCGCAGCTTTCAGAGAGAAGTTCGGCGATGCCGCTCCTGCTCCTGTCGCCTGCGCCGGTTTGAGCCTCGGAGAGTACGCCGCTCTCTACGCCGCCGGAGCCGTCTCTTTCGATGACGGAATCAAACTGCTTTCACAGCGCGGAAAATTCATGGATGAAGCCTGCAAAGAGAACCCCGGCACCATGGCGAGCGTTCTCGGCGGAGATAAAGCGGTCATCGAAGAGGTCGCACAGCTCTGCGGAATAGATGTCGCCAACTACAACAGCCCCGCCCAGATCGTCGTTTCCGGAACCGTCGAAGGTGTCGGCAAAGCGGTCGAAGAGCTCAAGGCGCGCGGAATGAAGAAAGTCATTCCGCTCAACGTTGCAGGAGCTTTCCACTCACGCCTGATGGCTCCGGCAGGAGAGAAACTCGCCGCCGTGCTCAAGGATGTCGAGTTGGTGATGCCTCCGGTTCCGGTTTACCACAACCGTACCGCTGATGCGGCAAGCGATGTTGACAATATGCGCGAACTGCTCGCTTCCCAGGTCGCCGGAAGCGTCAGATGGGAAGAGTGTCTGCGCCGCGCCGTCGAGGCAGGAGCCGACACCGTTATCGAGTTCGGTCCTGGCAATGTCCTTACCGGTCTTGCCCGCCGTACCGTAAGCGAACTTAAACTTATCAATATCAACAGCGCCGAGACTCTCGCAAACGCTGTTCTTGACTGATTTGATCCAACACAAACAAGGAGTTATACCAAATGGGTAAAGAGAAACGTCTTGAAGGCAAAGTCGCCATCGTCACCGGAGGTGCACGCGGTATCGGTAAAGCGATCTGCGAGCGTCTCGCCGACGAAGGTGCCAAAATCGCCATCGTCGATCTTATGATCGATGTCGCACAGCAGACCGCCGAGGAGTTCTGCGCCAAAGGTTTCGAGGCAAAGGCATACGCCGCCAACGTCGCCAAGATGGAAGATGCCGAAGCCACTGTCGCAGCTGTCGCCAAAGATTTCGGCAGCGTCGATATCCTGGTCAACAATGCCGGTATCACCAAAGATAACCTGATGCTCCGCATGAGCGAGTCCGAGTGGGATGCAGTTATCGCGGTCAACCTGAAGGGTACTTACAACTTCACCAAGGCGGTCATCCGTCCGATGATGAAGCAGCGCGCGGGCAAGATCGTCAACATCGCCTCCGTCGTCGGCCGCATGGGCAATGTCGGACAGGCGAACTACTCCGCCAGTAAGGCAGGAGTCATCGCTCTCGCAAAAACCACCGCCAAGGAATTCGCCAGCCGCAACATCCAGGCCAACGCAGTTGCTCCCGGTTATATCGTGACCGACATGACTGCCCAGGTTCCTGAAGCCGCCCGCGAGGCCTTTATGACCATCATTCCCGCCAAACGCGGAGGAACTCCGCAGGATGTTGCCAATGTGGTTTACTTCCTCGTCAGTCCCGATGCCGACTATGTCACCGGTCAGGTGATCAACGTTGACGGCGGAATGTTGATGTAATTTTCGGGGAAAGTGCGAAGGTTTACTTGACTTTTGCCCGAATAGATGCAATATTATATTGTAGACGTGGATTTTATCCGCGTACAGTTATAAAAATGATGTAGATGGATCAACAAGTGATCTGTTTCAAAACCTGAAAACAAAGAGGTTGAAAATGTCTGAAATCGCAGAGAAAGTTAAGAAGATCGTTGTCGAGCAGCTCGGAGTTTCCGAGGACCAGGTTACCCCCGATGCCAAATTCATCGAGGATCTCGGAGCCGATTCACTCGATCAGGTCGAGCTGGTCATGGCTCTTGAGGAAGAGTTCGGTTCTGATATTCCGGACGATGCCGCTGAGAAGCTGACCACCGTCGGCGATGCGATCGACTACATTGAGAAGAAGAGCCAGGAGTAATTTCCTCTCTCGAGGTCTGCGCGGGATGGGGGGTGTTTTAAACACTTTGTTCCATGTGCAGACGGATCTGTGAGGCGCAGACCTTGTGGTCCACTTGCCTTCAGATTTTCAGTGTACTGCGGTTCGGCGTGCTGATGCGCGCCGGATCTTTGGAATGGACCATTGTGTTGTTTTGCATAGTGGTCCGTTTTGATTTTAATAAATTGTTAATGTCTCAAATGTTGTGAAGAAAAATGACCGGCGATCCACCGAGGCAAACAAGCGTATGGCGTATGTTGACAAAATATAACGGATGTGCTATATTTAAGCACATATCAAATAACGTTTGTCATCAATTTAAAAAAATTTTTCACAAAAATCGGGACAATACCAATAATTTGGAGTTGATATAATGAAAGAACGCAGAGTTGTGGTGACCGGATACGGCGTCATTTCCTGCGTGGGCAAGACGGTTTCCGAATTCTGGAACTCTCTGGTCGAAGGCCGTTGCGGTCTCGGACCTATAACCAGATTCGATGCGTCTATGTGCCGCACGCAGATCGCCGGAGAGGTTCATGATTTTGATCCTACCAATTACAATATGACTGTCAAAGACGCAAAACGTCATGACCGTTTTTGCCAGCTCGCTATCGCGGCGAGCGTTGAAGCTCTCAAGAGCGCCGGACTTCCGGTGGATCTCAGAGAGAACACCAGCGTCGATCCCGAGCGCGTCGGAGTCATTGTTTCAAGCGGAGTCGGCGGACTTTACACGTTGTGCGAACAGCACTCTGTGCTGCTGTCGCGCGGTGCTGACAGAGTCTCTCCGCTGCTTATCCCCAATATGATCGGCGATATCGCCAGCGGCAATATTTCTATTCTTACCGGAGCCTCCGGCCCCAATATGTGTATCACCACCGCCTGTGCTTCCGGATGCCACGGCATCGGCGAAGCCATGTGGGCGATCAAACGCGATGATGCCGATATGATGATCTGCGGCGGAGCTGAGGCTCCGATCCTGCCGATCGCCGTCGGAGGTTTCAGCGCGATGAAGGCGATGAGCCAGCGCAATGATGATCCGCTCCACGCCAGCCGTCCCTTCGACCTCAACCGCGATGGTTTCGTGATGTCTGAGGGAGCAGGTGTGCTGATCCTCGAGGAGCTCGAACACGCCAAGCGCAGAGGAGCTGTCATCCTCGCCGAGATGGTCGGATACGGTGCTACCGGAGACGCTTATCACATCACCAGTCCCGCTCCCGACGGCAACGGCGGAGCCCGCGCGATGCGTATGGCTCTGCGTCATGCCGGAATGAGACCTGAGGATCTCGATTACATCAACGCTCACGGTACCAGCACCCATCTCAACGACAAGTTTGAGACCCTTGCCATCAAGGATTGCTTCGGTGAGTATGCTTACAAAGTTGCCATCAGCAGCACCAAGGGTTCGACCGGACACGGTCTCGGAGCGGCTGGCGGTTTCGAGTGTATTGCCTGTATCAAGGCGATCGAGACCGGAATCATTCCGCCGACCATCAACTATGAGACTCCTGATCCCGAGTGCGATCTCAACTACACTCCGAACAAGGCAGTCAAGCGTGATATCAAGACCGCTCTCAATATGAATCTTGGATTCGGCGGCCATAACGCTGCGGTGATTTTCCGCAAATACGAGAACTGATAACTAAACCGCCGCGGCAGATGGCGGCAGAATGTAAAGGAAAAATACAGAATGAAAAATTTTCGTTTGTTGATCTGGGGTGCCGCCGCCTGCGGTGCAGCGGTGCTTACCGGTTGCGTGCAGACCGCTGACAATCAGCTCAGCCCGATGGAAAAGGATTGGGAAAGAGTTATCCGCAGCAGCTATCCCGGATACCGTACTCCGAAAACCACCGCTCCCGCCCAGCGCGATGGAGTCGTTGATTACAGAGTTCCGGCTTCTCAGGCGGCTGCTGACAACAGTATGACTGCGGCTTCAACTGATCCGGTTCCCGTCGAGGATCCGGTTTCCGCAGTTGACAAGGCTGCTGCCGCTGATCCCTCCTCGGAGATCAAAGAGCCGGCTATGCCTGTTCCCGCTCCTGCAAAGGAAGATGTGAAAGCTGAGGAAAAGGCTGCTGCTCCCGCTGAAGAGGTCAAGGCAGAATCTCCTGCGAAGGATGCCAAAGACGCCAAAGCCAAAGATGCCAAGGCAGCTAAAGGTGAGCCTGTGGTGGTCTCGGTCAAAGCCGGTGACACCATCGGAGGTCTCGCCAAGGAGTTCCTCGGCAACGCCAAGTATGCCGATGTCATCCTCAAAGCCAATCCCCACGTCAAGGACCCCAAACGTCTCAGGATCGGGACTAAGTTGGTCATTCCCACACTCTGATGCTGAGTATCAGATCATAGTTTGAATTTTGCCGCTTTCCGTCGCAGGAAAACCTTCTTCCGGACGGAAAGAGGCTGTTTTTTTAACAGAAGAATATACTATGCCGGAAGAATCTGTGATAAAACGCCATTATTTTGACCCCGGAGTGACTTTGCATACCCTTGCTCCCGGGCACGAGATGCGTATTCCGGCATTGATCGGCAGCACGTTCAAGGTCAAGGTGACTTCGCGCGACAACTGGTTGGAAATCGAGGGAAACGCCCGGGATACAGAAAATGCCCTGGTGTTTCTTGCTGAACTCGGAAAATTTTACAAACTCCGCAAATCCCAGCTCGATCTGCGCGACATCGAGCTGCTTGCCCGCAACAGCGCTCCGGGAAAAAACACCGATATCGAGACGCTCTGGCAGGGTAAGATTTCTGTCAGTCCGCGCAAACGCGAAGTTATCGCGCGTTCAAAACGCCAGCTTGAATACATCAGCAAGATAAGAAAACACGATGTCACTTTCGGAATCGGTCCCGCCGGAACCGGAAAAACCTATCTCGCTATGGCGTGTGCTGTGTCGGCTTTTCTGCGGCAGGAGGTGTCGCGGATAATCCTGACCCGTCCCGCAAGGGAGTCGGGAGAGCGTCTCGGATTTCTTCCGGGAACTCTCGAAGACAAAGTTTCTCCATACCTGCGTCCGCTGTACGATGCTCTGCACGAGATGCTTTCTCCTGATGAGGCGGCGGACTTGATAGCGCGCGGAGTTATAGAGATCGCTCCCCTCGCTTTTATGCGCGGACGCACTCTCAACGACGCCTTCATCATCCTCGACGAAGCCCAGAATACCACGGTGGATCAGATGCTTATGTTTCTGACCCGTATGGGGTTCGGTTCAAAATGCGTTATAACCGGCGATCCGTCTCAGTCTGATCTTGCTCCCAACGAGCGTTCCGGACTGCGTCACGCCATCGACCGGCTGAAAAATATTCCGGAGCTCGGTTTCACCTTTTTCGGAACCGGAGACGTGGTGCGCCATCCGCTTTTGGAAAAAATCATAATTGCCTACAACAGCTCCCCGGAGGGAAGTAAAAATGCTTAAAGCTTTTCAGCGTCTGCAAAACTATATCAAGGCACGCCGCAAAGGGCAGATCAATCCCCATGTGTGGTTCGATGCCGAAGAGGGATTGGAAATACTGCGCAACTCCCCTGTTCCGGGAGTTGTGATGCTCGCCGTACTGTGGATGACCTGTACTGTGCTTCTGACGTTGTCCCATCAGAAACAGCATGATGTCTCTGACTGGATCGTCGGACAGCGGGTTCCGTACAGCGTCATATCCCAATGCAACTTCAGCTACGAGGACAAAGAGGCGACTCTGAAAAAACGTAAGGCTGAGCGGCGCAACGCTCCGGATTTCTTTAAGATAGATACCCGCCGCAGCGAAGGGATTTACCACCGTTTCAACTCATTCTGGAGGGAGATAAAAGAGCGCAGCAAAGCGGAAAATAAAGGAGCAGCTTTTGCTCCGCGTGATCCGGCTGTCGCAAATGCTGTAAAGTCATGTTCTGCTGAACTGGTCTCTTTTCTGGCAGCCGAACACCTTTCAGGGCATGGATATTCCAGTGCCCGTGAACGGCTTGTAAGGCTGAGTTCAAGCGGAATCATCGGTGTTCAGGATAAGCGCAGCCGTATATCCGGCAAAAAGATCAAGACCATTGATTCACAAGCACGTATGAGCTCAGGAGAGCGCATCGTCGGAGACATGCCAGACGCGTCTCTCGCCGGAGTATGGATCGCTGAAGCAATGTTTTCCAATGTGTCCGAAAACCGCACTTTGATGAATGAGTTTGCCCAAATCATAGCCGGGATCATCGGCAGTGATGGAAATTTGCAGTTTGACCCCGAGCTCTCTTCAAAAGCTGCCCAGGAGCTTGAAAAGCAGGTTGCCCCCGTAAGGGTCTCCAGAGCTAAAGGTGATCTGCTCATCCGCAAAGGAGACAGGTACACGGAGCAGTATAAAAATATTCTTATCGCTCACAAAGAGTCCATGCCGACTTCTCCGGGAACGCGCGGGATCATTCAGCATATCGCGTGGAGTTTTGTGCTGCTTATCTTCGTTGTTTTTCTGGTGACCAGGCTGTTTCCGAAAATAATCCGCGATGCCCGCCGAATAACTATATCAACTGTGGTGATCGCAGCCTCTTTGCTTACTAACTACTGGGCGCTGCGTTTCTTCTATTATCTGGTGCGCGAAGGAAAGATATCCAGTCAGGATTTTATTATTGATGCTGTTCCGGTAGTGCTTCCGGCAGTTGTGCTCACCGTTCTTGCCGGGTACCGCATTGCATTATGCTGCGGCTTCCTTGTGGTGTCAATAACCGCAATGATGATAATGCCGGACCGCTCTTTTGAGCTCGCCATGCGCTGGATGGCAACCTGTGCAGTCGCAGGTCTTGCTGTCTGCAAAGTGAAGAATTACCGCGCATACTTTATAAGGATATTCGTCTCCACAGTTCCGCTCGTTATGGCACTCTCTGCCGGAAGCATGATGCTGAGCACCGGAACCGGAAAAGTTGCCGCAAGCAACCTGCTTGCAATGTTCGGAATCGCAAGTCTCAACGGCTTCTGCAGCGCAGTTGCGGCTCTCGTACTCGTGTTTATTCTTGAAGTTGTATTCAATATCGATACCGACATGGCACTTATGGTGCTGAGCGACTTCAGTCATCCACTGCTTGAACGGCTCAAGCGCGAGGCTCCGGGAACGATGTTCCACAGCATAACCGTGGCGACTATTGCTGAGGATGCCGCCAAGGCTATCCATGCCAATCCGCTGCGGGCGAAGGTCGGAGCTTTGTTCCATGATATAGGCAAGCTGAGTATGCCGCAGTACTTTATTGAGAACAACAGAGACAGTTCCAATGAGCACTTGAAGCTCAATCCGCAAATGTCAAGTCTTATCATCCGCGACCACGTCAAGGAGGGGCTCGCTCTCGCCCGCGATTACCACCTCTACCGCTGGATACGCGGCGCGATAAGCACTCATCACGGAGATGATCTGGTGCGTTATTTCTATAATGCTGCCCAGAAACAGCGTCAGCAGTCTTCGGATGCGTCTCCTGTGATCGAGAGCCAGTTCCGTTATACCGGCAAGCCTCCGCGCGCCAAGGAGCTGGTGATCATCAGTCTTGCGGATGCCTGCGAGGCTGCTACGAGAAGTCTCACCAAACCGACTCCTGCAAAGATAGAGGCTCTGATAGAGAATATCTTTTTGATGCGTTATCAGGGAGGCCAGCTCCGCAACGCAGAGCTCTCTCTTGTTGAAATGGATATCGTAAAGCGCAGCTTTATCAAGTCGCTGCTGAGTATTTATCATGGGCGCATTGCCTATACAACGGAAGATTCAAATGCAGAAGATCCAGTACAAGTGGAAAAATCAGAGTCATCCCAAACCCCATAGAAGTAAACTGCAGAACTTTGCAGTCCGCGCAGCCCATTACGCACGGCTTCCTGAGGAGTTCGGCTGGGTGCTCTCTGTCGAGTTTGTCAACGACAATATAATGGCAAAACGCAACTGGGATCTCCTCGGACACGAGGGGACGACGGATGTTATCACGTTTTGTTATTTTGATGATGAGTTTCCTGAGATGCTCGAAGGAGAGACTGCGATCGAACTTATCGTCAATCCCGATGCCGCCGAGAGAGAAGGTGCGAAACGCAAAAACTCAAGCTACGCAAGGGAAACTGCTCTGTATGTCGTTCACGGACTGCTGCACAGCGCAGGAGAGGACGATCTTGATCCCGTATCCCGCAAGCGTATGCGCCGCCGCGAGCGCGAAGTGCTGGCGGCTCTGGAAAAAGAGGGGTTTGTCTGGCAGGAGATATTTCCCGGGGAGTGATCCAATATATGAATTTTGAGCAGTCAGCCAATCTTGAACAGAAACAGGTACAGAAACTGTCACAGCATCAGCGGCAGTCTCTGGAGCTGCTGCATTGCCCCGTGCTGGAACTCGAACAATTCCTCGCCAATGAGCTGAAAGTAAATCCGATGCTCGAGGAGCTCGAACCGCTGAGCGAACCTCAAAACACCGAAGATGGTCAGGATGAGTCCCAAAGCACCGTAGAGCTCGATGAATGGGGAGATGAAGTTGATATTCCAGATCCTGAGCGTCTGCGCCGCTCTGAGGAGCAGCCGGACTATCTGCTCAATCGTCCTGCTCCCGGACCCACGCTCGCCGAACAGCTCGATACCGAGATCATTACAAGCGGCTGCTCCGCGCGTACTGCGGAGCTCGCTATGGAAATCGCGGCTCTGCTCGATGACACCGGCTATCTTAAAACTCCGCTTGCCGATCTTGCGATGACCTGCAATGCCGATATGCAGGAGCTTGAGGAGGCTTTGAAGCTTATACAGAGTTTCGACCCTCCGGGGATCGGAGCCCGGGATCTGGCAGAGTGCCTCAGGCTGCAGCTTGAGCGCAAAGGGAAACTGACTCCACTTCTTGAAGAGATCATCTCAGGAGGGCTTGAAGATATCGAAAACAACCGCCTTCCGCAGCTTGCCCGGCGGCTTGGAGTTGCGATGGATGAATTGCTCGCGGCTCTCGCAGAGCTGAGAAAGCTCGATCCGACTCCCGGAGTTCGCTCAGGAGGCAGCTCATCGGCTGCCGTAGTCGAGCTTGAGATCGTCCGCCAGATCGACGGAGAGTATCTCGTCCGTCTCACCAGAGAGCAGCCCATGCGGCTCGGAGTGTCCTCACGTTACGCAGATTTGCTCCGCGATCCGGCTCTGAGTGCCGAAGACCGCGCCTATCTCGAAGAGAAACTTGCCGCGGCGCGGGAGCTCATCAAAGGGCTGGAAAAGCGCAAAAGCACTCTTCTGCGTCTCGGGGAGGTCATTGCTGTGCACCAGAAAGACTTTCTTGACCGCGGGCCGGAATTTCTCCACGGATTTACCATGAAACAGGCGGCAGATGCTATCGGAGTCCATGAGACTACGGTCAGCCGCGCCGTGGACGGCAAGTATGTGGCGACTCCGCACGGAGTATTCAAGTTGAAATACTTTTTTTCAGGAGCTTACTCTTCAACTGCCGGAGGCGGCTCCGATATATCCGCCAATGCGGTCAAAGAGCGGCTCCGTGAACTTATCCGCCGCGAGGATCCGCACTCTCCGCTGTCGGATGAAAAACTCTCAGAACTGCTCTCGGCTGAGGGCGTTTCCGTCGCCCGCAGAACGGTGGCGAAATACCGCGAAGCTATGAATATACCATCCGCCGGAAAGCGGAAAAAATACTGATAAAACCAACTGCAAGGAGTAAGTTTATGATATGGAAGAAGACAAAACAGCCCCTTAACGCCGCAATCATCACTATCGGATTTATTCTGCTCTTTTACAGCATTTGCGCTGCCGTTTTGACCGGAATGTGGTACAACGCCGTCGATGGCGCGGTCTTCTGCGTCACCTCTTTTGTCGTCGTTGCCGTACTGCTTCTTATTCTGGCAGTTCTGTTTCTGAGAGAGAATTCCAAACGTCCGGTACGCGACCGTTTCAAATACTGGTCGCTTATTCCTTCCGCAGCGGCGGTCATCGTTATAGTTTGTGTTGAGCTTTACAACGGATATATTCTCAATACCGCCGATGTCAAGCGCAAGAGGCTGGGGGAGTTCTTTTACGGAGAGCTCGATGAGACAAAACTCTGCGCCGCACTTCTCTCAGGCAAAGACCCGGCTTCCGAACCATTTGCTTCCGGAAAAGCCGCCGATATCATCAAAAGCGAGGGAGTTCCCAAATTCAAAAGCATATACACCGGAGACCTGGCAAGCTCCTTTGGCGATGGCGGAAATGTCTATATCAAACTCGGAAATCACTCGATACAGCTTATGCGCGATGCCGCCGCCAAAAGAGACAGCAAAGCTTTTGTTGAGGCTTCTGCACTTTCAGCCAAGATAATCGCCAATGCCGCTTCCGTGCTCAAAGATCCTTCCGGAGCAGCATTGAAACTCGGAAACGATTATGTGCAGGTGCTTCAGGAGAGTGTTACGACCACTTTCCCCGCGGACAGCGATTTTGAAAAATTTCTGGAAAAACTCAACACTTTGCGCGAGACATACAGCTACTCGCACCACCGCGACGTGGTGTTTTACACCTTCTCCATCCTCTCCCGCTTCGACCGTCTGCTTAAAAAAGGCTCAGCCATCGGATCTGTGACCGATGGAAAAGGTATGCCGCTCTGGAGCGATTTCGATTTGTTTTCAGGAAATCTTTTCCCCACCGCCCGCCGCGGCAGGATCATTGCTGATTATGTCCAATGCGTTTCCGCGCTCAACGTATTGCGTGTCGCATCGGTCTCGGGAACAATGACTGTAAAGACGCGTATCGAAAGTTTGAATAAGCTCTTTGATGGTTTCCAAAAGAAAAAACACTTCATCTGCCTTGCGCTGATTCCGGACAACCGCGCGCGTTTTGTCATGGTCGGAGCTGTCCAGCGTAAACTTGAAGGAGCGCACTTCGCTTGCGAGGTGGAGTTCTACCGCCGTACACTCAAACAACTTCCTGCAAAGCTTGAAGACGCGGCAAGCCCGCGCATGATGAGTATTCCGGTCTGCCACATCGACGGAAGCCAATACCAGTTGATAAAGGGCAGGTTCAAATCTGCTTCTGGAGTACATCCGGGATATGCGCTGCAAACTGCTTCCGGAAGTTTTGTCATCGTGGACAGGAGATGAAGACCTATGAATACCAGACTTGAACGTGCAATGTCCGGCTTTACGGATCAGCTCTCCCGTTTCTGCCGGGTGATCTGGGTGAGTATCCTGCGTTACGGCAGAGACGGTCACTCTGACCGCGCTGTGACGTTGACTTACTATACGCTGTTTTCCGTTGTTCCCATCGGGGCTCTGCTTTTCGGAGTCGCCAAGGGCTTCGATCTTGAGGCGCGTTTGCGTCAGGTTTTGAGTGAGCGTCTCTACCAGCACGAGGAGCTGCTGAAAAGGCTTTACCAGTTTGTCGATACCACTCTCGCACAGGCCTCCGGAGGTCTGGTCGCCGGTATCGGTGTGATCGCTCTGATCTGGACTGTCACCTGGCTCGCCGCGAGCATAGAGAGCTCTTTCAATGCCGTGTGGGAGCGTCCCAAACGCCGCAATATCGTCCGGAAGGTGAGCGATTATATTTTTGTGATGCTTATTACTCCGGTGCTTCTTGTCGCAATGAGCAGCGCAGGAGTGCTTGCGAGGAATGTGCTCGAAGACTTTGCTATGAAGCTTCCAAATCTCGGAGGAACGGTGACCTGGACGGTGTCAGCGATAATCGCTTTGACTCCGCTTGCGATCACCATACTGCTCTTTTCGGCGATGTATTTCTGGGCTCCCAGCGCAAAAGTGAAGTTGAGGTCCGCCCTGATCGCCGGAGTGATAGCCGGTGTGCTTTTCCAGCTCCTGCAGGATGGTTTCATCTATTTGCAGAAGAGTATTTTCACCTACAACCGCATTTACGGAAGTTTCGCCGCTCTTCCGCTCTTTCTCACCTGGCTCAAGATATCATGGCAGCTCACTCTTTTCGGAGCAGAAGTAGGCTTTGTCGATCAGAATATCGACAGCGGTAAATTTGATATCGACCCCATCGGAAGTGTCAGCGTCTTTGACCGCAACGCCCGCCGTCTGGAGTTGGCTGGATATATCTACCGCCGTTTCAGCGACAACAAGGGTCCCACATCGCGCGAACAGCTCACTGAAAGATTTTCCCTTACTGCGGCTGAAGCTGAAATCGAGCTCGATTGTCTGGTTTCATCCGGAGTTATTCTGCGTACTGAAGATGAAGAGTCTTCTGCGCTGTCCTATACTCCAGCGCGAAATACAGCTGATTTTACCGTTTCAGACTGCCTCGATATGGTCGAACACAGCGGGTTATCCAATACGGTTTCCCACAGCGGAGCGGAAGAGATCCTCAAAGCGTTTGAGATCGAACGCAAAACGTTTTCCGCCGACCGTCTTCTCCGCGATGTTCTTTGAAGGAGCGATGTAAATGAAGCGGCAAAAGACCATCTGCAATATTTCTTTTATACTTTCTGTGCTTTTTATTGCACAGCAGATGTGTCTTTGTCTGATTTTCTGCTCTGTTTTGCATTCACACCATTTTGAGCACGATCACCCGATTTCCCATTTTGAAACAGCGTCTGTTCCCCATTTGTGTCAGGAGCACGGAGACGCAGAAAAGTGTTGTTTTCAGCATGACCATACCATGTCAGGAGCAGAGGATAACCGCGACGAAATGGAACGCATGGCAGTAAAAGATGCCGTCATGCAAAACAGGTCTTGGGATTTTTATACCAGGGTTGCAGAACCGCGTTTATTTATCGCAAGGTTTTATGATATTCCGATCAATGTTGCACAGTACAATTTGCGATGCTGACAGCTCTGCTGTTTTTTTAGCAACTGCTGAAACATGATCAAATAAAAGGAAATAAAAAAATGAACAAACAGGATATATTCAAGGTAATCGTCACAATTTTTATAGCAGTCATCGCCGCGGCATTGACTTTGATCGTATTGGATAAAGCACAGGTCATCACTCTGGGTAAAAAGTCCGATGTGAAAAATAATACCGCCCATTTCCATGCCGGAGAAGAGCACGTAGAACATAAGCACTCTGCAAACTGCGGTCATGCGGCAGAAGCCAAAGAGCACAAGCATGAGCACTCCGCGAGCTGCGGCCATGCGGCAGAAGCCAAAGAGCACAAGCATGAGCACTCCGCGAGCTGCGGTCATGAAGTCCAAAAATCTCATGATGACCATGACCATGACCACAATCACAAACATTGATATACGATCATGAAGAGATATATAGCGATTTTTGCCGCCGTTTACGCGGTTCTTATGATAGCTGGATATATGGGCGGAGTCTTTACCTTTTCCAAGCAATCCCATCACGCGGAAGCTGAACACAACCACTCTGCCGATCCCCATGCGGGACATGATCACGGAGCCGGGGAGGGGATACACCTCACTTCTGAGCAGAGGAAGCATGTGAAGATCGTTCACTCCCGCGTGCAGAGCGGCATGATGAATCGGCGGCTCGAACTTCATGGAGAAGTCAAACTCAACGCCGACCGCACTTCACGCATCATGCAGAGAGTTCCCGGATTCGTCACCGCGGTCTATGCCAAACAGGGAGACCGGGTGAAAAAGGGAGACGTTCTCGCCCGCCTCAACAGCGAGAAACTCGGAGAGCACTATTCCGCCTATTACTCCGGCAAAGCCATCGAGAGTGTCGCCGCTTCGGAGTTCCGCATGGCAGAAAAACTCTTCGCCAACAAAGCCATGTCCGAAAAGGAGTATCTGCGTTACAAAAAAGAGTATATCGACGCCGGAATAAACCGCCGCAAGGCAGAGATCATACTGCGCTCGCTCGAGCTTGATCTGAAGCATAGCGGTCATAAACACGGCAAAGACGGCAAGGATGTCATCTGCACGGAATATGATATCGTTTCTCCGATATCCGGTACTGTCGTGACCCGCGATATCTCGCTCGGAGAAAAATACGCTGACGACAACACCCAGGTACTCTTTCTCGTAAGCGACCTTGACCGCCTCTGGGTCGAACTGCGCGCCGACTATCAGGAGCTCCGCAGTATAAAGCCCGGAGCCTCTGTCGAAATCACTCCGCTCGGCAGCAAAAACGAAAAGTTTGCCGGAGTCGTTACCTACGTGTCCTCGGTGATCGACGAAGTGAGCCGCAAAGGAGTTGTCCGCGTCGAACTTGACAGCAAAGCAAATCAGCTCCGCAGCGGAGAGTTTGCCATGGGCAGCATCAAACTTGAGAGCAGTTCAGAGTGCATCATCATTCCCCGCGAGGCGGTGCAGCTCGTGTCAGGAGAGACGGTGGTATTTGTTCCGGCAAAGGGAAACTATATCACCCGTGTTGTCAGGACCGGAAGGGCGGACGGAAAATACATCGAGATCATTTCCGGCTTGACCAAAGGGGAAGAGTATGTTTCCGTCGGAGCATTTGAGCTCAAAGCGATCCTGCTTACCGCCGGAATGGACCCGCATGCCGGACACGGTCATTGATGAGGAGAGTTAATGATGGCAAAATTTCTTGAAGCCGTCCTGAAAGCGCGCGTTCTCATCGTTATCGCCTTTATCGGTGTATTGTGCTGGGGATATCATGCGTACAAAGATATTCCGCGCGATGCGTTTCCGGACATCTCGCCGGTGATGGTTCCGGTGTTCTGCGAAGCCGACGGACTTGCGGCAGAGGAGGTCGAGGAGATGATCTCTCAGCCGGTCGAGACCGCCATGAGCGGACTTCCCGGAGTTACGCTGGTCAAATCCACGTCAGGCTTCGGCTTGAGTGTGGTGTATGTCTATTTCAGGGATGATATAGATATCTACTTTGCCCGCCAGATCGTATCAGAGAGACTTGATTCGATCACGTCCCAGCTTCCTCCGCAAGTTGAGAAGCCTGAGCTCGGACCGATATCCACAGGTCTCGGACAGGTGTTTATCTACTATCTTGACGCCGATCCTGCGAAAGTCGATACCCAGGGAAAAGCTCTGGATGCGTGGCTGAGGGAGCTCAACGATTTCGTGGTCAAACGGCAGCTTCAGACGGTTCCCGGAGTCACTACCATCCTCTCGATGGGAGGACACGTTCTCCAGTATCAGGTGAGGCTTGACGCCGATGCCATGCGCCGTTACGATGTGGCGTTCAGCGATGTGGTGGAAAAAATCCAGGTGAACAACCGCAATGTCGGAGGTCAGTATCTTGAAATCGGTTCCGAAGAGTATCTTCTGCGCGGTATCGGCAGACTCAATACCCTTCAGGATATCGCCGGCATAACCATAAAAGAGCATAAGGGAGTTCCGCTGAAACTCAGCGATATCGCCGAAGTGAAATACGGCAACGATATCCGCCGCGGAGTTGTCACTCTCAATGGAGAGCGTGAAGTCGTGTCGGGACTTGTGCTGAAACTCTACGGAGAAAATACCAGCAAAGTCATATCTGCGCTGCACAAAAAGCTCGAGGATGTCCAGCGTGGACTTCCCTCCGGAGTAAAGATCGTTCCTTACTATGACCAGGCAAATCTGGTGGACAATGCATCTTCCACCGTTGAGAGCGCGCTGTTTCAGGGAATGCTCCTCGTAGTGCTGGTGCTCGCGCTTTCACTCTGGAACTTCAGAGCAAGCCTGATCGTCTCACTTTCAATGCCGTTTTGCGCGGCAGTTACCATGATAGTCATGCAGAAGCTCGGAATGTCCGCCAATTTGATGAGTCTCGGAGGAATAGCCATTGCGCTTGGTATGCTCGTTGACGGCTCCATCGTCGTTGTGGAAAATATCCTGAGACATTTGAAACTCAGGCAGGAGTCCGGAAAATCCCGTCTGGATATCGTCAGAGAGGCGACGCTTGAAGTAGCGCGTCCGATATCTTTTGCGCTGATGATTATTATGGCGGTGTTTGCTCCGATATTCATGTTTGAGGGGGTCGAGGGCAAGATGTTCAAACCGCTTGCGTTTACCATCGTGTTTTCTCTCGGAGCATCTATTATTGCGGCATCAGTAATTGCTCCGGTGCTGTCGTTTGTGCTGCTGAAAAAAACATCTGGAACGAAGAATGACGGAGTTGTTGCCGACAAGTGCTATATTCCGTTGCTGGGCGCAGCTCTCAAATGGAGAAAAACGGTGTTTGCCGTGGTGCTTGCTGCGCTGGCAGTAAGTTTGTTCACCCTCAGCAAGATCGGAAGAGAGTTCATGCCGACACTCGAAGAGGGTTCGATCATGATCACGGTCAATATGGCTCCGTCGATAGGTCTCGGAAAGAGCGAACAGGTGGTAAGAACACTCGAAAAGCTGGTCATGGAGCATCCTGAGGTGTCCGGAACGGTAACGCGTATCGGAAGGCCTGAGGCAGGAAGCCATCCGCATCCGGTGAATTTCGCAGAGATACACGTGGAGCTCAAACAGCCTGAAAAGGGAAGTATCGGAGCCGCGATGCGCAAGCGTATCGTCGATGATTTGCGACATAAACTGTCAGATTATCCGGGAGTCAATGTAAACTTTTCGCAACCGATACAGAACTCCTTTGAGGAGCTGCTGTCGGGAACCCGGGCTTACTTTGCGCTGAAACTCTACGGAGAAAATCTCGATGTCCTGAGAACCAAAGCCGAAGAGATAAGACACGCGGTGGAGGGTATCCCGGGAGTGGTCGATCTGTCGGTCGAGCAAAGCTACGGCCAGCCGCAGCTGCAAGTCAAACTCAAACACCATGTCATGGCGCATCTCGGAGTCACGGGAGAGGACGTGATGGAGCTTGTGGAACACGCCGTCGGAGGTGTCAATGCGGGAATGATCTACAAAGATATCCGGCGTTATAATATCAACGTCCGGCTCAAGGAGAAGTTCAGAATGACTCCGGAGGAGCTCGGAAAGCTCAAAGTCAAGGCGCGCAACGGACGTTATGTGCGTTTGGATAGCGTGGCAGACATTATTATAACCGAGGGGCCGGTGCAGATCAACCGTGAAAAGATACAGCGCAGATGGACGATACAAGGCAATGTATCGGGCAGGGCTCCGAGTGAGATCGTGGAAGATATGAGGAAAGTTATTTCCGAAAAGGTTGATCTTCCGGCGGGATACTTTGTGGAGTTCGGAGGACAATTCGAGAATCAGGAGCGTGCGATGAGGAAACTTTATGTGATCGTGCCGCTGGTTATCGGGGTGATACTGCTGCTGCTCTGTATAACGTTCAAAAGCTTCCGGAGCAGTATGATCGTGATGATCAACGTTCCGCTTGCGCTGATCGGAGGAGTCGTTGGGCTCTGGATGACCGGGCAGCTATTGTCAGTTCCGGCGGCGGTGGGATTTATCGCTCTGTTCGGAATAGCAATGCAGGATGCGGTGGTGATGGTGACGGACTTCCGAGACTTGCGGGCGTCTGGAGCTGACTTATATACAGCGATCATCGAGGGCAGTAGAGTAAGGTTCAAAGCGGTGATACTGACAACGCTGACAACGCTGTTGGGATTGCTTCCGCTGCTGCTGTCTAACGGAATAGGAGCGGAGGTGCAGAAGCCATTGGCGGCGATCGTGGTTTACGGATTGGGAACATCGACAATGCTGACGTTGTTTTTCCTGCCGACATTGTACTACACAATAGAAAAACACTTTGACAAAAAAGCAAAGGAGAGATAAAAAATGGTCAAACATGTAATACTGTGGAAACTTAAAGCTGAGATCACTGGAGAGAAGAAAGCCCAGGTGCTGAAGGGAATCAAAGAGAACCTTGAGGCGCTGAAGGGGGTAGTTCCGGGTTTGGTGGAAATAAAGGTGAATTGCGAGAAAGTGCTGTCGAGTTCCAATGCGGATTTGATGCTGGATTCGACGTTGGAGAGTGCTGAGGCGCTGAAGGGGTATGCTGTTCATCCGGCGCACGTGGCGGCGGCGGATGGGTACGTGCGTCCGTACACGGAAGTGCGCCTCTGCCTCGACTACGAGCTCTAAGTACATAAAGTTTTTTGTAAGGGGAGTTTGAGGGGAGAAACTTTTTTACAAAAAAGTTTTCCCCTCAATACCGAGCTTTACGCAGTAAAGCGAGGCTATTCCCCAAGGCGCAGTTTTGCCGCAGGCAAAACCGCCCCCCGCAGCACGCTGCGAGCGCCGCGCGAAGCGCAAGCGAGGCTGCCATATCACAAGCGCGAAAGCGCGAGTGATATCAAAAAAACACCCATCACACATAATACGTCCATATCACAAGCGCGAAAGCGCGAGTGATATCAAAAAAACACCCATCACACATAATACGTCCATATCACAAGCGCGAAAGCGCGAGTGATATCAAAAAAGAAAACAAAATCAGAATAAATAATAAAACACCCCTGCGAAGACCGTCAGGTCAAGCGCAGGGGTTATTTTTTACACTACGGCTTCGCCGGAGGAAATCCAGTTGAACACAGAGAATATATTTTATATTTTATATTTTATATTTTAAAATGCTCACTTTACTGCGTAAAGTTTGCTGTATATAAGGGCTCGCTTTGCGGGGCAAAGCTCGCTTTTTGATAGCCTCGCTTGCGCTTTGCGCGTCGCTCGTAGCGTGCTGCGGTGGGCGGTTTTGCCTGCGGCAAAACTGCGCCGGACGTACTTGCGCTTCGCGCTCGTTCTTTTTTTAGCCTCGCTTGCGTTGCAAGCTCGGTTCTGGTGGGAAACCTTTGTTGTAACAAAGGTTCTCCCCCCATGCCCCCCTTCCAAAGAACTTTAGGTACTCAGGAGCAGTTTGAGGCCTATTGCGATGAGCACCGCTCCGCCTATCATCAGCATCACCCGCTCCCCCGCAAGCCTTTTAAGTTTACTCCCCAGCACCACTCCAGCCCCGGATACCACCGCTGTCACTACTCCCATTGATATCGCCGGTGCCCACAACTCAATCTTTCCAAACGCAAACCCAGCCCCCACCGCCAGCGCATCTATACTCGTCGCCACCGCCGGCAGTATCAGATTGCCAGGAGCAAAAAAATCCGTCATCCCAAGTTTACATACCTCTGCATCGTCCCCGTTCTTGATCCCGTCGATTATCATTTTTGTTCCCACAAACGCCAGCAGTCCAAAGCCGATCCAGTTAGTGAAGCTCCCGGCATATTTGACCACCCACGATGAACAGTAGTAGCCGCATACCGGCATCAGTATTTGAAAACCTCCGAAAAACAACGCCGCATTACAGGCATTTCGCACTTTACGTTTGCTGTCTGCACACAGCGTTCCAGCAATAGATACCGCCAGCGCATCTATCGCCACAGCAAAGGATATTCCCAATATCTCGATTATTGACATAGCTTCCGGTATAGAAAAAGGGCGGCTCACACTTGTTTCAATGTCGCCGCCCTTTGTTTGTTGGTTTTTATTTTGTGAACAGCATACTCATGACCGCCTTCTGCACATGCAGACGGTTTTCTGCCTCGTCGAACACGATAGAGGCATCCGAATCCATGATCTCCGCTGAAACCTCTTCCCCGCGGTGCGCCGGCAGGCAGTGCAGGAATTTCGCATCCTTCTTCGCCACATCAAAGAGTCTTCTGTTCACCTGGTAGGGCTGGAATATCTTCATGCGCTCAGCACGCTCTTCCTCAAATCCCATGCTCACCCACACGTCGGTGTAGAAGTAGTCGGCGTCCTTCGATGCACGCACCGGATCCGGATCCCACGTCACGTTGGGAGCTCCGGCAGCCAGCTCTTCGGTCATTCCCACACTCTCAGGAGAGGTGATGACCAACTGCATTCCGGTAAGTTTAGCCGCAAGCACAAGCGAGTTCGCAATGTTGCTCTTTCCGTCTCCGGCAAAGACCATCTTCACCTTCTCTCCGTCGGTTCCGGAGTACTCTCTGATCGTCATCAGATCAGCCAGTATCTGGCACGGATGGAACTCATCTGTCAGCGCATTGATCACCGGACACTTCGCCTCACGCGCCAGCTCTTCAACTCCGGCATGGCTGAATGTACGGATAACGATTCCGTGCAGGTAACGGCTCAGAACTTTCGCTGTGTCGGCGATGGTCTCACCTCTGCCGACCTGCATTTTGCTCTGGTCAAGGTAGAGGCTGTTGCCTCCGAGTTCGCTTACGCCCACCTCGAATGACACTCTGGTACGGGTGGAGGATTTGGCGAATATAAGTCCGATGCTCTTTCCCGCAAGCACGTTGCTGTTGAGCACAGGACGGTCTTTCTTGAGTTTACAGGCAAGATCGTAGATGTTTTCCCAATCTTCAAGCGTGATATCACGCAAAGTAAGCAAGTCTTTATTCATAAAATACTCCTTGGATTATTTGTCTATCAGAGCGAGGCACTTGTCGATCTTTTCGATCGCAAAATCCGCGTCCTCTTTTGTGATGACCAGCGGAGGAAGAAGTCTCAGCACAGTCTCTCCGGCAGTCAGCGTTACAAGTCTCTCTTTCAAAAGCAGTCCGTGCAGCTCGGCGGCAGGACGGTCAAGGACGACTCCTATCATCAGACCCTTGCCGCGCACGCATTGGACACATTTGTATTTCTTGCCGACTTCTGCAAGTTTATCCATCAGATAAGCTCCGATCGTGCGGCAGTTTTCCAGCACTCCATCCTGGTCGAAGCACTCCTGAACAGCCAGCGCGGCGGCGCAGGCAAGCGGAGTTCCTCCGAAAGTGGAAGCATGTGTTCCGACAGTAAGAACATCGGCGAACTTGTCGCGCACTATAAATCCGCCCATCGGATAACCGTTGGCGATCGCTTTTGCCATGGATATCGCGTCTGGAATCACTCCGAAGCTCTGGTAGGCAAAGCGGGTTCCGATACGGCCCATTCCGCACTGCACTTCATCGCAGAGCATGAGGATATCTTTCTCGTCGCAGAGAGCTCTCACCTGCTTGAGGTATTCGGGATCTGCCGGAAGGATTCCTCCCTCTCCCTGCACCATCTCAAGCATGACCGCACATACGTCCGGAGTCACCGCCGCTTTCAACGCCTCGATGTCGTTGAACGGAACCTGTTTGAAGCCGGGAACATCCGGCTCAAATCCCTTGCGGTATTTGGAGCGTCCGGTCGCCGCAAGCGTGGCAAGCGTTCTGCCGTGGAACGAATCATTCATGGATATGATGGTATTGCGTCCGCCGGTCGCGTTTCCGTACTTGCGGGCAAGTTTGATCATTCCCTCGTTGGCTTCGGCTCCGGAGTTGCTGAAAAAAACCTTTCCCGGAAACGATTCGGTTATCAGTTTTTCCGCCAGACGCGGCATGAGCTCGTTATAGTAGAGATTGGAGATGTGCACCAGTTTAAGGCTCTGCTCAGCAATAGCCGCTGCGACCCTTTTGTTGCAATGTCCGACGTTGCAGACCGAGATTCCGGAAGCAAAATCAAGAAATTCGCGCTCTTCGTCATCCCACAGGCGCGCACCCTCTCCACGGACGAAGAGCTGTTTCGGTGCATAGGTGGGAACGACATACTTGCTGAACCGTTCGACGGTTTTGTCATAAAGTGCGCTCATTTTAAACTCCATTTATTTTATACAGAAATAATACACTTTATCCGGCAAGACAATACCGGAAAATGTATAATATAGCGCACTTTTTTCAAATTGCAAATATTTTCGCCCTTTTTGTGTTTTCTTCAACGCTTTGTTCCTGATATGGGGAGATGATGCGGGGAGAGAGGGAAAACTTCTTTTCGCGAGAAAAGAAGTTTTCCCTCTCTCCCCGCGCCCCTCTCTCCCTTTCAAGAAAAGCGGAAAAACTTTTTTATTTACTTTTACCTACCTTATGGCGGGAACAGAGCCTTCTTCAAACTGCCGCTCCTGTTAGTCGGCAGCAGAAAAACAGTAAAAAGTGATAATAATTACTCTTTTTGTCTCAAGGGGACTTGATAAATCGCAAATGGAGTATTATATTGAAGAGTGAGGGATAAATAAAAACAGAAAATGGGAAGTCAAAAGATGAACCGGTCAGTACAGAGAGATGCTATATTGAGCGAGCTGCGGAGCGTAACGAGCCACCCGACCGCAGAAGATATCTATAAGAGCCTGCGCGTGCGTATGCCCAAAATCAGCATCGGAACGGTTTACCGCAACCTTGAACAGCTCTCAGCCGCGGGTATAATCCGCAAACTTGAGCTGTCGGACAGATTGCGCCGTTTTGACGGAGATCTTACTCCGCATTTTCACCGCCGCTGCTGCAGCTGCGGAGCTGTGGGAGATATTCCGGCTGAACGCCTTGACGCTCTTTTCGGAGAGCTTGCCGCCGCCGCCGCCCGCCACGGCTGCTCAGGGTATCAGGTCGAGTTTACGGGGGTTTGCGGCAAATGCCGTTCCAACCAGAACAAAGAGGAGAAATAAACTATGACAGAAAAGAGAATGATTTTGCGCTGCAAAGAGTGCGGACTTGTGGTCGAAGTGCTCAATCCCGGAGCGACTCCCGTCTGCTGCGGAGAGCCGATGACGGTCATGAAAGAGAATACCTCGGACGGAGCAAAAGAGAAGCACGTTCCTGTGGTCGAACAGTGCGGCAGCGGAATAAAGGTCACCGTGGGCAGCGTTGCCCATCCGATGACAGAAGAACACTATATTATGTGGATCGAAGTCGTTTCTGAAGGAAAAGTTTTCCGGAAGGAACTTGCTCCGGGAGACGCTCCCGAAGCCTGCTTCGATGTGCCTTACAGTGATACTCTCAAAGTAAGAGAGTATTGTAATTTACATGGTCTATGGAGTAAATAAATAAAAATGAGCGATACTGTTTTTGGGGCAGTGCAGGTTTCCGAGCACGTCTGGTGGGTCGGAGCCGCAGATTGGAACGTGAGAAATTTTCACGGATATCTTACTGAGCGCGGATCAAGTTATAACGCCTTTCTTATCATCGATGAGAAAGTCACGCTTATCGATGCGGTCAAGGGACCGTTTGCCAAAGAGATGCTTGACCGCGTGGCATCGGTGATAGATCCGGAGAAGATCGATTATATCGTGTCAAATCACTCCGAGCCTGACCACTCAGGAGGGCTTCCCGAGGTGGTGTCGCGTGTCAAACCCGAAAAGATTTTTGCCTCAGTCGCCGGAGCGAAAACTCTCGCCGCCTACTATGGAGATATGGGGGTGACTGCGGTCAAGACCGGAGATACTGTTTCGATAGGCAAAGGAAATCTTGCTTTTGTCGATACCAAGATGCTCCATTGGCCGGACAGTATGGTGACCTACTATGACGCCGACAAAGTGCTGTTCAGCCAGGATGCGTTCGGAATGCACCTCGCCGGAAGCATGATGTGGGCGGATGAGTATGATAAGAGCCTGCTGGAATATGAGGCAAGAAAATACTTCGCCAATATCATCAATCTGCAGGCTGGAAAGGTGATCGACCTGCTGGATGCGCTTCCGGGGTTCAACCTGGATATCCGGATGGTGCTTCCTGACCACGGTCCGCTGTGGAGGACTGCTGAAGACATCAACTGGATACTCGGCCTTTACCGTGAGTTTGCCGAGCAGAAACCGCGTCCGCGCGCATTGGTGGCATACTCGACGATGTGGCACGCAACTGAGAAGCTGGCGACAGCATTTGCCGAGGGGGTCCGCAGCGCTGGAGTAGAGGTGCATCTTGCTGACCTTGCGGAAAATGACCGCAGCAGTATCATGACCCATGTGGCTTACAGCGGTTTGATCGCGTTCGGAGCTCCGACGATGAACAACCAGATGTATCCAGCGATGGCAGATGCGCTCTGCTATATCAAAGGACTGCGTCCCAAGAACAAGATAGGCTTTGCATTCGGCTCCTGCGGATGGAGCGGAGAGGGAGCCAAACAGATATCAGCCGAACTCGAAGCAATGGGAGTTGAGCAGCCTGAAAAATTCATACAGGTCAAATATATGCCCAATGCCGAAGAGCTGAAGGCGATCCGCGATGCCGGAAAGCGTCTGGCGGAAAATCTGCTTGAAAAGTGCAAATAAAACCCTAAACAACCCCTACAATAAACTAAGGAGAAGAAAAAATGAAGTACGTTTGCAACATCTGCGGTTATGTCTATGATCCTGAGAAGGGCGATCCCGCCAATGGAATCGAGCCGGGAACTCCGTTTGAGAAGCTTCCGGATGATTGGTGCTGCCCGGATTGCGGAGTTGGCAAAGACGATTTTGCTCCTGCGGAGTAATCGTTACAACGCATCAAATCCGTACCGTGCATCTTGAGGTCAAAAGGTGTGCGGTACGTTTTTGCATTTAAAACAATCCTTAATGGGGGACGTTATGAAAAAGAGCTATTCATTGTTTGCGGCGATCGCGGTCATGCTGCTGTTTGCCGGATGTACGGCGGCGAAGAATATCGAGAATTCCAAGAATCTGCGGGTTGGGATGACAAAGGCGCAGGTGCTTGAGGTGATGGGACGTCCGGTGGAAGATGAGGCATATTGCAAACCGGATGTATGGTTTTATTTCGTTGAGTCAGTGTGGATGGATGGACTTACGACGAGAGATGAGTGTATGCCGCTGGTGTTTGAGAACGGCAAACTCATTGGCTGGGGAAACAATTTCTATACCCGTCACAGTACGGTTGGAGTTCGCCGTAATGCTGCGGAGCTGAAGGTGGCGCAGGCGGAGGCGAAGAAGAAGGCGGCGGCTAAAAAGAAAACGGCAACACCGAAAAAATCCACCAAATAAGTACATAAAGTTCTTTGGAAAGGGGGCTTGGGGGGAGAACCTTTGTTACAACAAAGGTTTCCCACCAAAACCGAGCTTGCAACGCAAGCGAGGCTGAACCAAAGAACGAGCGCGAAGCGCAAATACGTTCCGGCGCAGTTTTGCAAAGCAAAACCGCCCACCGCAGCACGATGCGAGCGCCGCGCGAAGCGCAAGCGAGGCTGCCATATCACAAGCGCGAAGCGCGAGTGATATCAAAAAATATTCCAACAACACCACGCATAATCGAATCTGCCATACCACAAGCGCGAAGCGCGAGTGATATCAAAAAATATTCCAACAACACCACGCATAATCAAATCTGTCATACCACAAGCGCGAAGCGTGAGTGATATCAAGAAAAACTCCCGCGAGGCGACCCAAAAAAAGCAAGCATTACACAGTAAAGCGAGCCCCCAAAAAATAAAATCTGAAAATCCTGCTGGAATAAAGAATATACATATTCCGTTTCAGCCAAATACAGATAATAGCTCCAGGTGATAAAAAAATCATCTGGATTTTTTTATCTCTTTATATGCATATATAAATGCAGTACTCACCGAAAAAAAAGAAAATATTTAAGCTGTTTGCAAATTTCAAAAAGTGTTGTATATTATAGAGCAGTTGTTTTTTATAAACGGCTGCAGTTGTTTGTAAATCCGCTATATTTCGGCAAATGCGCGAGAAACCGACCAAATTTCAAAAATGTATTTGCTGTTCCCGTTGGACGGATTGTACTCGGATGGATTGTGTCTTGACACAGTTTTTCCGGGCGCTTCTGCATATGGGAATGGCAGGTTCTTGGTCGGACCTCTCGCGCAATATGAGGAAGCGTTCGGTTTTTTATTACGCTTCCAGTCTGCTGCTGATAAGCAGGGCGGGGGGCTTTTTTTTTCTCCGTTTTCTGTTTCGGCAACAGTAATTGCGAAAACCGGCTTGTGTTATGCCGGATAACAAAAAAAGGAGAAGTGTATGAATTATTCAATCAGAAACAAATGTCCGGTAGAGCTGAATGGTTTACCATTGTGGTCTATTGCAATCGGTCCTGACGAGGCAAACGGCGAGAAAATCGGAAATGCCAAAGGTATTATTGCAGTCGGCGATAATGCTACTGGAATCATTTCTGTGGGATTTCTGTCAAAGGGAATAGTCTCTATCGGTCTTGTATCTACAGGAGCTGTTTCAATAGGTGTTATCAATATTTGCCTTGCAGGTGTCGGATTTGCAACCGTTGGCGCAATTTCTGCTAAAGGTATTATTGCAGCAAGTTTGTATCGCGCTGTCGGCGTGGTGGCTGCGGGATATGAGGCAGTAGGTTCGCTTGCTTTCAGTTTTTCATCATTGTTTTAATCAAAAATAAAGGAGTATCTAAAATGAAAAATATAGTAATGTTGTTTGCGGTTGTTTTTTCTTGTGTGCTGTTGACTGGATGCGGAGATAAACCTGAAAAGGTCGTTACCAAATTTTCAAAAGCAGTAAAAAAACATGATTATAAAACTGCTTCTGAGTGTATGATCAATATGAGCGAAAGCGATATCATAGATATGTGCAAAGAAGACAAAACAGGATATAAGTCATTGAGTTCTATGAAACCGATAGCAGTGAAAATCGACGGAAATGAAGCAAAGGTTACCGTTGAGACAATTATGGAACTTGAGGTTCCGCTTAAAAAAGTCAATGGAGATTGGAAGATTAAACGTTGATATAGAACGGATTATTTTTCAGCAGCGGCAGGGTGAAATCCTCTGCCGCTTTTTTTATAGGTATTTTCCCTGTATGGAGAAATGTCAGTAAGAACAGCGAGGCATTTAACAAAGTATCCCGCTTTTCTTGAAGTGGGATGGGGGCGCGGGGGAAGGGCGAAACTTCTTTTCCCGCGAAAAGAAGTTTCGCCCTTCCCCCGCATCATATCCCAATATCATTAACAGCATATACAAAAAAGCTGCTGCAAAACGTTGAGTTCTGCAGCAGCTTTTATTGTATTGACTTGAGCGATGGACGCTGATGGATCACATCATGCCGCCCATGCCGCCCATTCCACCCATGCCGCCTGCGGGCATAGCGGGCTCTTTGTCCTCTTTGGCGTCGGTGATGACGCACTCGGTGGTGAGGAGCAGTCCGGCGATGCTGGCTGCGTTCTGGAGAGCTGAACGGGTGACTTTGGCGGGATCGAGGATACCGCATTTGATCATATCGACGTACTCACCGGTGGCAACGTTGAAACCGTAGTTGTCTTTACCGGCTTTGACGTTTTCGACGACGACTCCGCCCTCGAAGCCGCCGTTGACGGCGAGCTGACGGAGCGGCTCTTCGACGGCGCGCTCGATGATGGCAGCACCGATAGCCTCGTCTCCCTCGAGCTTCAGGTTCTTGAGGACAGCAGCAGCGCGGACCAGAGCGACACCGCCTCCGGGAACGATTCCCTCTTCGACGGCAGCGCGGGTGGCGTGCAGAGCGTCATCGACGCGGTCTTTCTTCTCTTTCATCTCAGTCTCGGTGGCGGCACCGACGTTGATGACGGCGACTCCGCCGGCGAGCTTGGCAAGACGCTCCTGGAGCTTCTCACGATCATAGTCGCTGCTGGTCTCTTCGATCTCGCGGCGGATCTGGGCGACGCGGCCCATGATGGCATCCTGGCTGCCCATGCCCTCGACGATGGTGGTGTTCTCTTTGGAAACGGTGATGCGTTTTGCTCTTCCGAGCTGGGCGATGGTGACGTTCTCAAGCTTGAGTCCGAGATCCTCGGTGATGCAGGTTCCGCCGGTCAGAACGGCGATGTCCTGGAGCATGGCCTTGCGGCGGTCGCCGAAGCCCGGAGCCTTGACGGCGCAGACTTTGAGGATTCCGCGCATGCTGTTGATGACCAGAGTTGCGAGAGCCTCTCCCTCGACATCCTCGGCGATGATGAGCATGGGTTTGCCCTCTTTGGCAACTGCCTGGAGCAGCGGAAGCATATCGTTGAGATTGCTGATCTTCTTCTCGTGGATGAGGATGTAGGCGTCCTCGAGGTTGGCCTCCATGGACTCAGCATCGGTGGCGAAGTAGGGGGAGAGATATCCCTTGTCGAACTGCATACCTTCGACGACGTCGAGGGTGGTCTCGAGGGTCTTTGCCTCTTCGACGGTGATGGTTCCTTCCTGACCGACTTTAGCCATGGCATCGGCGATGATGTTTCCGATGGTGGTGTCGCCGTTGGCGGAGATGGTTGCAACCTGGGCAACTTTGTCGCTCACGCCGACGGAGAGTTTGGCGATCTCAGCAGTGATCGCTTCGACAGCCTTGTCGATGCCGCGTTTGAGACCCATGGGGTTGCTTCCGGCGGTGACGTTCTTGAGGCCTTCGCGGTAGATCGCCTCAGCGAGGACGGTCGCGGTGGTGGTTCCGTCACCGGCGATGTCGTTGGTCTTGCTGGCGACGGCTTTGACCATCTGGGCACCGATGTTGGCAAAGGGGCACTGCAGTTCGATCTCTTTAGCAACGGAAACACCGTCTTTGGTGATGGCGGGAGCGCCGAATTTCTTGTCGATGACAACGTTGCGGCCGCGGGGACCGAGAGTGGCTTTGACTGCTTTGGAGAGCAGGGTCACGCCTTCGAGAACGCCCTTGCGGGCTTCATCTGAAAAAACAAGCTGTTTAGCCATAATAAAAATACTCCTGTAAAATTAGATTATATCATCCGATCACAGCGAGGATATCGTCCTGCGCCACGATTTTGTACTCTTTACCGCCGACTTTGACTTCGGTTCCGCCGTAACGGCTGGTGAGAACGATATCGCCTTCTTTGACATCGAAGGGGATCTTGTTGCCGGCATCGTCGTTTTTGCCGGTTCCCAGAGCGATGACTTTGTACTCCTGGGGTTTCTCTTTTGCGCTGTCGGGAATAAGGATTCCGCCCTTCATTTCCTCGGTGTTCTCGCAGATCTCAAGCAGGACGCGGTCGCCGAGCGGTTTGATGTTTGCATTAGCCATTTTGTAGTCTCCTTTATGGTTGTTGATGCACTATATCGTTTTTGTGTAATCAAAAAATAATTCCCCCCGCCGGAAAAAGTATCCGGCGGAGACTATGTACTCTTTATCAGTCAACAACTTCGGTATCAACAATGCCGTCATCGTTTTTCTTTTCCTGCTGGGCATCTGCGCCGGGCTGACCTGCGGCACCCTGAGCCTGCTGCTGGGCATAGATGGCTTCTCCGAGCTTCATGGCGAGCTCTTCGAGTTCCTTCATCTTGGTCTTCATGCCTTCGGTGTTGTCGGCTTCGATCTCTTTCTTGAGAGCGTCGATCTTGACCTGAAGCTGCTCTTTGACATCAGCCGGAGCTTTGTCTCCGAGATCTTTGATCTGCTTCTCAAGCTGATAGACCATGGAGTCGGCTTTGTTCCTGGTCTCGATTTTGTCCTTGGCAGCCTTGTCATCCTCAGCGTGAGCCTGGGCCTCGTTGACCATGCGCTCGATCTCATCCTCAGAGAGACCGCTGGAGTTGGTGATGGTGATGTTCTGCTCTTTGCCGGTTCCGAGGTCTTTTGCGCTGACGTGGAGAATTCCGTTGGCGTCGATGTCGAAGGTGACTTCGATCTGGGGAACTCCGCGGGGAGCGGGAGCGATTCCGTCAAGCTTGAAGAGACCGATGGTCTTGTTGTCGCGGGCAAGCTCGCGCTCTCCCTGCAGGACTTTGATATCGACAGCCGGCTGATTGTCTGCGGCGGTACTGAAAATCTCCTTGACCTTCTTGGGAATGGTGCTGTTGCGCTCGATGAGACGGGTCATGACTCCGCCCATGGTCTCGATTCCGAGTGAAAGCGGAGTGACGTCGAGCAGGAGCAGACCTTCGAGGTTCTTCTCTCCGCCGAGAACTCCGCCCTGGATGGCGGCACCTGCGGCGACGACCTCATCGGGGTTGACTCCCTTGTGGGGCTCTTTGCCGAAGATGGCTTTGGCAGTCTCCTGGACTTTGGGCATACGGGTCATACCTCCGACCAGGATGACTTCCTTGATGTCGGAGAGGCTGTATCCGGCGTCAGTCACGCACTTCTTGCACGGAGCAATGGTGCGGTCGAGCAGCGGATCGCAGAGACGTTCAAGCTGGGCGCGGGTGAGGGTGAGGTTCATGTGGACAGGACCGTCTGCATTCATGGTGATGAAGGGCAGGTTGATGTCGCTGGACATGCTGGTGGAAAGTTCGCATTTGGCTTTCTCGGCAGCCTCTTTGAGGCGCTGGAGAGCCTGAGCATCCTTGCGGAGATCGATTCCGTTCTCTTTGGCGAACTCATCGGCAAGGTGGTTGATGATGACCTGGTCGAAGTCGTCTCCTCCGAGGTGAGTGTCTCCGTTGGTGGCTTTGACTTCAAAGACGCTGTCGCCGATTTCGAGGGCGGAGATATCGAAGGTACCGCCTCCGAGGTCGTAAACTGCGACGACTTCATCGTTTTTCTTGTCGAGACCGTAGGCGAGAGCGGCTGCGGTCGGCTCGTTCACCAGACGGCGGACGTTGAGACCTGCGATCTTGCCGGCGTCTTTGGTCGCCTGACGCTGGGTGTCGCTGAAGTAGGCGGGAACGGTGATGACCGCTTCGGTGATGGTCTCTCCGAGATAGGCCTCAGCATCAGCCTTGAGCTTCTGGAGGATCATCGCTGAAATCTCCGGCGGGCTGTAAACTCTGTCGTTCACCTTGACGTGGGCGTCGCCGTTGGCGGCTTCGACGATCTCGTAAGGAACGAGCTCTCTCTCTTTGGTGACTTCAGCGTATTTGCATCCCATGAGACGCTTGATTGAAAAGATGGTGTTTTTGGGGTTGGTGACCGCCTGACGTTTGGCAGTCTGTCCGACGAGACGCTCTCCTGATTTGGTGAAAGCGACGATCGAGGGGGTGGTACGGTTTCCTTCCGCGTTGGGAATGATCTTGTACTCGCCGTTATCCATTACCGCCATACAGCTGTTGGTGGTTCCGAGGTCAATTCCGAGGATCTTGGCCATAATTTTTTCTCCTTGATGTTTGGAGCTTTTATGCGGCTCCGTTAAAAGTTGCTTTGTTGACACTGTCTCAATGAGCAAGTGCCGTGCCAACGTGCCAAAAAGAAGAAAAAATGGGAAAATAATACGTTTTTTATGCCAAGTGCGTCACAATGTCGCACTTTTGAGTGGGCACATTGTCGCACTTTGGGTTGGTGCGACAGGAGTGTGTCACACATTTCTGAAGCGGCGCAGCTCTTCGAGGAGAGAATCCGGAACACGCAATCCACCCTTTCCGGTGCCGACTTCGGTTTCCGGAGAGTTTTTGCCGTGCCAATCGCTGCCTCCGGATTTTGCGAGTCCGGTGAGTTCGGCGATCTCGGTGACCATTCTTGTCTCATTCGGACCGAACAATGTATAGTAGGCTTCGATGCCTCCGAGACCGCTTGCGGCGAGACGTTTCGCCATTTTTTTGACGAAGTTGCGCTCGTTCTTTTCGCGGTAGGTCGGGTGCGCCCAGACTGCGACGCCCCCTGCGCTGCGGATGGCGGCTATCGCCTGTGCCGGGCAGGGAAGGTCTCTTCTCACGTATGCCGGACGGTTGTGGCCGATGAGTTTTTCAAACACCGTTTGCGGAGTGTCAAAACCGTATTTGCGGCACATGACATTGGCGATATGCGGTCTGCCGATATTGGAAAACTCCACTTGGGCAAACTCCGGTTCGTCCCAGTCGAAGGGAAATCCGAGCGAGGCAAGTTTTTTGCGCATAGTCTCGTTGCGGCTGCACCGTTTTACGCGCTGCTCTTCAAGGTAGGAGATAAGTTCTTCAGAGGTGTGGTCTATCCACAACCCCACGATATGCAGCTCGCGCGCGGCATAGACGCTTGAGAGCTCAACTCCCGGGATTGCCTCGAGCTCCGGAAAATCTTTTGCGGCATCGAGCAGATCAGGAATTCCGGCAACCGTATCGTGGTCAGTCAGAGCGACTGCGGAGAGCCCCTTGCGTTTCGCCTCCTCGAGCAGTTCACGCGGAGAGCCGCTGCCGTCCGAATAAAAACTGTGGGTGTGCAAATCAATGTGTCCGTAAATAGGTTCTTCAGGCTGTGGCATCGGAGTATCTCTTTATAGCTTTCTTTAAAATCTCTTTAAGGTGAACGAGACGCAGTTTCACGGGATCGCGCATATCGAGAACAGGACGCTTCCCCCGCTCATCGCGGAACACTTCGTCGTTGAGGGTCTGTAATATCACAACTCCGTCAACTACATTTATGCTTCTCAGATTTGCCATCTGTCCCATGATGCGCAGACGGGTGACTTCAAAGAGGTTTTCCGACTCCTCCGGAAGTTTTCCGAAGCGGTCGGCAAGCTCGATTTTGAAATCATCCAGCTCTGCGAGCGTCTCTATATGGGCAAGTCTGCGGTAGGCTTCGACGCGGAGACGCTCTCCTTCTATATAGTCAGAGGGAAAGAGCGCACAGAGCATACCTTTATTGTGTTTTGCTCTGGCGAATACGACGAAATCGATTCCGACATTGACTTCGTGGGCAAACTTCAGCTCTTTTCCGGCGAGGCGGGCGACTTCGACTTTGAGCAAATGGCAGTAGAGGTCAAAGCCGATAAGGTTGAGGTGTCCGGACTGCTCAGCTCCGAGGAGATTGCCCGAACCGCGTATTTCAAGGTCGCGCAGGGCGAGCTGAAATCCCGCTCCCTGGGTGGTGCAGCGTTTCAACGCCGCGAGCCGCTTGCGGGCATCGGAGGTCACGATCTGATCTTTGGGCAGAAACATGTATGAGTACGCCTGACTCGTGGAGCGTCCGACACGTCCCCGCAACTGATAGAGTTCAGCAAGTCCGAAACGGTCGGCTCTCTCGATTATCATGGTGTTGGCGTTGGGAACATCGAGACCGGACTCAATAATAGTAGTTGATACAAGGCAGTCGATTTTTCCGTGGACGAAGTCGCGCATGACCTCTTCGAGCTCTTCCGGAGCCATCTGTGCGTGTGCGACCTCTATGCGGCACTCCGGAAGCATCTCTCTCAGGCGGTCGGCGCGGCGGTCGATGGATGCCACGCGGTTGTGCAGATAATAGACCTGACCTCCGCGGGCGAGTTCTGTCCTGATCGCATTTGCGGCAAGCTTGAGGTCTTCCGGAGCGATGACCGTTCGGACAGGAGTACGCAGTTTAGGGGCTGTGGTGAGCGTACTCAGATCCCTTGCTCCCGCCATGGCGAGATAGAGCGTTCTCGGAATCGGAGTCGCGCTCATGGCAAGCACATCGACTTCAGTTCTGAAACGGCGCAGACGCTCTTTGTGGTTTACTCCGAAGCGCTGCTCTTCGTCGATCACTACGAGTCCGAGGTTCTTGAATTTGATGTTTTTTCCGCACAGACGGTGGGTTCCGATCACAATGTCGATGCCTCCGGAAGCAAGGTGTTCGGTCACTCGCGCCGTGTCGGAGCCTGAACGGTAGCGGTTGAGTACCTCTATCGTTACAGGATACCCCCTGAACCTTTCGAGGAAACTGCGGTAATGCTGCTCGGCAAGCACTGTGGTCGGAGCCAGTACCGCGACTTGATATCCGTTGGCGACTGCGATGAAGGCGGCGCGCATGGCGACTTCGGTTTTTCCGTAGCCCACGTCTCCGCAGAGCAGACGGTCCATCGGAGTGCCGGACGTCATGTCCCTGACTATCTCGGCTGTGGCGCGGGTCTGATCCGGAGTGTCTTCAAAGGTGAAGGCACGCAGAAAACTTTTCCAGTTCGGCACTTTGTCCGACATGGCAAGTCCCGGAACCGTCTGGCGGACCGCCTGCATACGGAGCATATCTGCCGCATAACAGCGAACTCCGCGGCGGGCGTTTTCTTTATCTTTGTTCCAACGCTGCGAGCCGAGGCGGTGGAGCGGAACTTTTCCCGGACTGCCGAGATATCGGCTGATTTTGTGAGCTGACAGCAGCGGAACGTAGAGCAGCTGACCATCTTTGTACTCCATGACGATGACTTCGCGTTCGAGTCCGTTGCTGACCAGGGTTTTGAAGCCTCTGAATATACCTATTCCGTGGTCGATATGGACGGCGAGGTCTCCGCTCTCGAGGTCGGCAAGGTGGATATCCTCATCCTTTTTCTGGAGCGCAGAGTTGTCGGTCTGCGGTACTTGCAGCTCTTCGAGGATGTGGCTGGCGTTCTCATCAGCCTCCTCATGACGGAAACCCGCCCGGTTCAAATCAAACAGTGTGACAACGGCACATTGGCAGGAGTCGATTTTGAACCCGCGGGAGATATCGGCAGAGGCAAATGCGATGTTTTTAGCTCCTGAAAGATGGGTCTTGCACCAGCGGGATATTTCCGGAATATCCTCTCCGTGCCGCGACAGGCAGAGCAGGGAGCCGGAAGCGAGGATGTTTTCCATCTGCTGGCGGACAAGTTTTTCCTCCACTTCGTTTCTGATATGCAGTTTCTGTGCTTCGTCTCCGCTGATGAGCTCTGCGGAAAACGGCGAGACTGGTGAGCTCACAGAGTCCACGTCCGGATTGGTGGATATCTGATAAAAATAATTGGTCAACTCTTTGTCGCGGTACCCGGAGTTGAGCTCATCGAAGCGTTTGAGCAGTTCGGAGCCGGCAAATTTTTCCAGCTTTTCCCGGCAGGCGTCCGGATGGAAGATGAAGAGAGACGGCATATTATCCTGGAAGTAGGAGAAAATATCTCCTTCAGAAGCACCTCCGGCGGTGACGCCTCCTCTGCCGATTATGCGGTACTCTTCGAGTTTTCCCGTGGAACGCTGGGAGACCGGATCAAAGGAGCGCAGACTCTCTATTTCGTCTCCGAAATATTCGATGCGGCAGGGGAAATCGTGCGCCGGACTGTAAACGTCAACGATGCCTCCGCGGCGGGCAAACTCTCCCGGAACGGTCGATTCGTATTCGTCATCATAGTCGATATCTACGAGTTTTGCCAGCAGCTCCGCCGGAGATATCACCATTCCGGGTTTCAGGATGAGCAGAGATTTTCTTGTGACATCCGGAAGCGGAGCAGGACCGAACAGGGCGTTGACGCTTCCGGCAATGATATCGAAGTTGCCGTTGAGTGCGGCGTTGAGCACCCGCGCGCGGCGGGTCTCGCTTCCTGAGTATATCGCTCTGCCGCGTCCCGCCTCCGGAAGCTGGTATATGCGCGGAGCGTCTATTCCGGCAAGATGAAACAATTCTTCGATTTCCCGGGCGGTGTTTTCCGCCCACGCCGTGTCGGGAAAGATAAGCACGCTGCGGGGATTTCCTGAACCGTGCAAAAGGTGCAGAAACAGCGGTGCCGCCGCCTCTTTTGTGACGTCGGTATAAAAATTTTCACCCTTTTTTTGAGGTGAAAACAGAAAATCTTTCAATTTTTTTTGCAAAATCATCAAAAAACTGCTTGATAAAAATCTTCAATCGTTTATACTGATATTTGAGTATGTATGTTTACGGTATATCTCAAAAGACACACCGCCTTTGCGGTATCAGGGAAATGACACTTGTTTAGTATAACCCACTTTTGCGTTTTTTGAAATACCGGAACTGAAAAATTTACAAAAAATATTAAGTAAAAATTTTAAAATGGGGGGTCAACCCGAAATGAACAAGGATGCCGAAAACGAAGAGATGACCGAAAAAAAGCCTGCCCGGAGCAGAAAGAGCTCCAAAAAGCAGGCCGAAGAGCTTGAGACTGCCGCTGTGCCCGAAATCGCTGAGAAGAGCGCGGAGAAAGCTCCTGCCAAGCCCCGCCGCCGCAAGGCTGAAGCGGTTGCTGATGAGCCCGATAAGAGCGAGATCGACAAGATGGAAGAGGAACTCGACGCCATCGAGCGCGATACCAAAAGCGACGTTATCGCCGACCTTGAAAACGCGGAGCCTTCGCTTGAGGAGCTGCGCGCCATGTCCATGGATGATGACGATGATGACGATGATGACTTTGATGCCAATGATATATCTGCCGACCCCAATCCGTCGGTGAAACACAAACTGGTCATCAGGAAGGTCTGTGCGCCTCCGGTGAAGTTCACTCCCAAAGTCCAGGAGATCTCTGAGAGTGCCCGCGCCGCCAAGCTTGAAGCTCTGGGGGGAAACTTCCGTACCAAGCAGGAAAAAGAGTCCGCGCGCAAGATCGCCCTCGAGTCCAAAGTCGTTCCCGGAAACAAGAACGATACCATGAAGGTCTATATGACCGAGATCGCCCGTATTCCTCTGGTGAACAAGAAAGAGGAGGCTGATCTTGCAAATGATATCCACGGCAGCGATGACTACCGCCATGAGGACGCCCGCACCACCCTTATCAAGGCAAACTTGCGTCTGGTGGTGAAGATCGCCCATGACTTCAAGGGTCTCGGACTTCCTCTGCTCGACCTCATCAGCGAGGGAAACATCGGTCTTATGCGCGCTGTGGAGAAGTTCGATCCTCAGAAGGGAGCGAAGTTTTCCAGTTACGCCGCGTGGTGGATCAAGCAGTCCATGCGCCGCGCGCTTGCCAACCAGAGCCGCACTATCCGTATTCCTGTGCAGTCGGCAGGAAAGATCAACAAAATCAAGACTGTGCGTATGCGTCTTGCCGAGGAGCTGGGACGTGACCCCTCCGACGCCGAGATCGCCGAGAAGCTGGAGTTCAGCGAGCGCACCGTCGCCGGTCTGCGTCTTGCTGATCTGCGCACCATCAGTCTCAATGACCCCATCCAGCAGGGTGAAGAGGGTGAGTTCCAGGATATCATTCCCGATCGCCACGCCCAGACTCCGGATCAGATCATCGGAGACGTTGAATCCGTCTTCCGTCTGATGGATCTTCTCGATAAACTCGATGTGCGCGAAAGACGCATCCTTGAGATGCGCTTCGGCTTGAAGGGTTCCAGACCCCTGACCCTCGAGGAGGTCAGTCAGGAGATCGGCAGGACCCGCGAGCGCGTCCGTCAGATCCAGAATCAGGCATTGACCAAGCTCAAACAGCTCCTGGTCGATGAGAGCGGATTTACCTACGAGGGATAATATCCGGAGGGAGCGGTGCTCTATTTCGACCACGCCTCAGGCGCATTGCCGGATGCGGAGACACTCGATATCATAAAGGAGTGTATCTCCCGTTATCCGGCAAACCAGGAGGCAGTACATCCTTTGGCGTATGAGGCGCGCAAAGCATTTGAAGATGCGCGCGTCAGACTCGCCCGTATCCTTACGGGAACAAGTGACTTCCGCGCCGTAGCCTTTTCCGGAGGTACAGCCGCGATAGCTGCGCTTTCGCATTGGCAGCGGCTGCGGAACAAAAAAGTCTTCACCACCCGCATGGAGCATCCCGCTGTTTTCGCCTGTCTCAGGCAGGCTCAGGCGGAGTGCCGCTGTTTCGAGCTGGATAAAAACGGAGTCATCAAGGCTCTCTCCATTCCTGAAGGCGGCTGCAAGGCGGTATTCATCACCCATGTCCACAGCGAGACCGGCACCATCCAGCCGGTCGATGAGGTGTTTGCCAAAAACTCCGCCGGCTCTGTGATAAAGATATGCGACACGATCCAGAGCGCGGCGAAGATCCCGCTTCCGCGTTTGGCGGATGTGATGACTGTTTCAGGAGCCAAGTTCGGAGTTCCGGGTGCAGCGGCTCTTCTGGTGAGAAAAGAGTTTGCCAAAGAGATCGAAGATATCGCTCTTGATTTGCGCCGCAATTATCAGGTGTGCCGCATCAATATACCGATGTTTGCCGCAATGACTGAGGTCATTCAAAAAAGGATGGAGCGGCAGGCTTCCGATCTTGCGTATGCCAAAGCCATCCGGGAGCTCTGCTGTGAGTTGGCGGCAGAGCGCAAAATAAACTGCACAGTAGCTCCGGAACACTCAAGTCCGTATATCTGCCATTTGAATTTTCCGCAGGCAGAAGGGGCAGTGATCGTCCGTCTGCTCGGAGCTGAGGGAATCTGTGTCGGCTCGGGAACTGCCTGCTCGGCAGAGACTCCTGAGCCATCTTCCGCAATGCTTGCGCTCGGTTTCAGCAAAAAAGCCGCCTTCGGAGGCGTCCGGATAAGTTTTAACGCCTCAACGACCGCATGTGATATAAAAAAATTGTTCGATGTTCTTGAAAAAGTGTTGAAAAATTATTAATAAGTGTTACATTTTGTATATGCTTTTTTTGTTTTTCAAACTCATATATAAAGGACTTTGCAACGTGAAAAAAATCATAGCCGCGTCGGTATTGCTTTTTGCAGCATTCTCATCATTTCAGCTTTCTGCCAAACCCCTCGTCGTTGAGGCGAGCGTCAAGGATAACCCCACCATATACTTCAAAGGAGTCTCAGGAAACGAGGCTCTCAACAGCGCCGTGCGTTCTTTTCTCCACGCCTGCGGCTGGTTCGATCTTACGGCAAACCCCAAGGCGGACTATCAGCTCTCGGGCAGAGTTGCAGGCGGAGTGTTTTTCTTCAACCTTACTCTGGGCGGAGCTCCTGTCGGCTCCTGGCAGCTTCCGGTTTCCGGATACGATGAGCGCCGCCTTGCCGCAGCCGCGGTCGATACGGTGATCGAAAAGAGTTTCCGCGAATTGAAAGTGCGCGGATTCTGCTCTTCAAAGATCGCCTTCTGCGCCCAGACCGCTCCCGGAGTCCGCAATATCTATGTCTGCGATATCGACGGCAGAGGAACCAAGCAGATAACCCGCTTCAACACGCTCTGTGTCGAGCCGTCGTGGACTCCGTCCGCGAGCAGCGTGATCTATTCAAAATATACTCCGACCGGCATCGCGGTCATTGAAACAGAGGTATCCGGAGCCCGCCGCAGCCGTCTGCTCTCGGCGTTCAAAGGAATAAATGCCGGTGCGGCAGTCGATCCCGCCGGACGCAGAATGGCTGTTATCCTCAGTCCTGACAAGAGAGTTGACCTCTATATGCTCGACCTCAGAACACGCAATCTCCGCCGTGTCACCAGAAACAAGTCGGTCGAAGCCTCTCCCTGCTGGAGCCCGGACGGTCACAAAATCGCCTACGTCAGCGATGAGACAGGAAATCCCCGCATATTCGTCAGCAATGCAGACGGTTCGGCAAAGATGCGTCTTCCCTCCATCGGACGCGATGCAGTTACTCCCGACTGGTCCGGAGACAACAAGATCGTTTACGCAAGCCGCGTCGGAGGAAACTATGTCCTCGGCGTCTATGATATGACCAATCAGAGCAATAAACAGATAACCAAAACAGGCGGAAGCTGGGAGTCTCCCGCATGGGCGGCTGATTTCCGCCATGTGGTTGCAAAATGCTCTTCCGGAAGTAAATCCGGTATCTATGTAGTCGATACCTGGACTGGCAAGATCCGTCCGCTGCTGTCCACCGGTTATCCGCTTTCCATGCCGGCATGGGCTCCCTGCCGCAGAAGGGCAGTCCGCTGAAAATGTTTGATGCCGAAAAATATATTTCTGAGCTTGATATGTTCGGTATCAGGCTCGGACTTGAGCGGGTGAGTGAGCTGAAAAAGCTCGCCGGAGACCCCGATCGCGATTTGAAATTCATCCATCTTGCCGGAACCAACGGCAAAGGCTCGACAGGAGCGATGCTCGAGTGCGCTCTGCGTAATGCCGGATACACGACAGGATTTTACTCCAGCCCCCACCTGATCGACATAAGAGAGCGTTTCAGGATCAACGGCAGAAGCGTTGAACGGCAGATTTTTGAGCAGGAGACAGAAAAACTCTCCCTCCTTGCCGGAGACGATAAATTCAGTTATTTTGAATTTACTACTGTTCTTGCCATGCAGATATTCAAATCTGCCGGGTGCGATTTCGTCATCTGGGAAACCGGAATGGGCGGCAGACTTGATGCCACTAATGTCGTGACTCCTGAAGCGGTGGTCATCACCAATATCGCGCTCGACCATCAGGATCACCTCGGCAGCACGGTTGCCGCCATAGCAGCTGAAAAAGCGGGGATAATCAAAAAAGGAGTTCCTCTCTTTTACGGCAAACTCGATGCCGATGCCCGTGAGGTCATCTGCGCGAAGGCTCAGGAGCTCGGATGCAGTATCTATCCGCCAGCGGCAGAGGTTCCCGAGGCTGAGTCCATCCGTGAACTCGACGACCGCTTTGTGCAGGAGTTCACCTATTGCAATGACCATGTGGTGCTTTCTCTCGGAGGCAGGATGCAGCGCGAAAACTTCCGCATCGTCCACAATGTGCTCAAGTATCTGAGTTCCAAGCACGGTTTCGATTTTGCCCGCAGTATAGCAAGTCTCGACAAAGTAGTTTGGCCGTGCCGTTTCCAGAAGGTCAACTCCCGCACCATCGTTGACGGAGGGCACAATCCCGACGGAGCCGCCGCGCTCGCAAGTTCACTCGAAGAGTTCTGTCCGGGAGAGAAATTTACAGTCATCTTCGCCGCCTTTGAAAACAAGGAGGTCGGTGAGACCCTCGATATACTGCGCTCAAAATTTGCCGTGCGTTTCATATTCACCCGTCCCGTTCCGTGGGGCAGGGCGTCGCGCAGCTTTGAAGATCTGCAGTCCAATGCCGGAGACACTCCGTGCTGCTGGTGTGATGATGCCGTTGCGGCTCTCCGCAAAGCCGAGGCGTTCGATGAGCGCATACTCGTCTGCGGTTCGCTCTATCTTGCCGGAAGCGTGCTCTCTGAATTGAAAACTCCCGAAGCCGCCTGCGATCTGGTTTAATGGGCAAAAAAGAGGGTGTAGAACGTTGTAACTCCTTGAAAAATACGTAAATCGTGCTATCTTTAGTACAATATATATTTGTTGATGTGCACCATAAAACAGGAGTTTGACCGTGCTTTTCTCTATTTCAGGAGTTTTGTTATTCTCTTTGTGGATATTCCTCGGAGCATGTGCTCCCGCGTTTCTCGATTTGAAAGCGTGGGGAGTTCCGCAGTTTCTCCGCGGTATCCTGATATTCGTTTCGGTATTTTTGGGGCCAATCGTTCCGCTGGTGACCGTGCTTTGCGGAAGCGTGAAAATGCTCATCAACCGTAAGCGTGAGGCTGAAAAACGCCGTGAAATAGAGCGTCTCAATCAAATCATGCTCGAAAACTCCCGCGGAATGTTTATGACCGAAGGGCAGAACGAGGATGAAGACGGCGCGATCATGACCGTCAAACGTCTGATACTTCAGGCGGTCGAGCGCGGAGCAAGCGATATATTTATCGACCCCCTCCAGTCAGGAGCAAGTACCGTCCGTATGCGCGTTGATGGAACGCTGCGTCCGATATGTGAGCTTGAGCCGTCGCTTGCCAAGAGCGCGGTGAGCGCGGTCAAGGTCATCGCCAGTATGGATATATCTGAGCACCGCCGTCCCCAGGATGGAGCGTTTTCAGCCCGTATAGACGGTGAACTCATCTCCTTCCGCGTGGCGAGCGTCGGAGCTTACGCCGGCGAAAAAATCACCGTCCGAGTGCTCGGCTCAGCCGCAGGACCGCGCAGTCTGGCTGACCTCGGATTGAGTCCAGAAGACCTCGATATCCTCGAGAAGTCCATCCGTCTGCCCTCCGGAATGATTTTGATGTGCGGACCTACCGGCAGCGGAAAGACTTCCACGCTCTACGCTATGCTCAAGTCCATCGACTTTACTTTGAAAAACGTTATTTCCATCGAAGACCCCATCGAAAACATCATGCCTTCCATCAGCCAGATGGAGGTCAATACGCGGGCCGGGATCACTTTCGGAAGTCTTCTGCGCAATGCTCTGCGTCAGAATCCCGATATCATCTGTCTCGGTGAGATACGCGACGAAGAGACTGCCGGAATCGCCGTTCAGGCGGCTCAGACCGGACACCTCATCATCGGAACCGTCCACAGTAACGACAATCTCGGAACGGTTGACCGTTTGCAGAACCTCGGTATTCCGCTGCGCACCATCGCGGCAACGCTGCACGTGATCGTCTCGCAGCGTCTCGTGAGAACGCTCTGTCCGCATTGCAAAAACCGTACAGAACTCAATGAAGAGCAGGCGGAGTATTTCCGTCAGGCGGGACTTCCGCAGGATAATGTATTTGCTCCAGCCGGATGTCCGCAATGCGACAACACCGGTTATTCAGGACGGCGCGCCCTCTTCGATATCATGGTGGTCAACAGCAAGTTGAGAGAGCTGCTCGAAAGCGAAAATGCCACGCTCGCCTCGATCCAGGCATTCATAGAAAGCGAGCACGGAAGCTCCGTCATCGCCTACAAAGGCTACCAGATGGCGGCGGCGGGATTGACTTCACTCGATGAGGTCGGCAGGGTTTCAATGAATTTGGAGTAAGATCATGACTGCTGTTTTATTCTACATTATAATCGTTGTTTTTGTGATCTGCGGTGCCAAAAAAGAGGCTCCGGACGCGGGGTACGACTTCTTTTCTGTCGGAGTTGCGGTATTTCTCTCGCTGTGGCTCGCTCCGCTTTATATGCCTTTGACTGCAACTATTCCCAAGGAACATCTTCCCTACGTTTACAGTATTACCCCTGTGTTGTCGGCGGCTGTGCTTTTTGGAGTCTTGAAGCTGTTGGTCAACAAACTGCTCGATCTTTATCCGCGTTTGGACAGCGCTCCGTCTTTTGCCGAACACCCCATGACCGCAAAGGCGGCAGGAGCATGTTACGGAGCTGCGACTGGTTATGCTGTGGCGTCCATACTATTTTTTGCGCTCTCTTTTCTGCCGGTGGATATTCCGCTGCTGGATAAAGAGCAGCTCGCTGAGCGCGGAGACCGCTCTGTGCTTACCTTCTCAGCCAAAGTCAATATGTTTTCATTGAGAAACTGGAACTCTGCTCAGCGCAAGTATCTCGCCAAACACCGTGAGGATTATAAAAAGATAAACGCTCCTGAGGAACCGTCAAAGCCTGCGCCGAAGACACCTTCTCCTGCGCCCGCTGCTCCTGCGCCCAAAAAGCCGGCAGCACCGGCACCGGAAGTGTCAACTGCTGCTGTTCCGCAGACAGCTCCGCACCGTTTTGCATCGAAGGCGGTCAACGCCGCGGCAGCCAATCAGAGAAGGGCAGTCAACGCGGCAGCTCCGGCGCAGAAAAAGATGCTGAAGGGAAATTACGGAACATTCCAGGTCTCTCTGCCGATCCTCGACAACTACGGAAGACCGACAGGAATGTATGATAAGGCAACCTTCGGAGTAGCTCTTCCTGCGGATGGAAGTGTTCCGGAGACAATAGAGGCAATCCTTCCGCATAAGGCGCGCGGCGGAAACCGCCGTTACAGAAGAAAAGTGAAAATTGATTTGACAGCAAAAGAGGCAAAATTCACCCGAGTCGGCTCCCTCACGGCAGAAAGTGTCATAAAATATACCATTGTCAATAACAAATAACTTGAAATTTGTATGACCCGGTGCTATTTTATATGTCTTGAATTGTTGTGTTAAAAACTGAAACGTTAAAAAATATCAGGAGAATAAACTATGTACGCGATCATCCAGACCGGCGGAAAACAGCTCAAAGTCAAAGCCGGAGACATCGTCGAAGTCGAGAAACTTGATGCCGAAATCGGCAGCGCAGTCAAATTTGATTACGTCCTCGCCGTTGGCGAAGAGGGCGGCAAACTCAATGTCGGAACTCCGCGCATCGAGAATGCAGCAGTTGAGGCCAAAGTCCTCGACCAGTTCCGCGCCAAGAAGGTCATCGCCTTCAAGATGAAACGCCGCAAGGGCTATCGTCATACCGTCGGACACCGTCAGAACCTCACCCGCGTCGAGATCACCGCGATCAACGCGTAAGCAATGCGTTACGACAAGGCAGGTGCGCTGCTCGAAACCGCGATCAGCGGCGTACCGATGATAAATCGCGGCAAAGTCAGAGATATCTATGATCTCGGCGACGCGCTTCTGTTCGTCGCAACGGATCGTCTGAGTGCTTTTGATGTGGTGCTTCCCAACGGAATCCCCAACAAAGGCAAAGTTCTGACCGGAATCTCATGCTTCTGGTTCGATCTGCTCAAAGACGTTCCGAACCATGTGATCACTACCGATGTGGCGTCACGTCCCGAGCTTGCTCCTTACGTCAAGGATCTTCAGGGACGTTCGATCATCGTCAAGAAAGCCAAAGTGCTCCCCGTCGAGTGCATCGTCCGCGGATATCTGGTCGGCAGCGGCTGGAAAGATTATCAGAAGACCGGAATGGTCTCCGGAATCAAACTCCGCGATGGATACAAGCAGGCATCCAAGCTGGATGAGCCCCTCTTCACTCCTTCGACCAAGGCCGAGATCGGCGAGCATGACGAAGCGATCAGTTACGAGCAGGTCTGTGAGATCGTTGGTGAGGATTACGGAAAACAGCTCCGCGACCTCGCGCTCAAGATCTATACCGCAGCCCGCGACTACGCCGCAGAACACGGTATCATCGTGGCTGACACCAAGTTTGAATTCGGAGTCATCGACGGCAAAGTCACTCTGGTTGACGAAGTGCTCACTCCGGACTCAAGCCGTTTCTGGCCCGCAGACACCTACTGCGAGGGAACAAGTCCCGCAAGTCTCGACAAGCAGTTTGTCCGCGACTACCTTGAGACGCTGGATTGGGATAAAACGGCTCCCGGTCCCGAGCTTCCTCAGGAAGTCATCGACAAGACCGCCGCGAAATATCTCGAAGCATACGAGATGCTCGCCGGCAAGAAACTCGAGCTCTGAGCTGAGTGTGTCATAAAAAGCAGGAGGGTTAAACCTCCTGCTTTTTTTTGTGCTTTTTTTGGGGCATTACGTATAGAAGAAAGATGACAGACGGTGGAGCAGTACGAGGGTAACGGGCGTTTTTAGAGACCTTTGAACATCCGTTGGTTTGCTGTGCTGTGCCCGCCAAGCACGTTCTGTAACGGCGTGAGAAGAACAACCCGCCTTTACTAAGAATACTATGAATACTAAGAATACTAAGAATACTATGTTTTGCCGGGGAGGAGTATGCAGCACGCGAAAAGTTTGCGGCGCGGCTTAACGATTGTGGATATCGTGTGCAGAGTATCCCCATGCCGCAAAACATCGCAGGGGCAAACCGCAAACATTGCGCCAACCAACGGGAGGCGCACCCACTCCGCAAAGAATCGCCGCAACGAACAGCAAGCCAACCACCCTCCGCGCCGACCAAAGGGGGGCGCACCCACTCCGCAAAGAACCGCCGCAACGAACAGCGAGCCGCAAACACCGCGCCGACCAGAGGGAGGCGCACCCACTCCGCAAAGAACCACCGAAACGAACAGCGAGTCGCAAACACCGCGCCGACCAACGGGAGGCGCAAAAGTACAGCCGCTTTTTTTGAAAGTGAGAGAGGGGTTTGGGGAGAGAGCGAAAACTTTTTTTCTCGTGAAAAAAAGTTTTCGCTCTCTCCCCAATTCCCATAACCTCAATTACAAAATAGAAGTTTCAAACTTTTCGGGGAGGGTTTGGCGGTGGTATTGGATATTGGGGTAGCCGAAGAGGATGACGCTGCC
>SUVY01000077.1 GCA_015061775.1 Lentisphaerota bacterium | reverse complement strand
TACTTTGACTGAACTTCAGGACACTCTTGAAGCTTGCGGCTTTGTTTGCGTGGCGGCGGTGGCTGCTGTGGCTGAACACTCCATCTTCCGGCAGTTTGCCGCCGGTCGTCCGGATTGTGATGATGCACAGGAACTTGCGGAGTTTGCACGAAAGATCACTGCAAAACTTGATAGCGGCGTTTTCGGAGAGTTGAACCTTGCCGGAAGTCACGGCTTATACAAGGAACTTGCCAACATTCCTTTTAAGCCCGAAGCCAATGATGCTTGCGATAATTGCGGAATTTGTGCTGCCGGTTGTCCCGTGGGGGCAATCGACAACGCCGATCCACGCAAGACCGATAAAAATGTTTGCATAAGCTGTATGCGCTGTCGGGACATTTGCCCCAAACACGCCCGCGACCTTGATCCGGCGTTCATGCAAGCCGCCGCCGAAAAAATGGCTCCCAAGCTGGGCGGTCACAAGAAAAATTACTTGTTTTTGTGAATGATAATGAATCCCATCTGTAAATTTTTTGATATTCTTTTTGATTATTATGGTCCGCAGAAGTGGTGGCCGTGTCAGACGGGCGCGCGGTGGGAGATCATTGTCGGGGCGATTCTTACCCAGAACACCGCCTGGACTAATGTGGAAAAGGCGATCGGGAATTTGCTTTCTGCCGATGTAATGTCGCCGGAGAGTGTATTGGCAACGCCTGATGACAAGTTACAGGAGTTGATCCGTCCAGCGGGATTTTTCACGCAGAAGTGCGCTTATTTGAAAGCGATGGCGGCGTTTATGCTTGAACGTGAACTCGCGTTTGAGCAGTCGGCAGATGTTTGGGCTTTGCGGAAAGAGCTGCTTTCCGTCAATGGTGTCGGTCGGGAAACGGCAGACAGTATCTTGCTTTATGCTTTTAACAAGCCGATTTTCGTTATTGATGCCTATACACGGCGGGTGGCGGAGCGGCATTTACACCTTGACGGAACTTTACATTACGATACTCTGCAAAAGATTTTTATGGATGCTTTACCTGCCGATGTCGCCATTTACAACGAATACCACGCCCTCATCGTTGCCCTCTGAAAAGATTCCTGCCACAAAGCCGGTTGTGGTGAGCGTTGCAAAAGTCTGCGAAAACAGGAAAAAGTGTAATATTTCGGAGTTCTTAATCGCATTTTTCAAAACTGCGGATTTTGCATTGGGTGTTTTTCGATTGGAAAAATCCTCCACTATTTTTTTGCCTTTTTTCTGAAAGCAAAAAAATAACGAAGCCGCAAGGTTTCGCTTCACGCTTTTGCGGCAGCAAAAGTTCTTCACTCAAAACAGAAGGTTTTCTTCACGTCTTCACTATTCCGGAGTCCTTGCCTGAATGAATTGTTTTTAAGTGGATTGAAATATCTGTTTTCCTGTGCTATTTTATATCTAAAATAAAAGCAATGAGGCTGTAAATGCTTGGAATTTTTATATTTATTATAGTAATTGCAGTAATCTATTACGATCTTGAAAGCTCTCAAAAGAAACAAGGCGGTAAACCTCTGGCAAAAAGTCCTGTTATCAGAATGGGTTGCGGATGTCTGATACTTATTATCGCAATTGCTTTTCTTATCAGCTTTTTGGAAGGACATATTTGATGTAATAAAATTTTGATCAAATGCTCTAAATGCGTCTTTTTCTCCTCCAAGATTTATCCGCAAAAATAGCCTCTCACCGTATCCGGAAAGCTATCATCAACACCAAAACAGTGTAAAACTGCTCACCTGCTCAGATTTTTTTGTAGTTTGTTTTTGAGTGGACGTAAATTGTCCTTTTGCTTGTGATATATTATTTCCGGATAAAACTCAAGGTGGTTTTAAATGGGGCTTTCAATCTACCCTAATAAGTTAGCTCCGCAGGAGATGTTTTATCGGTGTTGCGCGTCATTAACCCTAATATGGAGAGCGATCTATGGTTTGGTTATACTTCATACTGTGCTTTATCTGTCCAGCCTTGTGTCCGTTATGGATATTTTTGATGATTGGCGAGATGCTCGGCGGCAACAAACGCCGTTAATGTATTGTGTCCGTCAATCTGGTGATATACATATAAAAAAGACTCCTCAGAGAAACTCCGGGAGTCTGTTTTTTTGTCCTGTTGGGACATCCGCCGATTTGAATATCTTTATTTATTCCGTAAGTCTTTAAGGAACTTTTCTGCATTTTTATAGAGGAATTCTTCAGAGTTGTTCCTCCAGAAATATGTTTTTCCTGCCTCTTCAAAAAATACTTTGAAAAAGACCGTCCTTTCACGGATATAATCGATCCCGTCGGGATTTCCGTAGTCTCCATCGGTGGCGAACATGAATTTTTCGGTGAATTTTACTCCGCTGTCATCCATTCCTGCCATGCTGTCGATGAGCCATTTGTAGTCGATCATTCCGCAAACGCTGCATTTTATGTTGGGATAGAACCAGAGAGATTCATACGTTTCATTGCACCAGGGAAATCCCGGGTGACCGGCGATGATTTGAAGTTCAGGAAACTCCGCCGCAATGGTATCGAGCATACTCGGTTTCATGCGGCAGGGAGTCGCCAGCATACGGGGATCCCACAACTGGGATGAACGCTTGCGGGAAATCACTCCTACATGGAAAAAACAGGGCATTCCAAGCTTTTCTGCCTCAGCATACACCGGAAAAAACTCCGGATCATCGTAATCCTTCACCGGATCCAGAAATTTCAACCCTGTGAATCCGGCATCTTTGAAACGTTTTACCTCATCCGCTCCTCTGTCTGCACGGCAGTAGGCAAAAGGCTCTATGAACCCCGGATAGTGTTTGGCGACTTCGAGCACAAGATCGTTTCCTGCGTAGCAGGGGTTGACCTTGGTTGCTTCAAGCGCGTGCATCCAGATTCCGAGGCAGCTGCTGTCTTCGGCAAAGTTATCGAGCGCCTTGTAGGAAAAGTTTATGTTGAGGTGCGCGTGAGATTCGAGCCACTTGAATGCCATACGTGATTTCTCCGGATTGAGTGAAATGCTGCTTTTACTTATTGATGTTGTTCGGTTTCTGGAAGAACTTGAACTGGGTGTCAAACGGCAATGCGCTCAGATTTTCGGCGTTCATCAGATTGCAGTAGTTTTTCTCATCCTCCCACATGAATCTGACGTAGGCGGGAGCTGAAACTTTCGCTGATGAGACAATGACCTTGTCTCCGCTGATCTTCGCCTGTGCGGGATAGTATTTCTTGTCTTTTCCAGCCAGCTCGAATCCGACCGGAGCTTTGCCGTCAGAGGTTTTCAGCCCTTTTGCACAGCGGAAAGATACCTCGATGTTTCCTCCCTTGACTACGGCTGATTCCAAAACGGGACCGCTTCCGATGGAGTCTTTTTTGCCATATATGTGTTTGAGGGCGAGAAGTGCCGCATCTCTTCCTGAGTTGACTTTATCGTGATAGGGGTGCACCAGATTGATTTCCGGCTGCGGAGTCATAAGGTTGTTGACAAAATAGACGTTATCTGCTTCGTTGATCGCCTGATACTGGGCGAGGCGGATCTTGCTGTAAAGATTTGCGTAGCGTTTGCGCTGTCCCTGCATAATGACGAGGATCGGGATCTGGGGATCCCAGAGTTTGCGGTATGCGGAGAAGAGGATTCCGAGTTTCTGTCTGTAATCATCGGCGGGCTGGTAGTAGTTTGTCTCTCCCTGCCACCAGAACATTCCGCGAACCGGGAACGGAGTGGTGTGGGGAACTGTTCCGAGATAGCTTGCGGTCGGCATGACGGCGTTCACGCGGAAAAGGATATTTTTGCGTTGTTCGGGTTTGATTTTTCCGGTTCTGATGAAACTCTCGGCTCGGCGTTTGGGGTCTTTGCAGTATTCGATAAGGAATTCATCGACCTGCGCCTCAGTAAGTTTTTTGGCTCTGAAGGCATTGCGGAAATCAACATATTTGCCAATGTTAGCCTTCTCGCTGAGCAAAACAGGGTGGTCATAGTATTCGGCGGGTATCCAGCTTTCGATCGAGGATGAGCCGCGTCCCATCTGGACGATTCCGACGGGTATGTTGAGCTCTTTGCGCAGGGTTTTGCCCATGAAGTAGGCGAAGACTGAGAAGAATTTCATGTCTTTGCGGTTGCAAGTCCTCCAGGTGACTGAACCGTCGCTCCAGACGGTTCCTGAACGGAGAAGTGTATCCTCCGGATCGTTCTGGAGAAGGTCGTTGATCTCTTTTGTCAACGCATCGCAGGTCGCCTTGGGAGTTTTGTAAGTAAGGTCATAGCCTCTGAGTTCAGAGAGTTTGTAGCTGAAACCGGTCGCCGCGTGGGATTGCCCCATAAGTCTCCAGATTTCTCCGACTACGATATCGGTGTAGAGCCGTCTCTGTTTTCCGCATTTGAACAGCATATTGGCGGCCTTGCTGTCGGCGGGCATCGGAGGAAGCTCGATCAGCCATTTGCCGTCTTTGTCGGCGACTGCGGAGTATTTTTTGCCTTTGAAGTCCAGCGTTACGGTTGCACCGGGATCTGCAGTTCCGGTTACCGGAATCACTCTGTCTCTCTGCAAAATCATGTGGGTACGGAAGAGTGGAGCAACTTTCAACTCTGCGGCAGAGCAGACCGCTGCCAATGCCATAAGGCAGGACAAAAACATAAGACGACGCATAATAACCTCTATATTTTTTTGTTAAACAGAAACTTTTGCGCGGGTATTGAAGAACTGTTTTTTGCAATATCCGCACCGCCTTTTTTCATAAGCTTTGTTCCCGATATGGGGAGATGATGCGGGGAAAGCGGGAAAACTTCTTTTCACGAGAAAAGAAGTTTTCCCTCTCTCCCCGCGCCCCTCTCTCCCTTTCAAGAAAAGCGGGGAAACTTTTTTATTTACCTTCACCTACCCGTGTCGGGAACAGAGCCTTTTCATAATATATTTCATTTTGCAAAAAAATACAAACAAAATGTTGCTGTTTTATGCGATTTTCTTGCTTGTCTAATAGCTTATACATGCCGGAATATCAATAATTCAGCAGTACTTTTTCTGAGGTGCGGTCAACCTCAAATTTTTACAGTCTGCCAGCCATTTATTTTGTTGTTTGATGCACGGATCTGTAATGCCCGAGAGAGTAGGGTGCCGCGCGTCCAGAAAGCAAATAAATATATTTAAATATTGGTGTTTTGCAAGATTGGGTATATAATTTGCAATAAAAGGAATTTTATTTTGCTATTATTGGGTATATTATATATCAATTAAATTTTTACTTATACATTGTGGTCTTATATGTCAGCAGAAAAGTCACAAAAAATAATGACAGGATCATTCTGGTACTGGAATGCAACACCGACCAGGGCTGGGATCCGCCGTCAGTTGGCGGAAATAGCCTCTGCCGGATACTCCTGCGTATATATCCATCCGATGCCGGACAGTTTTCACCGTCAGACTGGTCTCCGGAAGCGCGGGCAATGAATTCCGCCGCTGTTTCAGGGAAGAGCTTGAGCCTGCCGGGTATTTCAATAATTACGCCAAGCGTTTTTCGCTTTATAAAATAGATGATGACAAGTGTGGAGTTTCCCAACGTGTATTTTTAATAAAAGAAAGGAAAAACAAATGAGAAAAACAATGTCAGTGGCAATGCTTCTGCTTTTGGCAGGCGCAGTGTTTGCCGCGCTTCCTGAGGTTGTTCAGCAGAAGGCGTGGCGCGGAACGGTCAAGAAAGCCAACACGAAGGTCATTCCTGCTGTTCCCAAATTCCAGAGCGACAAGATGATCGTGAGCGGAAACAAGAAGCTCACATTTGAAAATGATGGAACGATTACTGTTTCCAACTCTTCTTATGTACTTGCCACTATAATTCCTTTTTCTGCGTACAATGATAAGCACACCAATAAAACCGACTGGGTGTTTGTCTCAGGCAAAGACTGCAAAGTCAGACGCGACGGCAACCGGATCGTCTGGGAACTCTTCAAGACCAAGCGCGGCAAGACCGTCAAAGTCGTGGATCAGACTCTCGAGATCCTTGATGACGGAATCATCCGGATGACCAGCAAGTTTTACAAGCTCAACGATGAGAATCTTGAACGCCGTCAAAACTGCTCCATCTTTCTCGCCACCCCCATTGAGGGAAATGAAGGACGCAAAGTTGTTTTCAACGGCAAAGCCGGAATTGTTTCCAACAAGCTCAAATTCAGCGGATACCGCGAAAACGAGTTCAAATATGAGGTTTATCCGGATATTCCTGCCGACACTTTTACTGTCAAATGCGTAAAACCGCAAACCAAATCAGTATCGATTTTTCCTGTCGGCAAAAAGCTGCGCTTTGTCTGCGCTCCCAGTAAGGAAGAGGTCGCGGTTATCGATATCGATCTCCGCAAATCGGGCATTGAGGATATCGATGCTGCCAACACCAGAGCCGGTGTTGACTTCATGCGCACCGAAAAGCTGGAAATGCCCTATATCAGCCCCACCAACCTCATCTTCAACTCATCATTCGAGCAGAACATGATCGGCTGGAAAGTCCATAACGGTCTTGTCGGTCACTATGACAACGATGAGAAAAAATGGAACTCCAACCCCTTCCAGATCTCAGCCGGCGGCTTCAATGGAAAACACGCTCTGCAGTTCAATGCGAGATTCACTACCAGCGTTGAGGATTACCGCCATATCAGCAAGGGTGTGAACATCACTTCTCCTGCCGTCATGCTCGAGCAGGGAACATACACTTTGAGCTTCTACGCCAAAGTGATTGCTTCCAGCCAGAAAAATTGCTACTTCAACGCCTGGACTCACAACTTCAATGCTGGAGCCCATACCACGATGTTCCTGCCGCAGCATGCGAGCGGTCACAAGACCTTCAAACTCTCCAGACAATGGAAGCGTTACACCATGACTTTCGTCATGCCCAAAGCCGGAGCGACTGCCGTTTCATTCAACGTCAACGCCAAAGCAAAAGTCCTGTTCGACGCCGTCCAGCTCGAAAAAGGCACCAAAGCTACTGCCTACGTCAATCCTCCGGCAGAGGGATTGCTCATGACCAGCGCGGAGGACAACTTTGTCGAAGCCGGCAAAAAGATCGATGCCAGAGTCCGCATTTTCACCGGAAAAGCTGTTTCCGGAAAAGTCTCTGTCAGAGTGAAAAACATCTTCGATGAGATCGTCTATAAAGGAACCCACTCCTTCAAAACCGACAAAACCGGTTACGCAACTGTCGCTCTTCCGCTTGAAAAGGTCGGCAAAGGACTCTTTACCGTCCGCTTCGATTATGCGCTTGCCGACGGAAGAAAGAGCTACAACCATACCCGCTTTACAGTTATGGATTTCCTCAACAACACCCACCGCCTGAAGAATCTCTTTTCTGAGGCGTATTATCTGCTTGAGAAACACCATCTGTTCATCAAGATGCTCGACCGCTCACGCAAGATCGGAATCGGCTCAAAGACCCACATGTTCAACCGCGAGAAGAAAATCTGGGACAAATACCGTGAGTATGGAGTTGAACCCCTTTCCGCGTTCCTCGTGACCAACCTCTGGGCGCCCGGAACCACCAAAGTCACCAACTTCGGAATAAAATACTCCAAGGATATCAATAACTACACTACCGATAAGAGTATCATTATCGGAGACCACAACCTTTCTAACAACGGCGAATTCGATGAGGCTTACCTCAAGAAGTTTGCCGATGCCGCCGCCGAAGTAGCCCGCCGCTATCCTCACATCAAATGCTGGGCGATGCAGGGCGAAGTCCGCGCGAAGTACGACAACAGCTGGTGGAGCAAAGAGGGCACCGAAGAGGAGGCATCCCGCCGCCACGCGCTCTATCTCAAAGCGGTCGTCGAAGGTATCAAACGCGGAAATCCTGAAGCTAAGATCTTCCAGGATGACCCCTGCAATATGCGTCCCGAGGGAGGAATCGCTGAGACCGCGGCTCTGCTTGAGGAGTGCAACAAACAGGGAGTCAGATTTGATCTGATCGCCATTCACCCCTACCGTTTCAGCCCTGAGTCTCCCGACCTCGACGCTGATGCCCAGCTCTTGTTCAAGACCATCAAGGAGAAGGGATACGGAGATGACGTCAAGGTCAGCTGGCCCGAAATGATGCATTGGGGCCCCTTCAATATTCCTCAGTGGGGAACCATCTCTTCCACCTGGGGCAACGTTCCGAGAACCTGGGCTGGCTGGAGCGTCTCATACGATATCGGTGCTACCGAGAAACTCTCAGCTGCATGGCGTGCCCGCTCATGGCTGGTCGCGCTGAAGTACAGCGACCGTATCGTCACCGCGACTTCCGGAGGAACCAACAACAACTTCCACATGGACGAGGAACTCACTCCTTACCTCAGCAGCCTCATGCCCAACGTCCTCGGACACCTGCTCGGAGACAGCAAATTCCAGAAAGACATCCGTTTTGCTCCCTTCTGCAGAGCTTATGTCTTTACCGATCAGGACAACCGCCCGGTCGTTGCCGTCTGGTGCCATCTCGACAAGATGGACAACGGCTATACCGATTGCCCCATCGCCGAAGCTGATTTCGGAGACTCACTTGAGAGTGTCATCGATATCATGAACAACAAACGCGCCTTCACCAAGGGCAAATTCAAGTTCCCGGTCGGAGGATTTCCGCTCTTCCTGCGCGGCAAAGCCGGTACCCTCGATAAGGTCATCAAGGCGATGGAAAAGGCTGAGATCATTTCCGGCGACGGAATTTCTCCCCTCGAAGTCACCTGCAATCCCGCGAGTGCCAAGAGTGTGAAGGTCAACTTCAAAAACCTGCTCTCCCGCGACTTTGCCGGTTCATTCAACGGACACAAAGTTGTTGTTCCTGCTTCCGGAACGGCTTCAGTAACTCTTCCTGTTGCCAAACCGCTGACCGCCAACAAAGTTACTTCCATCAAAATTCCGGCAGTATTCAATGCAAAGGGAGGACAGCACTTCGACTATGACCTCTCATTCGAGGCTCTTACCGCCAAACGCATCTCTGATGACAACAATTTTGACAACATCAACTGGGACAAGCTGCCGAAGGTCAAATTCACCCGCAATATGCGCAAGAAAGAGACCAGCGGAAATTACAGCATCGGCTGGAACCGTCACGGAATCTTCATTCAGATCAAAGTGAACGATAAGAAATTCATTCACACCGAATTCAAAGAGACTGGAAAACGTTGGAAAAACGACTGTGTGCAGATCTATTTTGACACCATGGCAAACGGAAGATTCCGTCAGTTCAAGGGCTACGACGAGGATGATTACGACTACGCGTTGTTCCCGAACAGCAAGGGTAACGGCTCGATAGTCTGGCGCAACCGCTCTGTCGAGCAGCAGCTCGGACTTGCTACTCAGGCTCCCAAGGATCAGACCGTAGCCGACGATATTCCCAGCAGCTTCAGCAAAAAAGACGGAGTTCTCACCTACCGTGTGTTCTTCCCCGCCAAGTATCTGCTGCCCGTCAAACTGCGTGCCGGCTGGGTCATGGGATTTGGACTTTACGTTCCAAACGTCGATGTCCGCAATGGAGTTGTAACCTCTGCGCTTACCCTCGCCAATAATGGAATGGCATGTTTCAACGCTCCGCACACCTATCCCGCGCTGTTGCTGGTCGATTGAGAAACTGAATGGGTTTTTAACATAAAGGAAATTTGTTATGAAAAAGAATTTCACCCTCATCGAACTTTTGGTCGTCATCGCTATCATCGCCATTCTGGCGGCGATCCTGATGCCTGCGTTGAGTCAGGCGCGCGAGCGCGGCAAGACCTCCACCTGCATCAACAACATGAAGCAGATCGGAGTTGGATTCACCCAGTACGCCGACGACAACAAGACCTATCCCTGGCCCAATGATGCCGGCAGACCTCTTCCGGGAGAAAGTGACGGCGGAAAATACAACACCTTCTGGTGTTTTCTGACCGGTTTTGATAATAACGGAGACAAGTATACAACTTCATATATTCCTCCGTTTACTTACGCCGATGGTAAATCCAAAAAAGGAAGTCTGGTCGGAGTTCTCTGCCCGTCACACGATGGTCAGAAGAACTCTATGGAAATAGCCAATCCGACTCCGGTGAACCACTATATCTTTGTCGAATCCTGCTACTGGTATGGAGACGGTGGCAAAAAGCCCGCTTACGGTTTCACCAGCCAGTCAACTGCCTCCAGCAGCAAATATGATGCCAGCTATGCGATGACTCCGGGAAAAGTCAAGGCTCCTTCCACCAAAATCGCCAGTATCGAATTCAAGAAAGAGCACGGAAGTGCGTCAAGAGAGTGTATTGCCGACGGTCGCTATCTGCCCGGATACGGCGGAACATATACTCCCCGTGTCGGTGCGGTCCACAACGGAAAAGCCGGAGCCACTCATTACGACGGACACGTTTCCATGATCGATATGGAATCCGAGTTCAACGTTTTTGGAGACAGCAAACGCTCTTACGAAATCTGGGACCGTTATTTCAATGTTGCAGTCATAAAATAAACCACCAATAAACGGAGATAAAAAATGAAAAAGCAATTCACCCTCATCGAACTTCTGGTTGTGATTGCTATCATTGCGATTCTGGCTGCAATCCTGATGCCCGCTTTGAGCTCAGCGCGTGAGCGCGGAAAGCAGGCGACCTGCATCAACAACATGAAGTCCTTCGGAACAGCCATCGCTCATTACGCCGATGACTTCACCACCTACCCGTGGCCCGCAGACAAGAAGTGGAGTCTCCCCAAAAGCACAGCTACCGGATCCCATACTATCTGGAGCTTGCTTACCGGATTTGACGGTGCAGTAAAATATTCAAATTCATACGTTGCTCCCTACGGCAAAAAGTACAAAAACGGAACCAAGCCTGCTCTTGAGTGTTCTTCTCACGACGGACAGAACAATACATCCACCACTCTGGTGGCGCACTATATGTTCGTCGCCACGTCTGCTTCATACTATGGCATGACCGGAGGCACAAAATATGCCAAGGAAAATAACAGATGGGGTACCGCTCCTCAGCACGTCAAACAGCCCGGAACCAAGCTTGCAATGGTCGAGCGCAGCTTGAAGAACTTCGTGTTGGGAGATTATGCCTATACCATCAACTCTACCCAGTACTTGTATGATGGAAATGAATCCACCACCTATAAAGTCGGACCTGTCCACAACGGAAAAGGAACCGGACTGCATTATGACGGACACGTCACCATGCTCGATATGGTAGGAGAGTTTTTCAAGTCAGACACGAGCCGCGGTTCCCAGATATACAAAAGATATTTTGATTGCAAAATCATCTATTGATAAGCAGTTGAAAAACACACCCCAATCAAGCCGGACAGGGGAAAAACAAAAATACCTCCGCAGACAGATGCGGGCGGCATACCTCGGGGGTGAGCAACGCGAACCCCAAAGTACCCCGCTTTTTTTGAAAGTGGGAGAGGGGTTCGGGGAGAGGGCGAAAACTTTTTTTCTCGTGAAAAAAAGTTTTCGCCCTTTCCCCGATTCCACTTGATAATTTTTTTAAACGATTTATATTGATAAGTAGAAAGGCTTCGATCGGCTGCTCGAAACACCTGAATCCCCCCGGAGGTGTGCAGCATCGGAGCCTTTCATTTTGGCTTTGTTCCCGATATGGGGAGATGATGCGGGGAAAGCGGGAAAACTTCTTTTCGCGAGAAAAGAAGTTTTCCCGCTCTCCCCGCGCCCCTCTCACCCTTTCAAGAAAAGCGAAAAAACTTTTTTAT
>SUVY01000076.1 GCA_015061775.1 Lentisphaerota bacterium | reverse complement strand
CGGCTACTATGCCGCCCGGAGCCGAACGCAGGGAAGAGGCGGATGAAGCCGGGAGCAGAAATTCGCAGAAAAAAGAGCAGAAGTCTCAATTTTCCATCCCCCAAAAAAGCGTCGGACACATGATTTTTCAAAAAATCATGTGTCCAGAGGTGCAGGGGACTCTCCCCTGCCGGGAGATTTTTAAGAGGCAAGCAGCCTCTTAAACTCCCTCTCCATACGATGCTGAAACAATAAGGATTTGCACAGCAGAGTTATTTTACTTTACGGTAGTCATCGGCTACGTGACGGCACTCCATGCCGGTGTAAACCTGGCGCGGACGCACGAGTTTGGTGGATGAGCCGATCATCTCTCTCCAATGCGCGACCCAGCCGGGAAGACGGGCGATCGCAAACATCACTGTGAGCATATTTTCCGGAATTCCCATTGCACGGTAGAGTATTCCGGTGTAGAAGTCCACGTTGGGGTACAAGTTGCGGTCAACGAAGTAGCTGTCGGAGAGAGCTGCCTCTTCAACTTTATGGGCGATATCGAGCAGCGGATCGTTGTATTTGATGAGTTTGAGGTAGTTCTCGCACTCCCTCTTGGCGATCGCGGCGCGGGGATCGTAGGTCTTATAGACGCGGTGTCCGAAGCCCATAAGACGGAAGGGATTGTCTTTGTCTTTTGCCATGTTCAGGAACTTTTTGACATCTCCATCCGCATGGATGAGTTTGAGCATCTCGATAACCGACTGGTTTGCTCCTCCGTGGAGCGGACCTGAGAGCGCGGATATTCCGGCAGAGATCGTGGCGTACAAGTTCACCTGCGCGCTGCCGATGGTACGAACTGCCGAAGTCGAACAGTTCTGTTCGTGGTCGGCGTGGATGATGAACAGTACGTTGAGCAGACGCACAGCCTCGGGTCTGATCTGGTAGGGACGAACCGGAGAATCAAACATCATGTTGAGGAAATTCGCGCAGTAAGAGAGGTCATGGCGCGGATAGACGATCGGCTCTCCGATGGAGCGTTTGTATGCAAACGCCGCCAGAGTACGCACGATAGAGATAACTCGTGCGCAGGACTGGTTGATATCTTCATCCAGAGATTTAAGATCTACATCCGGGTAAAAAGCCGCCATGGCGTTGATCATGGTCGAGAGAATGTGCATCGGGTGCGAGCCGCGCGGAAAGCTGTCGAAGAAGTGGCGCATATCTTCGTGGATGAGACTGCACTCGTTGAGCAGGCGCGAGAACTCCCGGTGCTGGTAGTCGCTCGGAAGCTCTCCATTTACCAGCAGGTAAGCGATGTCGATAAAAATACCGTGATCGACCAGCTCCTCGATGGGGTAGCCGCGGTAACGGAGCACTCCGTTTTCTCCGTCGATGTAGGTGATATTGCTGTAACAGCTTGCCGTGTTGACAAAACCGGGGTCGAGGGTGACCAGTCCGGTGCTTTTACGCAGACTCGATATATCGATGGCGTGTTCGCCTTCGGTTCCGGTGACCACCGGCAGGACGATTTTTTTGCCGTCGTATTCCAGCGTTGCGGATTCGGGAGCATTGTTGTTCATAATAAATTCCTCCTCAAGTAAAACTTTACATACACAATATTAATATGCCACGCTTAGTACGTTTTTTCAAGTTATCATCTTAATTATTTTTAGTAATCATCTTTAATCAGTAAAAAATACCATTAAAAACTTGAATATTCGGTGAATTGACCGCATATTATATACTGTGCAAAAGTGAAGCTGCCAAAACCGTCCGGTTGAGGATGAGCCGGAAGGGTGATGCGGCATAAAATTTTTACAGGAGAGGCGAAAGCTATGAGTTTCAAATCCAATTGTGATGCGGTCGTTGCCGCATTGAGTGAAATCAAAATCGTTCCGGTTCTGGTGCTCAACGACGTTGAGTCCGGACTCAAGATGTGCGAAGTTCTGGCGGAGTGCGGACTTCCCGCCGCCGAGATCACCTTCCGCACCGATGCCGCCGAGGCGGTCATCCAGGCTGCGGCAAAGCGTTTCCCCGAGCTCTACCTCGGAGCTGGAACCATTCTCAACACCGCTGATCTGCACCGTGCGTTCAACGCCGGAGCCAAATTTGCGGTCGCTCCCGGATTCAATCCGACCGTGGTCAAAGAGGCTATCGCCAACGAGTGGGCGTTTGCTCCCGGAGTCTGCACTCCGAGCGAAGCAGAGCAGGCAATGGAGCTCGGCTGCCGTTTCCTTAAGTTCTTCCCGGCTGAAGCTGCGGGCGGCGTCAAGATGATCCAGAGCCTCATCGCTCCCTACAAGCACCTCGGAATCCGCTTTATGCCCACCGGAGGCGTCACCACTGCCAACGTTGCAAACTATCTTGCCATCAAAGAGATCGTCGCTGTCGGCGGTACCTGGCTCGGCAAGAGCAGTGACATCGAAGCCGGCAACTGGGATTCCATCCGCGAAGCGGTGCGTTCCGCCGTGGAACTCAAGAAGAGCCTTTAATCCAAAGACAGGGAATACAATATCATGTTGAACTACAAATCAGCTGAAGAGTGCGCTTACGATGCACTCAGCCTCGGCGAGATCATGCTCCGTCTCGATCCTGCCGACGGAAGGATCCACACCACCCGCCGTTTTGACGTCTGGGAGGGCGGCGGCGAGTACAACGTCGTGCGCGGTCTGCGCCGCTGTTTCGGTCTGCGTACTGCGACCGTCACTGCTTTTGCCGACAACCCGGTCGGACGTCTGGTCGAGGACTTCATCCTTCAGGGCGGAGTCGATACCCGCTTCATCAAGTGGGTCGATTACGACGGAATCGGCAGAACCGTCCGCAACGGTCTCAACTTCGTCGAGCGCGGATTTGGAATCCGCGGAGCCAAGAGCTGCAGCGACCGCGGCAATACCGCTGTTTCTCAGCTTAAACCCGGCGATATCGACTGGGATGAGATCTTCGGTAAGTACGGAGTCCGCCACTTCCACACCGGCGGAATTTTTGCGGCTCTCGGAGAGAGCACTCCTGAGGTTGCCATCGAAGCACTCCGCAAAGCCAAAGAGTACGGCACCATCACCAGCTATGACCTCAACTACCGTCCCTCTCTCTGGAAGAGCATCGGCGGCACCGATCGCGCCCGCGAAGTCAACCGCGAGATCGCAAAATACGTTGACGTCATGATCGGTAACGAAGAGGACTTCACCGCTTGTCTCGGACTTGAGATCGAAGGCGTTGACTCCAACCTGACCAACCTTGAGACCGAGAGCTTCAAGGCGATGATCCGCGCGGCTGTCGCTGCGTATCCCAACTTCAAAGTCGTTGCGACCACCATGCGTTCCGTCAAGACCGCGACCGTCAACGACTGGGGTGCCATCGCTTACGGAGACGGCAAATTCGCCGAGGCGATCCACCGTCCGGGTCTTGAGATCTTCGACCGCGTCGGCGGCGGAGACAGTTTTGCTTCAGGTATGATCTACGGACTTATGACCGACGGTTCCATTGATTTCGCCGTCAACTGCGGCGCAGCTCACGGAGCTCTGGCTATGACCACTCCGGGAGATACCTCGATGGCGACCTGGCCCGAAGTCAAGAAACTCATGCAGGGCGGCGGCGCACGCGTCGATCGCTGAGGTTCCAGCCTTTGGGACAATACCGGAAAAACAGGAGCGGATATCTCCTGTTTTTCCGTTTTTAATTTAGCTTAGTTCCCTGTATATGGGGGATAACAAAAACACTTTATAAATATTAAAGTGTATAAGAACTCCGCTTTTCTTGAAAGGGAGAGATCCGCCGTCGCCAAGGCTATGGCGGGACAGGGGGAAAAGAATAACGAAGCCGACGTTCGGCTTCTTTTCCCGCGAAAAGAAGTTTTCCCTCTTTCCCCGCATCATCTTCCCATCATCTCCCCATATCGGGAACAACGTTTTTCATTTGCAGGATAGAAAACAATGGATACAGTTTGCCGCGCAGAAGAGGCTCTCAGACATTTTTTCGGATTCGACCGCTTTCTCGATGGACAGAAGGAGGTTGTCGAGGCCATACTTGCCGGAGAGGATCTTGGAGTCATCATGCCCACAGGTGCTGGCAAATCCATCTGTTATCAGCTTCCTGTGCTTATGAGGGAGGGGTACGGTATCGTAGCCTCTCCGCTTATAGCGTTGATGTGCGATCAGGTCGAGGCTCTCAGGCAGAAGGGGATCGCCGCGACCTTTGTCAACAGTACGCTCGATCTTGCTGAACAGCACCGGAGACTCAGTGCTGCGGTGAGAGGAGAGATCAAACTTCTCTATGTTGCTCCAGAGCGTTTTCAGACAGATTTTTTCCGCTCTGTGCTGCGCGAGAGTCCTCCATCCATACTGATCGTCGATGAGGCGCATTGTATCAGCCAGTGGGGACATGATTTCCGTCCGGCGTACCGCAGGATAGGGCAGGTGGCTGATGAGTTCGATATTCCGCAGGTTTGTGCGTTTACGGCAACTGCGACCCACGCGGTGCGCGAGGATATCCGGCGTCAGCTTCACCGTCCGGATATGAAGATGGTGGTCAGAGGATTCCGCCGTCCCAATCTTGCTTTTGAAGTCAAAGAGTGCAGAGGAGACTCCGACAAGCTTGCCGCAATAGAAAAAGAGCTGCAGCGCAAGGAGCCGGTCATCATCTATGCCGCTACCCGGCAGGCGGTCGATGAGTTGTGCGAAAAACTCAAGATCAGAGGATATCATGCCGGAATGACCGCAGCAGAACGCGCTTCGAGCCAGGAGTATTTTATGACAGATCCCTCTCCTGTGCTTGCCGCGACCAATGCCTTCGGTATGGGAATCGACCGTCCGGATGTAAGATGCGTCATCCATTACAACCTTCCCGGAAGTCTTGAGGCGTACTATCAGGAGGCGGGACGCGCAGGACGCGATGGCAATCAATCGCGCTGTATTCTGCTGTTTTCCTATGCCGACCGCTACGTTCAGGAGTTTCTCATCGACCTCTCCAATCCCCGGTTTGAGACAGTTATGTCGGTTTACAATGCTTTGCGCAGGATAAGTGCACAGCGCGGAACAACGGTGCTCAATGAGACTCCGTCGAGCCTGCTTCCGCTTATTCCCGGAGTGAAAAATGACGGACACATCTCTTCAAGTCTCATTCTGCTCGAGCGCGCCGGAGCGATAAAACGCGAGGCTATGCGCCGCTCTTCCGGAAAAATGCGTTTCACTCAGGATATAAACAGACTGCGGATAATACACCAGCTTGCCAATACCCAGCGTTCCCGGTTTATCGTGCGGTGCATCGACCGTTACGGGGAACAGCTCAATACTCCGGCAGAGTATTTTATCGATGAGCTCGCCGCCGTATGCGGACTCAATGAAGATCAGCTCAAAAGAGTGATTGCCGCGCTCAAAGAGGAGTGTCTTGAGTGGGAAACGCTGTTTTCCGGCAGAAGTATAGAGCTGCTTACATCAGACCAAACGCTTCCCGGGCTCGACCGCGACGCCATGGAAGAGAAGCGCGATTATGAATACGGCAAGCTCTCCGAGGTCATCTCATACGCCCGTCACAATAAAGGCTGCCGCCAGGCGGAACTTATCTCCTATTTCGGAGAGAACTCCAAGTCGTGGTCGTGCGGGCTTTGTGACTGCTGCAACGTCAGCGACAACAGCCGTGAGCTCGATGAGCGTGAGGCCGCCATCGCCCGTGCCTGCCTCACCGGAGTCGCCTGTTTCGACGGAAGAATAGGCGCAGCATTGCTCGCCAAAGTGCTCACCGGACATGACAGCGTGACCGGTTTCCGCCGCCGCAGTCCAGCATTCGGAGTGTTGAGACGCGAGAAACTTGTCACAATTCAAAACTATCTTGCTGCCGCGGAGCGGGCAGGGTACCTTGAACGGCAGGATTGCGCGGGATTTCCCTGCCTTGCGCTTACGGATTTAGGACGCGAAGCGATAACGCTTTCTGCGGAAATCAGACTTCCTCTCGAGGAGAAGAGCGCGAAGGCTCCGGAAAAAAGCACACGCAAAAGCTCCGCCCGGCCGGCATCTGCACCTTCCGGAAAAACCGGGCTTATCGATTTGCTTACTGCTCTGCGGAACAAAATCGCAGACGCTGAAAAAATTCCCCGTTACCGGGTGCTGACCAACGCGACGCTCGAGGAGCTGGCGAGGGTGATGCCGTCAACTCCGGAAGAAGCGGAAAACATTGCCGGGATCGGTCCAGCCAAACTCCGTCAGGTCATACCCGCCATGCTCGAGGCCATCAGGCTCTGGAAGCTGTCCCAAAAGTAGGTGTTGTTGCTGTCGTTGTGCAGAAAACAAACCCGCGGCGGCGCATTACGGACAATCTCGCGCCTTGCTGCTGCGTCGCGGCGGTCGTGTACAAAAGGTACACTCCCTTGCTATGCTCGCCGCAAAACCCGACATTGCCTCGTACTGCATCCGCCGATGCAAATATGGCGTTTTGCGTGTTTAACAGAATTATAACATTATCCCGTAACTGAAGGCAATAACTCCGTCTTTTTGATGGATACATTGCTCACAACCATATACTGCAGATGGAAAATCTACTTGTAAAAAATGCAAACATGGTGTATTTTATACAGATTATATCAACGATTGTCTTTTACACTTGTAAAAGGAGGTTACAACTATGGCTAAAAAACATCGTATCGAGATCGCTTTCGACGAATGCAAAGGCTGCGGACGCTGCATAAATGCCTGTCCGAAAAAGCTTCTTGCAATGGGCAAAGAGATCAATAAACAGGGTTATACCGCGGTCGAAGCGGCGGAACCCATGAACTGCATCGGATGCGGAGCCTGCTTCTACCAGTGCCCCGAACCCGGAGCTATCACCATTTATGAAATCGTGGAGGATTGACGACTATGCAATACAATAAACGTCTGCTCCTCAAGGGCAACGAGGCGGCAGTTTACGGCGCACTTATCGCCGGATGCGACTGCTACTTTGGATATCCCATCACTCCGGCGAGCGAAGTTGCGCAGAGCGCGGCGCTGCTCTTTCCGCAGCTCAACCGTACATTCCTGCAGGCTGAGTCCGAGATCGGAGCGATCAACATGGTCATCGGCGGTGCCGCCGCCGGAAAACGGGTCATGACCGGTTCCTCCGGTTTGGGAATAAGCCTCAAGCAGGAGGGAATGAGCTATCTTGCAGCTTACGAAATGCCCGCTCTCATCATCGACGTCACCCGCGGAGGCCCGGGACTCGGAAACATCGGTCCGGAACAGGCTGATTACTTCCAGCTGGTCAAGGGCGGCGGACACGGCAGCTATCACTGTCTGGTGTTCACTCCGAACTCAGCACAGGAGATGTGCGATATGTCCATCAAGGCGTTCAAACTCGCTGAGAAATACCGCATGCCCGCCTACGTCATGGCTGACGGAGTTATCGGTCAGATGATGGAAAGCGTCGTGCTTCCCGAGCCGGAAGAGTTTGATTACGATCCCGAGTGGAAGATGGGACGCTACGTCAACGGCGAAGCTCAGGTCATCACCAGTATCTATATGGAATACAATGATCTTGAGGCGCTCAATAAACGTCTCCAGGCGAAATACCGCGAGATCGAGAAGAACGAGCAGTCCTTTGAAGAGTACATGGCGGACGACGCCGAGGTGCTCATCGTCGCTTACGGAATCTGCAGCCGCATCGCCCGCGGAGTTGTCGATGCCATGAGAGCTGACGGAGTCAAAGTCGGTCTCGTGCGTCCCAAGATGGTCTATCCGTTCCCGGTCGATCCGCTGAAGAAGCACGTCGAAAACGGAACAGTCAAGGCAGTGATGAGTCTTGAGATGAGTGCCGGACAGATGATCGAAGACGTCCGTCTTGCCGTCGAGTGCAAGGTTCCGGTTTACCTGCAGAACCGCATGGGCGGAAACATTCCCTCAGAGGCTGAAGTCATCGAGGGAGTCAACAATATATTCAAGGAGATCGCCAAATGAGCATTGAAAAAGTAAAATTCGGCAGATCCAAAGTATTTTTTGATCCGTTCAACCGCCGTCCCGGTCCGATCAAGAAGAATATGCACTACTGCCCGGGCTGCGGTCACGGCATCCTGCATAAGCTGATCGCCGAGGCTATCGAGCATTACGGAATCCAGCAGGATGTGGCATTTATCGCTCCTGTGGGATGCGCGGTGTTCGCCTACTACTACTTCAACACCGGAGCTATCTCAGTTCCCCACGGACGTGCGCCCGCGGTCGGAACCGGTGTCGCCAGAGCCAATCCCGAAAAGTTCGTTATCAGCTATCAGGGAGACGGTGACCTTGCGGCTATCGGTTTCAACGAGTTCATCCAAGCGGCGAACCGCGGTGAGAAGATGACGATTTTCTTCGTCAACAACACCAACTACGGAATGACCGGTGGACAGATGGCTCCGACTACTCTTCCCGGACAGAAGACTGCAACTACTCCGTTCGGAAGAAATCCGCTTACCGAGGGATATCCCATCAATGTGAGCAGCCTCATCAACACTTTGACTGCTCCCATCTACATCGAGCGTGTCGCGCTGACCAGTACTGCGCGTATCGCGGCGGCGAAGAAGGCGGTGTTCAAGGGAATCGAGAACCTGCGTGACCGCAAGGGCTTCAGCTTTATCGAAGTTCTGGCTCCGTGTCCGATCAACTTGAGAATGAATGTCGAGCAGATCAATGACTTCATCGAGAACAAGATGACCGAGTTTTTCCCGATCGGATGTGTGCGTGACCGTTCTGCTGAGACCGAAGTCGGCTGCGTGCCTCCGGCGCCGGTGCATGCGCCTGCTGATGTTATGGCAAAACTCTTCCCGGTCAAACAGGAAGGCGGAGTTGCCGATGACTACCGCAATGACAGCGCGATCTTCGACCGCGAGCTGAGAGTCCGTATGAGCGGATTCGGAGGACAGGGTATTCTGAGTCTCGGACAGAACATCGCCAATATGGCGCGTCTGCGCAACTTCAACGTGAGCTGGATGCCGTCCTACGGTCCTGAGCAGCGTGGAGGAGCGGCGAGCTGTGCTGTGATCCTGAGCCGCGGAGTGATATCCAATCCGATGGTGGACAACAACTGTGATCTTCTGATTGCGTTGACCCAGATGGCGTTGGACAAGTTCGGACACCAGCTTTCGGACAACGGAATCCTGATCTACGACCGTTCAGCAATGAACAAACCCGAGGTGAAGCCAGGACAGAAGGTCTTTGGACTGGATGCGCTTGCGATAGCCAATGAGGTTGGAAATCCGAAGTGTGCGAACTCGGTTATTCTGGGTGCGCTGGCAGAGATCATGAAAAAATATGCTCCGCTTACTGAGGGAGATGCGGCGGATTACGATAAGGTTTACCGCGAGGCGTTGACTGAGAGTTTTGGAGCCAAGCCGAAAGTGCTGGAGCAGAATTTTGCCGCATACGAGGCGGGCAAAAAAGCCATGGCACAGGAACTCTGACCAAAGTACATAAAGTTCTTTGGAAAGGGAGTTTGAGGGGAGAACCTTTGTTTCAACAAAGGTTTCCCCTCAATCATATACCAAGTTTTGCAAAGCAAAACGAGGTTCAAGGCAAGCCTTACGGCAGTAAGGCGAGCAAACATATCAAGGCAAGCCTTACGCAGTAAGGCGAGCTCACCAATACCAAGGCAAGCCTTACGCAGTAAGGCGAGCCCACCAATACCAAGCAAACCTTACGCAGTAAGGCGAGCTCACCAATACCCAGCAAGCCTTACGCAGTAAGGCGAGCATACACCGCCAACAAAACGGTAAAACAGTTCAAAAATCGAAAATACCAGCTCTATGCTCCGCGCGGATAAACTCCAACGGTAACAAAGAGCGCGTTAAAAAAGAACTCCGCTTTTCTTGAAAAGGGATGGGGTTTGGGGAAGGGGAAAACTTCTTTTCCCGCGAAAAGAAGTTTTCCCCTTCCCCAAGAACAATATCCCTCTTCAAAAAGAGCGCAAACAGGATGCCAGAAAAATGAGCAGACACACGTTTTTTACGGACAATATCGGCACAGAAGGCAGTTATGTTGAGCTGTCAAAAGACCAGAGACACCATTTGTTCAAGGTGTTCCGGGCGGTATGCGGAGATGAGGTGGAGCTGCTGGATGGCAGGGGAACACGTGCGCTCGGAGAAGTTGACGCAGAGAAAAATGTAATAATAAAAAGCGTGAAAAAAGAGACTCCGGAAGAGGTGAAACTGCATTTGGTATTTGCTGTTCCGCGTAAAAATCAGCTTGACCTGCTGCTGAAACAGGCGGCGGAGCTCGGAGTATCTGAGTTGCATCCTGTGCGTTTTGAGCGCAGCGTGTCGCAGGCAGACGGAAAGGAACGCTGGACAACGCTGCTTGAAGAAGCCTGTAAACAATCCAAAAATCCATTCCTTCCGCAGATACATCCGGCGGCGGGGCTGGAAGATAAACTCAACGAATTATCTGTGCGCAATATTCCTGTGGTGTTCGGAGCTATCCGCTCTGAGACTGGAAAACTCAAGCTGGAAAACTCAGCCGCCTGGGTAGTCGGTCCCGAGGGCGGCTTTACCGATGAAGAGGAGCAGCTTATGCGTGCAAAAGGGGCAATTCCGCTCAATCTCGGACCGTGGGTGCTGAGGCTTGAGACCGCAGCTTGCGCCGGAATAGCTGTGCTGAGACAGCTTATCGGAGTTGTGCTGCTGGCAGTTGTTCTTCTTGCCGGATGTACTCCAAATGCCGCCAATGACCCCTTCTGCAAAAAGGCGGAGCGGGCACGCAACGGAGGAAATTACCAGTCGGCATTGGCACTTTACCGTAAGGCTATCAGCCGTCATCCCGATGCCGCCGAGCTGTATCTGAAAACAGCTTCTTTGTGCGATGAGTCACTCGATGATCCGGCAGGAGCGGTGTTTTATTATACCGAGTATCTCAAACTTGCTCCGGAAGACCACCCCGACGTTCCGGGAATACGTAGTTTGCGCGATCTTGCCGAACGAAAACTCTACCGCAGGCTGGAGAAAAAGTACGCAGATAATACCGAGTTGGATAAACTGCGCCGCCAGAATTCCATGCTGCTGCAAAATAACCGGACATTGGCTAAACTGCTTGCCGACAGCAGAAAAAACGCGAATGTTCAATCTGCTCCCAAGCAAGCCGCTTCCAAAACGTCTGTTTCCAAACAGAGCAAACCGGCTAAAAAACAGAAGCGTCCAGCCAAAAAACGGTGATATTGATACAGCGCCCGACACCTCGTAAACAGCCAATCCCAAGGGGCTGTTGCAAAACCTTATTGTTTCAGCATCGTATGGTGAGGGAGTTTAAGAGGCTGCTTGCCTCTTAAAAATCTCCCGGCAGGGGAGAGTCCCCTGCACCTCGAGATACGTAAAAATAAGATTTTTACGTATCTGCCTTTGTTTTTTTTGGACTGCTGTTCCTTTTATTGTGACTTTCCGCTCCCGGCTGTCCGCCTCTTCCCTGCGTTCGGCTCCGGGCGGCTCACCGCCGCCCCTGAGCAGCCTTTTCTGGCTGCTCAGGCACTCACATCCGTGCGATGCGCAAGGGTGGATTTCATCCCCCCTTTGAACCCCCTGAGCAGGGCAGACTGCCCTGCACCGATTTTTCTATCGGTTCAGGGCGACTTAATGCGATGTGTATAGACGACTGGGTATATTTTTTGCGCTGCCGCGCAAACTCACGCAGATGTTTGCGGCGGCGTTTGGGTATGTTGCACGCTGTTGTTCGCGGCGTAATGCACGGCTAAGTTGTGGCGCAGACAATGGCGGGCGGAATACTTTTCCACATACAATATCTCCGTTCACTCCGTTCAACT
>SUVY01000075.1 GCA_015061775.1 Lentisphaerota bacterium | reverse complement strand
ATCGGCTCTGTGCAGGTGCAGGGCAGCCTGCCCTGCTCAGGGGGTTCAAAGGGGGGATGAAATCCACCCTTGCGCATCGCACGGAGAGAGTGCCTGAGCAGCCAGAAAAGGCTGCTCAGGGGCGGCTGCTATGCCGCCCGGAGCCGAACGCAGGGAAGAGGCGGATGAAGCCGGGAGCAGAACACGGCACCACTAAGAATAGCAGGCTCAATACCCAATCCCCCAAAAAAGGAATCGGCTATTGATTTTGGAACAAAATCAATAGCCAGAGGTGCAGGGGATAATCCCCTGCCTGGAGATTTTTAAGAGGCGAGGAGCCTCTTAAACTCCCATCCCAACCGCAACAAAACCAGAGAGGTTTTGCAACAGCCCGTTTGTCGTATTTGCTGAATAAGTGAAACTTACTTGATAAATACGGTTTTGATGGGTGGGAAGCCGTTGAACTGTACTGAGGCGTAGCTTGCGGTGTATGCTCCGCAGGTGAGCCAGTAGATGCGGTCACCGACTTTGATGTATGAGGGAAGCGGGTTGCGGTAATACTCATACATGATATCCTGACTGTCGCAGGTGGGGCCTGCGATGATGAAGTCTTCGCACATATCTCCGCGTGACTCGCAGTAGAGCGGGTACTTGATGGACTCATCCCAAGTCTCGATAAGTCCGTTGAATTTGCCGACATCGAGATAGAGCCAGCGGTCGAGACCGGTGGAGGATTTTTTGCTGATGAGCACGACTTCACTTGCGATAACTCCTGCCTCGGCAACGAGGGAGCGGCCGGGTTCAAGGATGATCTCGGGCAGTTCATCGCCGAAGTCTTCCTGGAGATAACGGGTGATCTCTTCAGCGTAAACTGAGAGCTCGTTGGTCTTGCTGATATAGCTTGCCGGGAAGCCTCCGCCCATATTGATGAGCTTGAGGTTTATTCCTTCGTCCTTGAGGTAATCCGCGATGTAGCGGACTTTGGCGATGGCGGAGTCCCATGCTCCGATCTCGCGCTGCTGGGAGCCCACGTGGAAAGAGATTCCGCAGGGATCGAGTCCGAGGTCGCGGGCAAGCAGCATAAGGTCGATCGCCATGTCGGGATGGCAACCGAATTTGCGTGAGAGCGGCCAGTCGGCGGTTTCGCTTCCCTCGGTCAGGATGCGGCAGAAAACTCTCGAGCCCGGAGCAAGGCGTCCGATATTTCTCAGATCGCTTTCGCTGTCGGTGGCAAAGAGGCGGACTCCGTTATCGTAAAAGTAGCGGATATCGGCTGCTTTTTTGATAGTGTTTCCATAGCTTATGCGGTCGGGAGATACTCCGAGTTCGAGCAGGTCGTTGAGCTCATAGCGTGAGGCGACGTCGAAGTTCGAGCCGAGGTCGCGCAGCAGAGAGATGACCTCTTTCGCCGGATTGGATTTTACCGCATAGTAAACTTTCGCAAAAGGAAAAAAGTCGGTCAGCTTGGAGTAATTTTTTTTGATGATGTTCAAATTGACCATAAGGAACGGCGTTTCATGCTTTGCGCTTTCGGTTTTGAACGCGTTCCATTCTTCCTGCGAGTAGTAATCAAGCACATTTATTTTCATTGTGGTCTGCCTTTCCTGACTGTGATGCTGTTTCAGCAGAGTTACAGTGAAATTACTGTCCGGGATAACGAGTGTGCGGCTCAAAATCCGGACCCGGAAAATCTGCATCTTGTTTTTTGCAGTGTATTAAAGATATCTCATTTACCAGACTTTTCAAACAAAATTGAAAAAAAATTCAATTTTTTTCTGTTTCAGGGTTGAAATTTTACAAAAAGTGGATAAATTTAGGAGCGTATAGGTATAGATAGGAAGAAAAAGGAAAAATTACCCATGTCAACCCCGATATCAGGCACCCGGATGTTTCTCGGCGAATACGTCCGCGGACTCGATCCGCAATGCCGGATCTCGCTGCCCAGCGAATGGCGGAGCGGCGAGACGGAGTTTGTCATGATTCCGACGGTCGGCAAGGCGTTTCTGCTCCTGCCTGTACCGATGTTCCAGAAGATGTTTGAAGCGGTCTCCGAACAGGCCGTGGCGGATGTCTCTCTTCAGGAGGCGTTCGCGTTTCTCGGTTCTCAGTCGCGTTTCTGCCGCTGTGATAAACAGGGCAGGATGGCGCTCGACCGTGCGAAGCTCGAGGCGGCGGATATAAAAGACGAACTGAAGCTCGAAGGAGCGATAACCCATATCCGCATATCGTGTCCGTGCAGAGAGTGTGCGCTTCCGGATGATAACACTATCGGACGCTGCTTTGACGCTATCCGCAAGGTCAAAGAGTCTCCGGCAGTTGCGCTCGGAGGGCTTTTCGGCGCAAAGTCCGGCGGCGCGGAGGACGCGAAATGAGCGAAGAGAGCTGCCAATTCAACCATATTCCGGTACTGCTGGATGGAGTCCTTGAGTACCTGACGTTTCCGGCAGACCGCCCCGCGCGTCTGATCGACGGAACGCTCGGAGGTGCCGGGCATACCTCGGCTCTGCTGGAAAAGTATCCGCAGCTTGAAGTCCTGGGCATCGACCGTGATGACGCTGCACTCGAAGCAAGCTCAGAACGGCTCAAAAAGTACGGCTCAAGGGTGCGTCTCGCCCGCGGAAACTACTCCGAGTGCGCTGATATAGCCGCCGAAAACGGTTGGAAGAGTGTGGATGGAGTTTTGCTGGATATCGGAGTGTCATCTCCGCAATTTGATATAGCTGAGCGCGGTTTTTCGTGGCGGAACCCGGGACCGCTGGATATGCGTATGGACCGCCGCAGTGAAGTTACTGCCGGGCGTCTGCTCAACTTTTCAAGCGAAGAGGAGCTCAAACGCATATTCCGTGAGTACGGAGAGCTCAAAAGCGCCTCGCGCCTCGCGCGCGCGGTCGTCGAAGAACGCAGCAAAATGATGTTCGGCACCACCGACGAACTTGTGTCGCTGTGCGACAGGGTGCTGGGCAGAAGCAAGCCGGGATCGCTTCCGCTGCCGACACTGGTGTTCCAGGCGTTGAGGATAGCTGTGAATGACGAACTTGGAGAGCTCGAAAGAGGTTTGCAGTCCGCGGTGAAGATCCTTAAACGCGGCGGCAGGGTCGCGGTTATAAGTTTTCATTCGCTCGAAGACCGGATGGTGAAGAATTTTTTCCGGGATAAGAGCGTGGAGTGCATCTGTCCTCCGTCGCTGCCGGTATGCTGCTGCAACCACCGCGCGGAGCTCAAGGTGGTACTCAAGCATCCTTACGTCGCAGGCGATGAGGAGCGGGCAGCCAACTCAAGATCGGCGTGCGCCAAGCTCAGGGCGGCTGAGAAATTGTGAAAAAGCAAAATAATATCAATTATATGGAGATACAACAGTGAACATTCAATCTGGAAGAAATCCCGTGCGGCGTCAGGTGTCCGCGCAAACCGTTCAGGGCGGAAATCCGCTGAGCGGAAAACTCAAGCCGATCCTCTTCATCATCTTTATGATCATTGCCGTAGCAGGTGTCTGCGAGATGCACGTCTATCTTAAATCCGGAATCAGTTCTTTCGGACGCGATATCGAACGCGCCAGGAAGGAAATAACTCATATCAAACACGAAAGCACCAACTTGCGCAATAAGATCGAAGAGCGCAGTCAGCTGAGTTATATCAAACGTCAGATAGCACGTTATAATCTCGGACTCAAGGCTCCTTCTCCCGGGCAGATGCACGATGCGATCATGCTCTCTCCGGAGACGGCGCGCGTTGCGGCAGCCAATATGCAGAAGCGGGAGATCGCCCGTGTCGCAGCTTTGAACGTTCCTCAGAAAGCCGCTGTCAGAGTGGAGCAGGCTGCTCCTGCTGTTGCCAAAAGCAATAAGAGCCGCGTGTCCGCAAGGAGTTCTGTAAAGAGCTCTGCCAGGAGCTATGTAAGGCGTTCTGCAAAGAGCCAGCCGCGTCGGGTATCATCGGGCCGCCGTATGCACTCCGGAAGGGAGTACCGGTTCAGATGAGCAACTCCGGACCCAGCCTTGTCTGCACCAGAATGAGCATGATTGTGTTCGCGCTCGTTCTGGCAGGTCTGGGGCTTGCCGTGAGATTTTTTTACATCCAGATCGTGCAGCACGATCATTATCTTGCGACCGCTCAGAAGATATACACCCGCACTACTCCCATATCCGGGCGCTGGGGAGAGATTTTTGACCGCGACGGCAATCTGCTTGTCGGAAATATGCCGTGTGTGTTGGTGAAATGTGCTCCGTGCAATATTCCGGACGATGAAAAAAACAAAGGCGCGAAAGACAAGATAATCCGTCTCGTGGTCAAGTATTTCGGCAAGGACTACGGCTATTATTACAAGCGTTTTGAGCCCAAAGTGCTGCGTCTCGACCACAAGACAGGAACAAAGAAGCTCGTGGATAATCAGTATTGTCTGGTTGCCAATTACGCCGACATGCAGGTCGTTGAGGCTTTCAAGAAGGAGCTCGTTCGGACTTTTCAAACCGATGAAGAGCGCAAAGACGGCAAAACTACCGCCAAAAATATGCCGCGCAATGTTTTTGCTTATGATATCGTAAGCAAGCGCACATACCCCAAAGGAAAGCTTTTATCCAACGTTCTCGGTTACTCCAACGTTGCTGACCGCAACGAGATCAAGCCGCAGGAGGGACTCGAGCGGCGTATGAAAAAAGCCCTTGCTCCCATCGAAGGCAAAGAGCGTTATGAACGCGCCCTCGGCGGAAGCCGTCTGGTGTACGGAAACAGCGAAGTCCTCAAAAAGAGTCATGACGGAAAAAATGTCTATCTGACGATCAGCGAGCCCATACAGGCGATAGTCGAAGAGGAGCTCGATGCCGTCGTCGCCGAGTGGAATCCAAATTCGGCTTACGCGGTCGTAGCCGACCCCAAGACCGGAAACATCCTCGCCATCGCCCAGCGTCCGACTTTCAACCCCAATGACCGCAAGACTTTCAAACCGGGAGCCATCTCCACGCGTATCGCCATGGACGTTTATGAACCGGGTTCGGTCATGAAGCCGTTCGTGGTCGGCAAGGCACTCGACTGGAAATATATAACTCCGCAGACCGAGTTCTACTGCGAAAAGAACAGCTGGTTTTTCGCAGGATGGAGACTCAGTGATACCCGGGATTACGGAACGCTTACTACAACCGGTGTCATCACCAAGTCCAGCAATATCGGAACCGCAAAAATCGCCGTTATGCTGGGCAAGGAAAAGACTTATAATGTACTTAAAATGTTCGGTTTCGGAACCCGTACCAATCTTCCGCTGCCCTCCGAGAGCCGCGGAAGGTTTCCGCACTACAAAAAGTGGGAGGAAGTCCAGGTGAGCCGTATCCCCATCGGTTACACCATGAATACCACCCTTCTTCAAATCACCCGCGCTTACTGCGCGCTCGCCAACGGAGGCAAAATGCCGCAGCTCCGTCTTATCGACCGCACTTCAAATGTCGATGGATCAGGCGAAGTGACCGAACCTTACGCTCCGCAAGTGCAGCTTTTTGAGCGCAAAGAGGCGCATGAACAATTGGTGGATATGTTGGTCACTGTGACCGAAACGGGAGGTACTGCCACCCGCGCCGCTATTCCCGGATACAAAGTCGCGGGCAAAACCGGAACCAGCCGCAAAGGGTATTCCAGAAAAGGCTTCAGCGGATTGTACTATACGAGTTTCGCGGGATTCGTTCCTGCCAAAGACCCCAAAATCGTGATGACGATAATGGTGGACAGCCCCAGAGCACCAGGCAAACGTCCCGGAGGCGGAAGTGTGGCTGCTCCCGTTTTTGCCAGAGCTGCTGAGCGCATACTTAAGTATATGAATGTTCCGGCAGACCCGGAACTGCTCTCCAAAAAGAGAAGAAGATGATTTTACAGGCAGCCAGCCGTGACCCGGAAAGCTGCCTGCTGCAGTTTTGCTTACTTTGTGAAAGTGTTTTCCGCTCCGGGAAACGTTCCGTTGCGTACTTCATCGGCGTATGATTTCATCGCCTGCTGCATAAGCTCACCGATCCGGGCGAAGCGTTTGGCATGTTTGGGAGTGAAACTGCCGATTCCGAGAATGTCGGTCACCACCTGCACCTGACCGTCGCACGCGGTTCCGGAACCGATTCCGATGGTGGGAATGTCAAGTTTTGAAGTGATTTCAGCGGCGACGCTGTCGATCATGCACTCAAGAACGACCGCGAACGCACCGGCGTCCTGGATTTTGAGAGCGTCCTGAATCAGACGGGCGGCATCATCTCCGCGTCCGGTGATTTTGTAGCCTCCGACCGCCTGAACGTGCTGCGGAAGCAGTCCGAGGTGCGCCATTACCGGAATTCCGGCGCGGACAAGTTTATTGATGAGAGGGGCAACTTCAGCACCTCCCTCGAGTTTCACGGCATCGGCTCCGGTCTCCTTGAGGGCGCGTCCGGCGTTGCGGAGTGCCTCTTCGTCGCTCGCCTGATAGCTCATGAAAGGCATATCAAATACGACGAAGCTGTCAGGTGCTCCGCGGCGGACGGCTTTGGTGTGGTGGAGCATATCCTCCATCGTGACCGGGATGGTGTTGGCATATCCGAGCTGAGCCATTCCGACCGAGTCGCCGACCAGCAGCACGTCGATACCCGCGGCCGCGGCGATCGCGGCGGTCGGAGCGTCATAGCTGGTGAGCATGATGATCTTTTCGTTTGCGCGTTTGCGTTTGGCAAATGCCGAAAGAGTTACTTTGTTTTGTGCCATATTTTATTATTCCATGTTGCAATTTCAGAAAATCGATGTTATAATTAATATAGCAGTAAAGACCATTTTTGGCAAGGGCTGCTGTACGGAGGAAAAATATTTTGCGTAAAGATAAGAAAAAAAGACTTCGCCGGATATCTGAACGTCAGGCATCCCGCAAAAACAGAAAAGATGAGCTTTTTGCAGAAGGCAGATTTTCTGCCGCCCGCGCCGGCTTCGGTTTCGTCGATCTCGAGGACGGTAATTCGGTGTTCATTCCGGAAAAATTCACCAACGATGCGATAGACGGAGACCTGGTCAGAGTTCAGATACTGCCTCCGCGCCGGGAGTTTGAGGGCAGAGACAACGGCCCCGCCGGCAGGGTGGTGGAAATAATCGAGCGCAAGAGAGCGGAGTTTGTCGGAGAGATACTTCCCGGATTCAGGATAAAGGCTCTCGACCCCAAGCTTCCGGACTTTATCCGGGTGTTCGGTTCCAAGCATGGAGCTGAAACAGGAGACTGGGTGAAACTCCGGCTCGACTCTGTCGAAGAGGGCGTCTGTTACTGTCAGATTTCCAAAGTCATCGGCAAGGCCGGGATCATCGCTGCCGATCTTGACGCTGTCTGCGAAGAGTTTGATATTCCGCGCCCCTACACCGCAGAGGAGAACGATGCGGCTCTTGAACTCGAAGAGCGCGAGATAGAGCGTATTGACCGCCGCAATATCAATAGTTATGCCATAGATCCTGCGGACGCAAAAGATCAGGACGACGCGGTCTCGATACATGAAGCTCAGGATAAAGTCATACTCGGAGTGCACATATCTGATGTTGCAGCTTACATCGCTCCGCGAAGCCGTTTTGATGCGGCGGCGCAGAAGCGGGCGTTCAGCTGTTATCTTCCCGGCAGGACACTCCCCATGCTTCCGGCAAAGCTCACGGCAAAACTGAGCGTCGGAGAGGGAGACGAGGTGCTGACCCATTCGGTCTATCTCGAAATCGACCGTGCGACAGGCGAGGTGACTGGTTACCATCGCGAGCACTCCGTCATGCGCGGAGCGGCGCGGCTCACTTACGATGAGGTGCAGGAGTTCCTTGAGAGCGGCAGGCATCCTGAGTCATGGAGCAATCAACAGACCGCTGATATCGCACTTCTGCTTGAAGTGACCGCAAAAATGCGCAGTTTCCGCGCTTTGAGCGAAAAATTCATCGACCTTCCGCTGCCTGAAAGCCGGGTGGTCTGCAATGAGAGAGAAAATCTCATCACAGGAATCGAAAAGCGGGTTCAGCGCAAATCCGAGCAGCTGGTCGAGGAGTGTATGCTCGCCGCCAACAGCGCAGTCGGACGCGAGCTGGTCGAAAAGGGGATCGCGGGATTGTACCGCGTGCACACATCTCCCGCTCCGGAAAAAATAACAGAATTCAGCGATATGATGGAAATGAACTTCGGGATCGTTCCCGGAGATATTTCCGTGCGGGAAAACTGTATAAAGTTCATCAACTCTCTTCCCGATGATCCGCGCCGCCCGCTGATACTCAATCTGCTTTTGCGCTCCATGGCGAGAGCGGAGTATTCCGCGAAAGCTCTCGAGCACTTTGCGCTCGGCAAGACAAAATACTGCCACTTCACAAGTCCGATACGGCGTTATACTGATCTCGCGGTGCACCAGCAGCTCTGGAATTACGACAATAAATTCCGTCTGCGCTCGGGAGCGGCTTTCGAGGAGCTCGGCAGATATTGCACAGAGCAGGAGGAAAATTGTGACTCCGCCTTCTACGCCGCGAGCGACCGCATGAAACTGCGCTACCTTGAGATGCTGCTCGAAGCCGGAGACGATACCGTGTACGAAGCTGTTATTTCGAGGGTGAGCAACTCCGGACTTCAGGTCGATGTCGGAGATATCGGAGTGTATGGTTTTGTTCCGATGGAAGTCATCAACCGCCATCCGGAAAACGCCCGCCGCAGCCGCCGCGGAGAGTATCATATCGGAGACTATATATATTTGCGGCTCGCCCGCATAGATTTTGTCCGTAACAGCTGTGTGTTCGTTCCGGCAGGAAGGGTGCTTTGAGCCGTGAAGTCTTTGTTTTTAATGATCACAGCGGCATTTTTCGCATTTTTTCTGCTTACGGGGTGTGTTTCTGAAAAAATCGTTGAGAAAAGCGAGGTTCCGTCAACCCTGACCGAAGCTTTGGAGCGCGATTGGAACAGTAACTCCGACGTGATACGGGATACTGTTTTTCAAAATGTGCGCGAAGAGACCATCAAAAGACGCGGTCTCTTTGCGGCAGTCGCCCATCTGAGCAGCCGGAAGGCTCCGGGAATCGACGAAAAACTGCGCTTGCTGGATGACGCTTTGCTTTATGCGGTTGCTGAAATACATCTGCCGGACTCCGAAAGGGTGATGAGGGAGCAGAGAAAAATAAGGTTGGTGAAAATATATTTAGATATAGAGTTCCACCTTGCTCTCGAACGCGCAGGCATGATAACGGCTCAGGAACGCTCCCAGTTCGGGCTGCTCAAATCGGTGCTCGCGGTGGAGATGGACGTCGAGGCTGATGAACTGGTGAAAAACTTCGATTTTGCGACATTGCCGGATGAAACAAAAGAAGCCGGCAAAGCTGAGCTTCCGGAGGGAATGAATGACGGAAATCTGCTGAAATGGGTGAAACTTCTTTACAACCTTCCGCAGGAGTCGATGCGTACATTGGATATCGACCGCAGTAAACTTGCGGCTCTGATAATAGAAATCAGCCGCCGTCATGCGGTCCGCTGTGCAGCGAAGGAGGCAGCTCAAGTTGAAAGCGATTCCGGAGACGTTCGGAGCAGGGCGGCGCGCCGCTACCGCGAACGGCAGCTGGCGGCAAGATTTTCCCAAAATGCGGAGAAAGTCACTTTTTCCGGAAAAGAGTTCGAGTTTCTGCGCGATATGTACATGCTTGCCGAGTGACTGCAAAGCGGAGCCAAAAACAAAACAGCGCAGCCAAATCAAAAAAATAGACGCGAAGCAAAAAACAAAACCGCGAAGCAAAAAACAAGGCAGCAAAAAAAAGTTCCGGGCAGCCAAGTACTCCGCTTTTTTGAAAGGGGAAGGGGGTGCAGGGGGAAGGGGAAATCTTTTTTCTCGTGAAAAAAGATTTCCCCTTCCCCCTGCTTCATACCTCCACCATACAAAAAAAGCCCTGCACGGGGCAGGGCGGAAAACAGTAAAGATTTCTCAGTAGTTCTGAGCTTCGATTTCGAAGAATGCTTTGGGGTGAGCGCAGGTCGGGCAGAGCTCGGGAGCTTTTTCTCCGATATAGACGTGACCGCAGTTGCGGCAGAACCAGCGGTTGGGACCGACTTTCTCGAAGACTTCGCCTTTTTCGACGTTGGAGAGGAGCTTGAGGTAGCGCTCTTCGTGGTGTTTCTCGATTTCGGCAACGCGGCGGAATTTGCGGGCGAGTTCATCGAAACCCTCAGCCTCGGCGACGTCGGCGAATTCCTTGTACATCTCGGTCCACTCTTCGTGCTCACCGGCGGCGGCAGCCTTGAGGTTGGCGGCGGTGTCACCGATTCCCTGGAGCTCTTTGAACCAGAGTTTGGCGTGCTCTTTCTCGTTGTTGGCGGTCTCTTCAAAGATCGCGGCGATCTGCTGGAATCCCTCTTTTTTCGCAACTGAGGCGAAGTAGGTGTATTTGTTGCGGGCCTGGGACTCTCCGGCAAAAGCGTACGCCAGATTTTCAGCAGTCTTGGTGTTGGTGTAATCAGCCATGTTTGTTTCTCCTTTAAAGTTATTTACGCAAGCGATATCCGCTTATTTGTTAAAAATATAGTATCTGATATTGATTTTTGCAAGCAGATTTAAAAAAATCTATTTGATTTCAACCTTTGAAAGTGGGATTCAACGGTCCCAGGGTGCGTCCGCCGTCCACGGGAAATTCTGTTCCTGTGATGAAGGCGGTTTCGTCGGAGGCGAGGAAGACGATAGCATTGGCAACTTCAGTACCGGTTCCATAGCGGCCGAGCCAGGTGCCGGCGGTCGGGATCGGAGTGTCTTTGATAACTCCGGGGGCAATGCAGTTGACGGTAACTCCGCACTTGGCAAGCTCCATAGCCATAGTTTTGGTGAGCATTGTGACTCCGGCTTTTGCGACCGAGTAGGCGCAACGCTCGGGAAGACCGACGATTCCGGCGATAGAGCCGAGGTTGATGATCCTGCCGTAACCGTTCTCTTTCATTTTTGCTCCGAAGGCTTTTGAGATGCGGAATACGCTGGTCAGATTCAGGTTGATGATGTTGAGCCAGGACTCATCGGTGGTTTCGAGAGAAGTTCCTTTGGGCCAGGAGCCGGCATTGTTGACCAGAATGTCGATGCGTCCAGCGTCGGCAAGGATCTTTTCCGCAGCCTGAGTTATGGAGTCGAGATCAGTGACATCAAGGTAGTAAGCGGTAACATGACCGCCTTCGGAGCGCAGTTCGGCAGCGAATGCTTCGAGCTTTTCAAGATCAATGTCGGTGAGGAAGAGTTTGACATTGTGTTTGACAAATTCTTTTGCAAGAGCACGTCCGATGCAACCGGCGGCTCCGGTTATAACAGCGCTTCGATTGTTGAAAGTCATTTTTATCTCCAGTTTTATTATTTGTGGAAGTTGGTGTGAGGAATAATATATATTATATATAGAGAAAAGTCAACCTCAAACATCAGTTGTCAGGTAAAAAAGAGCAGTGAACCAATCCGTAGAGCCAGTAAAAACATTTGTTCATCGGATGGTGCGGGGGCAAAATTGTTGATATTGCTCCCCAAACACCCCGGAAGCACAGAAAAATCGGGATATTTTGCGGAAAAACGTTTGACAAGTTGCGGGGCTGTGCTATATTATGTCCCTGTTCGCCTCCCACGGAAGGTGAGGGGACGGGCCGGGCTGAATAAAAAACGGATAAAAAATTAAATTCCGCTTGACAAAGCAAAAAGAGGTGATATATTATATCTCGTTTTGCGCCTCCTGGTGAAGCCGGGAGCAGCAAAGAGCTGATTGAAAAGTTGATTGAAAAACTTAAAAAAGTTTTAAAATCGACTTGAAAGATGGATAAATCGGTTCTATATTATAAAACGCGCCAATTCGAGGCTCGACGAAGTTGAGCTCAGGAGCGCGAAGCTGAATAAAAAATTTTGATAAAATCTTCAAAAATCGGTTTGACAAAACTGAAATTGATGATATATGTAAGAAACATGCGCTCTTGAAAAGAGTGCAAGCTGATTGAAAATTGAATAGTGCGATGTAAACCTTGAAAATTTCATTATGAGACGTAAGTCGAATAAGTAATGCTTTGATCAGATTTTTCTGATAAACAAAATTATGTTTATGGAGAGTTTGA
>SUVY01000074.1 GCA_015061775.1 Lentisphaerota bacterium | reverse complement strand
AGGAGCAAGACAAAAGCACACCTTTTTTTGAATCATCTTTCGCTGATTATTAAATTTTTTACAATTTTTTTGCAAACAACACTTGAAATTTAGTCTCTCATAGGAGAAAAGCGGTGTACTTTGTTTGACGCTGGTTATGTTCTTGAGGGTATTTATCTATCCAAACCGAGAACAGAGCCACCTCCAAACGCATCGGCAGCGCCAGAAGCATAGGCGTAGACTCTCAGAAAACATCTTCCAAAAAAACGCCATTGCATCACCAATCCCAAAACAAAAAAAGCACCCCCTGCATCAAAGCAGAGAGCGCAAACCAAAAGTACACCGTTTTTCTTGAAGAGAGAGAGGGGGTTCGGGGGAGAGAGGGAAACTTCTTTTTCCGAAAAAAGAAGTTTCCCTCTCTCCCCCGGCTCCAACCACCTCCCTACCGATCAAAGATCATCCGGGGCGAGACGCAGGTCGTCTGCGTTGCGGGTGATGGCGAAGTCGGTCATGTGTGGGGTTGCTTTTTTTACGACAATGATATTTTTACCGGCTTTGAGTTTGACCGGGCGGTTTGATTTGCCCTGATAGACGGTGTAAGAGAGGCAGCACCACGGGTTTTTGTTGTTGCGCGGAGGATGTGTCATGTGTTTATTTTCCGGGCCGTTGTTGATCGTAGCCATGAAGAATTCGCGGGGACCGGAGGTTTTGACAAACATCCAGTAGTATCCAGCCTTGGGGGCGTTGACGGTGAGTATCTGGAAATTTCCTTTTCTTTCGATGGAACCCTTAATGATATTCTTGCGTGACTTTGCGTGCAGTCTGGGATTGGCGCGGCTGTCAACTTCGACGGAAACAGGGCGTGACCATCCGTCCGACATTTTGACTGCGAAAGCAGAGGTATTGCGGCGGGCGTCTTTGATGTTTCCGGGGATGCTGCTTACTGTGAGCTGGATGGGTTTGCCGTCAAGTTTTCCCTGTGAGGGAGTGACGCTGAAGAAGTCAGCTCCCTTGGGCTGGATGATCTTGAAAGTTCCTTTGCTGCCGGGTTTCGGAGTGAGGGTGACGACAGCCTGCTCAACTTCATCAGTGAGCATCTTGAGAGCGACGACCGAGCGGTCGAGCGAGAAGGGGGCAAAGCGCAGGGGGAGCTCATCTCCGCGTTTCTGGAGAGCTCCGGAGGTGACGTTCTGCTCTTCGGTGACACCGGGAACATATACTCCGGCATTGATGGCTTTGGAGTCCTGCGCAGGAGTGTAATCTCCGTATTTCTCGTTGTGGAATTTTGCTTTGGCAACGGTCACGTTTTTGACCCAGCCGCGCTTTTTATAAGCCTCGAGTTTTTCATCTTTGCCGTCAAGGAAGTCGTTGGAGGCATCAGAGAAGTAATATTGCGGACGGAAAATTCCGGCTCCATAGAGCGGTCCTGTGGTGCGGATAAGGTTGTTTCTGGAGAAGAATTTGAGGTATTTTTCCTTGTGAGCAGCCTGTTCATTGGCGTTGAAACTCGGGCTGCTGAAACCGGTTGTGTGGTCGAGGACGGTGTTGTTGAAAAAGAAGAGTGCACCGCGTCCTCCAGTAGAGTAGTTGTTTTTGATTCCGACTCCGATGAGATCGAATTCTTCACCGCCGCGATGTACGAGGTTGCGGAAATAGTAGGCGGGGCCGATCAGGCAGGGAGCGGTACTGAATCCGCAGAGAAGTCCTTCTGATTTGTTGTAAGCGAAGCGGCAGTTCATCTGACCGCCATCCATTTCCATACCGTCATCGTTGCCGAAAGCGAAATAGTTTCCGTAGATCTCGGCGTCGGCTTTGACGCTGCCGTTGAGAGCTCCGTTGCCCCATCCTTCGACGGCATCGTTCCAGCGGTGCTTGTCGCTTCCGATAAAATCATTGTAGCGCAGGACGACTTGAGCGGCGTCTCCGATATAGATCGCAGTAGGTCCTGCCGGGTGGCTGTAAAACCAGCTGTTGGCGGTGCTGAGCGGATCGTGGATGAAGCACTTTTCAACGGTGATGCGATCGGACGCCTGAATGTTTATGCCGGCGTCATAGTTGATGTTGCGGTTGTTGATGTAGTATTTTCCATCTTTGTGCACTTCCTGTTTTCCGACTCTGCCGAATCCGGAAATATCGCAGTTGCGGAAAATGATATCGTTGGCGGCAACGACGTTGAAAGTGTAGCGTTTTCCGCCGCGGATAGTGATGTTTTCAAAGAGTATGAATTGGCATCCCTCGAGGTTGACGGCGTTGTTATTGGCAATTCCGAGTTCCAGAACGGTTCCGGGTTTGGCGGTGTATCGGATGTATCCGTCTTTGTTTCCGCTCTCAGGAGCGGCGAGCAGTTTGCGGAAATTGTTTTTGTCGAGGGTGATGGTCTTTTTTACCGGAACGTCAGATGTTCTTGTGACGAACTCACCTTTGAGGACATCTGCTTTGCCGTTGTCATTGATGTCGATGACATACTCATATTTGCTTGCCTCTTCAAGTCCGAGAAGGCTTCCGCGGAATTGCTTGCAGCTCTCATCATAGACCAGATCGAGACCGTTTATCCATTTGGAGCTTCCGGATTTTTTATATTTGATTTGAGCTTTACAGTCGGCGGCGCGCTCAGCGGCATTTTTTCCGACATAGAAACTTGTGGCATTGAAGCCGGGAACGATCTTGAGACGCACAGGCGCGTTTTCTTTGTCTGCTGTGGGAGTTCCAAAATAGATATTGGAGATCTTAGCCTTTTTGCCTACTAAATTCTCGCGGCTCACGATCCTTATGTTGAGCTGTATGGTGTCAGCATCAAAGGTGTTGAAGTCGAGGCGCAGACGCTGTTTGAACTGGCGGTTGGGGGAGTTTCCGGTACGTCCGATGTTTTTGCCCTTCTTGAAACGCTTGACCTGAAGATAGACCATATTTCTGCCTTCTGCGTCAAGATCGCATGAGAACTCAAGATTTTGCTTTTTTGGAAAATTTTTAACTGTAAAACTTGCCTCACTGTCATTACCTTTGTCATTGGTGAGTACGAGAGTGAAAACTCCGTTCTTCTGTTTTACGGACAGGCGGTCTTTGCTCCGGTTTTTGATTTTCGCAAACGGCGCTGCACAGAACGCAGCGGCACAGAGTACAGCAAGAAACAGGGTCAAAAATTTTTTCATAAAAAGTCTCCTTGGTTTAAGATGTTGTATAAAAAATACATTGCTATACAATACACCGGCGGAGCTCAAAATACAAGCTGAAAGCAAATAAAAAGGCTCTGTTCCCGACAAAGGTAGGTAAAAGTAAATAAAAAAGTTTTTTCGCTTTTCTTGAAAGGGTGAGATCCGCCGTCGCCAAGGCTATGGCGGGACAAGGGGACAAGAATAACGAAGCCGACGTTCGGCTTCTTTTCTCGCGAAAAGAAGTTTTCCCGCTTTCCCCGCATCATCTCCCCATATCGGGAACAATGCAAATAAAAAACTCCGTCTTCCGGAGTGGAAAACGGAGTTTTTGAATTATCGCTTCTGCGATGAATTACTTCATCACTTCGCCGATCTTCTTGTAGAATTCCATGCGTCTGGCAGCGTCTTCCTCAGCGCGGGTGAAGATAGCCTCAGCCTCGGCAGGAGCAGCCTTGAGCAGCTGCTTGTAGCGGTTCTCGCTTCTGATGAAGTCCTGATAGCTGCCGCTGGCATCTTTGGTTTCCCAGATGAACGGAGCCTCGAGGGCGGGGTTGAAGCGATAGAGCGGCCAGTAACCGGCTTCGACAGCGCGTTTCTGCTCGACCTGGCTCTTGCTCATGTTGATACCATGGAGCATACAGGGAGCGTAAGCGATGATGATGGACGGTCCGTTGTGAGCCTCGGCCTCCTTGAAGGCGGTGAGGGTCTGCTGACGGTTGGCACCCATGGAGATGGAGGCGACGTAAACGTTGCCGTAGCTCATGCACATGAAACCGAGGTTCTTCTTGGTCATGCGTTTTCCGGCGGCGGCGAAGAGAGCAACGGCGCCGATCGGAGTTGACTTGGATGACTGTCCACCGGTGTTACTGTAGATCTCGGTGTCGAGAACGAGGATGTTGACGTTGCGGTTCTGGGCGACAACGTGATCGAGACCGCCGTAACCGATGTCGTAAGCCCAGCCGTCTCCGCCGATGATCCAGACGGATTTATCGACGAAGTAATCTTTCAGCTCAGCGATCTTGGTGTAGACCTCTTTGGCTTCTCCGGTTGATTTCTCGATGGCGATCGGGAGGAGTTCCGCGATAGCGTTCTGGTTGGCGATGGCAGCATCGTCAGTCTTGTCCCAGTTGGCGACCGCGTAGTCGAGGCATGCGCCCATCTTATCGCAGCAGACACCGATTTCCTGGATGCGCTTGATGTTGGACATCAGCTGTTTGCGGTTGGTATCGACAGCGATACGCATTCCGTAACCGTACTCGGCGTTGTCCTCGAAGAGGCTGTTTGCCCAGGCGGGACCGCGTCCGGCTTTGTCTTTGCAGTAGGGCAGGCTCGGGAAGCTTCCGGAATAGATCGAGCTGCAGCCGGTGGCGTTGGCGACGATCATGCGGTTACCGAAGAGCTGGCTGATGAGCTTGACGTAGGGAGCCTCACCGCAGCCGGCGCAGGCGCCGTTGAACTCAAAGTACGGAAGCTTGAATCCGAGACCCTTGATGTTGGCATCGGTGGTTCCGCCCATGACGTTATCGGGAAGGTCCATGAAGACTTCAGCGTTCTTCTGCTGTCCGGCAGCGCGCTCTTCAGCGGCAGGAGCAAAGCTGATGGCTTTCTCTTTGGCGGGACAGGTTTCGATACAGACTCCGCAGCCGAGGCAGTCGTCAACGAAGACCTGGATGCGATATTTGAGTCCGAGTTCCTTCTTCACCGGCGGTTTGGCATCGACGGTCTCGAAGGAGGCAGGAGCATTTGCCAGATCAGCAGGCTCGATCAGCTTGGCGCGGATCGCGGCGTGCGGACAGGACATGATACACTGGTTGCACTGGATACATTTTGCAGAATCCCAGTGGGGAACGAACGGAGCGACTCCGCGTTTCTCGAAGCGGGCGGTGCCGGTGGGCATGGAGCCGTCGTAGCTCATGGCTGAGACCGGAACGCTGTCGCCCTTCTGAGCGAGAACGGGTTTCATCAGGGTGGTGGCGAATTTGCCCATAGCCTCGGTGAATTTCTCCTCGGCGACCACGCACTCGACACCGTCGAGGCTGGCGGGAACTGCGACTTCGCAGAGACCATCGAGAGCCTTGTCAACGCAGAGCTTGTTCTGATCGACGACTTCCTGACCCTTCTTGGCGAACTTCTTCTCGATACCTTTTTTGATGTATCCGATAGCCTCATCGACCGGAATGATTCCGGCGAGCTTGAAGAAGCAGGTCTGCATGATGGTGGAGATGTATTTTGCGCTGCCGACTTCGAGAGCGACCTTGAGAGCGTCAACGACGTAGAATTTGATCTTCTTGCTGACGATGGTCTCCTGCATCTCGCGGGTCAGAGTGGCGAAAGCCTTGTCTGCCGGAGCATTGGTGTTGAGCAGGAAGGTACCTCCCTCTTTGATGCCGGAGATCATGTCGTACATGGTGATGTACGCCTGGTTGTGGCAGGCAACAAAGTTCGGAGCGGTGATGAGGTACTCACTGGTGATCGGCTTGTCACCGAAGCGCAGGTGGCTGATGGTGATACCGCCGGACTTCTTTGAGTCGTATGAGAAGTAGGCCTGGACGTACTTGTTTGTGTTGTCTCCGATGATGGCAACGGAGTTTTTGTTTGAACCGACAGTACCGTCAGATCCGAGACCCCAGAAGCAGCAGCTGGTGGTTCCCTCGGGCTCGGTGACGATGGTCTCATCGACCGGGATGGAGAGGTTGCTGACATCGTCGTTGATACCGACGGTGAAGTTGTGGAAGCAGGCTCCGTCGAGGTGCTTGTAGATGGCGAGGACCATGGAAGGAGTGAACTCCTTGCTGGCGAGTCCGAAACGTCCGCCGATGATGGTGAGGTCTTTGTCAGCGAGAGCTGATTTGACATCGAGGTAAAGCGGCTCACCGAGGCATCCGGGCTCTTTGGTGCGGTCGAGGACGGCGATCTTCTTCGCGGTGGCGGGAAGAGCGGCTGCGAGAGCCTCGACTGAGAACGGACGATAGAGTCTGACTTTGATCAAACCGACCTTCATGCCTTTGGCGGTCAGGTGGTTGACGGTCTCCTCGATGACTTCGCATCCGGAACCCATAGCGACGATGACTTTGTCAGCGTCAGCGGCTCCGACGTAGTCGAAGAGGTGCATGCTTCTGCCGGTGAGGGCAGCGACTTTGTCCATGTATTTCTGGACGACGGCGGGGAGAGCGGCATACTGGTTGTTGGTGGTCTCTCTGCCCTGGAAGTAAACGTCGGGGTTCTGGGCAGCCATCTTGGCGTAGGGAGCCTCAGGACGCAGGGCGCGGGCGCGGAAACGCTCGACATACTTCATGTCAAGCAGTCCCTTCATATCAGCATAGTCCAGCAGTTCGACTTTCTGGAACTCGTGGCTGGTACGGAAACCGTCGAAGAAGGCGAGGAACGGGATCTCGCTCTCCATGGTCGCGAGGTGGGCGACGATGGCGAGGTCGTGAGTTTCCTGGATGCTGGCGGCGCTGGTCATTGCGAAACCGGTGGCGCGGCAGGCCATGACGTCGGAGTGATCTCCGAAGATCGAGAGGCTCTGCGCTGCGAGGGCGCGGGCGGTGACGTGGAAGACGCAGGGAAGCATTTCACCGGCGATCTTGTACATATTCGGGATCATAAGCAGCAGCCCCTGGCTGGCGGTGTAAGTGGTGGTGAGGGCACCAGCACTCAAACTTCCGTGGACGGCACCGGCGGCACCTGCCTCAGACTGCATTTCGGTCACGTCGACTTTCTCGCCGAACATGTTGACTTTGCCCTGGCTTGCCCAGGCATCAGCGTACTCACCCATCGGCGAAGAGGGAGTGATCGGGAAGATCGCTGCAACCTCACTGAACGCGTACGCAACATAACTTGCTGCGTAGTTTCCGTCGATGGTCATCATTTTTTTGCCCATAACTAATTCTCCTTGTTTGTGTACGTGGACACGTTAAAACTTTAGGGTCGCTATCTAACATACACCGATTTTGTCACTTTTTCAAATACCTATTGCTCTTTTTTTATCATTTTCCCCTCTTGTGCGTGCGTGTGCACGCGATGTGCGCGTTCTTTTTTGATATTTTTATAAAGTTTCTCTTGAAATTGCTGAATTTGGAGCTAAATTAAATCTTAGTAAGAAATTTAACAAACAGTGCAAGCGAGGCTCAGATTTGAGTATAAAATTGACCGCCGGTGAATTGACCGCATTCAAGCGCATGTGGCTGCAGGAGGCATACAGCCGCAGCGATATAGCGCGTCTGCTCCAGTTGAGCCGCCCGACTGCATCTGTGCTGGTGAAAAAGCTGATCGACAGAGGATATGTTTCCGAGGATGGCTGTCTCCGTTCTTCCGGAGGCAAGCCTGCCATTCAGCTCAAGGTCAATGCGGACAGTTTCCACTCTATCGGCGTTGACATCGGTTACGACAATGTTGTCCGCGCGCTGCGTCTCAATGCGGCTGGAGAGATATCCGCGAGTGCGGAGATCGCCGCAAGTTCAGGGTATTCGGAGCGTCTTGATGCGGCTGTACGGGCGATAGGTATCCTGCGTACTCCTGTCACCTGCGGCGTCGGAGTCGCGGTTTCCGGAATAGTGGACCCGCGCAGCGGGGACATCATTCGCAGCGCAAACTTTGAATTGACCGGCAAGCCGCTTGTTTCGGATATACAAAGCGCGTCTGGGCTTCCGGTATATATAGACAACCGTGCGCGCATGGCGGCGCGGGCGGAGATGTTTTCCGGGGCTGCGCGCGGAATAGATGATTTTCTGCTGGTGAGTCTGGGCAAAGGTATCGGCAGCGCGTTTTCTTTTTCCGGAAGGCTCCACTTCGGAGTATCCGGCAAGGCAGGGGAGCTGCGCGATATAATCGTTCCGGATCACTACTCGGGCTGCGGAGTCACCACGCTGGAAAAAGCTCTCAGCGAAGATACTCTTGAGCAGCAGGATTATCCATGCCGTATCATGGCGGATATCTGTGCGTCAGGATTCCGGCAAGTCCTGAACGTCACAGCTCAGGAGGTTTTGATACTGGCGGGCAGATTCAGTATGTTTCCCAAATCATTTCACGATGAATTGCGGAGAAAAATGCCCGATATCGATCTGCGGCTGTCGCAGTTCGGACGCGATTCCGGAGCCTGCGGAGGAGCCGTTGCCGCCGCCGAAAATACAATATTCAGTCAACTTTAGTTTCTTAGAAATAACCAAAAACAAAGGAAAGGTGAAAAAATGAAAGAAATCCGTATAGCTGTCATCGGTATGGACACCAGCCATGCCGTACAGTTGCCGAAACTCATGCAGGACCCCGAGTCCGAGTTCAAAATCAGCGGAATGCGTGTGACCCGTGCCATGCGTTTTGAGACTCCGTTCCAGAACAAGGCGGGACTGGATGAGCGCGAAGCTTATCTCCGCAGTATCGGAGTCGAGGTCACCGAGGATTTTGAGTATGCCATCGGAGATTGCGATGCCATCATGCTCGAGATCAACGACCCCTCTCTGCATCTGGAGTATTTCGAGAAGGTTGCCGCTCTCGGCAAGCCTGTCTTCCTCGACAAGCCCTTCGCCGACACCGTTGCCAACACCCGCAAGATCATCGAGATCGGCAAGAAATACAACACCCGTTACTTCACCGCGTCGAGCCTGCGTTTCACTGTCGGACTCAACAATCTGGTTGACTCCAAAATCAATGTCAACAGTGCATACGCCTGGGGACCGCTCGGACAGGCTGCCGCAGGTTCCTCCATCGTCTGGTACGGAGTCCACACCTTCGAGCAGATCGAGCGCATCATGGGAATCGGCGCCGAGAGCGTGACTGCCGCTCCCAGCGGAAAAGGTGTTGTCTGCGTCGTCAAATACAAGGATGGACGCGGTGCTGTTGTTGAACTCAATGAGAACAAATGGGTCTATGGAGATGTTATCCGCGACGATGCCGGTCATGATGCCATCTGCACCGTTCCCGCCAAGACTCCGTTCTATTACTCACTCATGGAGCAGATCAGACTCTTCTTCCTCGGTATCGAGACTCCGGTCTCCATCGAGGACTCTTTCGAGGTCATGGCTCTCTGCGAGGCTGCGGATAAATCATTCGCTTCCGGAAAACCGGAAGCAGTCGAACAGCTCTAATCCTAACAACAGTAAAGGAATATGAAAATGAGACGTATCAAAGTTGGTATCATTGGCCAGGGAAGAAGCGGACGCAACATCCATCGTCACCTCTTCGAGTGCATGCCCGCACTCCGCGAGCGTTATGAGGTCATCGCCATCGCCGATCCCATCGTGGAGCGTCATTCGCTCGACGGAATCACTCCGAGCCCCGAGCTCAAGTGCTACACCGACTACAAACAGCTCCTTGCCGACAAGCGCATTGAGCTCGTGGTCAACGCCAGCCGCAGCCACAAACACATCGACATCAGCATCGAGGCTCTCGAGGCTGGATTCAATGTGATCTGCGAAAAGCCGCTCGCCCGCAAGGTCGCGGATGTCGAGAGACTTGAAGAGGTCATCAAAAAGACCGGCAAATTCTTCGCCGTCTTCCAGCAGTCACGCTTCAGACCGCTCTTCCGCAAGAGTCTGGAAGTCATGAACTCCGGAGTGCTCGGACGCATCGTCATGGTCAAAGTCGCCTACAACTGCTTCGGCCGCCGTTGGGACTGGCAGACCATCCAGGATATGTGTGCCGGAGAGCTGCTCAACACCGGACCGCACCCGCTCGATCAGGTCGTTCAGTTCTTCGGTGACGCCGATCCCGAGCAGATCTTCTGCAAGATGGACCGCGCCAACACCTTCGGAGATGCCGAAGACCACATCAAGCTCATCATTTCCGGAAAAGGCCATCCGACCATCGACGTCGAGGTCTCCCGCTGCTGTGCCTTCCCGGGCAACACCTACGAGATCTACGGAACCTGCGGAGGTCTCAAGGCTGTCGGAGCCGAGGTCAGCTGGAAATATTTCCGTCCCCAGGATATGGGCGAGCAGAAAGCCATCATCGAGCCTCTGAGAGGAGAGGGCGCAATGCCGGTTTACTGCTCCGAGGATATGCACCTCTACGAGGAGAAGTGGACATGCCCCGCTTTTGCCAACAGCTTCGACTGCTGGGGAACTGATTACTACAAGGATATCTACGAGGCATTCACCACCGGACGTCCCACCGAGGTCAAACTCGAGCAGGTCAAACGTCAGATCCGGATCATCGAAGAGTGCCATCGTCAGAACCCCTTCCCGAAGACCATCGATATCGGCGACACCATCTGAGACGCATAGAGATCAATGATCTTTCAAAACCCTCCGGAAGAAGATATCCGGAGGGTTTTATTTTTGGTTAATGTCTCAAATGTTGTGAAGAAAAATGACCGGCGGCGGTGCCCCGCGGTCAATCTCGCGCCTTGCATCTGCGTCGCGGCGGTCGTGTACAAAAGTACACTCCCTTGCTGTGCTCGATGCAAAACGCGACATTGTCTCACGGATGCATCCACCGAGGCAAACAAGCGTGTGGCGTATGTTGACAAAATATAACGAATGCGCTATATTTAAGCACATATCAAATAACGTTTGTCATCAATTTAAAAAATTTTTTCACAAAAATTGGGACAATACCTATTTTTGAGATTATACTTGTTTTATCCCGAAAAGGTGATATATTAAGTTCCGCAGTTAAACTCCAACATGAAAGGGTGAAAAATGGAACAGTACAAGCAGGAATTTATTGAGTTCATGATCGATTGTCAGGTTTTGAAATTCGGTGACTTTGTGACCAAAAGCGGCAGAAAGACTCCGTTTTTCGTCAATACCGGATTCTACCGTACCGGCTCCCAGCTCAGAAAGCTCGGAGAGTACTATGCGCAGGCGATCAAAAACACCTTCGGATTGGAGTTTGACGTTCTCTTCGGACCTGCCTACAAAGGAATTCCGCTCTCGGTGACAGCGACCATCGCTCTCTCTGAGAAATACGGCGCAGATATCCGCTATTGCTCGAACCGCAAAGAGGTCAAGGATCACGGCGATAAAGGAATCCTTCTTGGCGGACCTGTCGGTGACGGAGATAAAGTTGTCATTATCGAGGACGTGACCACCGCCGGAACCTCCATCGGCGAGACCCTTCCCATCCTCGACGCCCAGGGCAAAGTCGATGTCCTCGGACTTGTGGTCAGCGTTGACCGCATGGAGCGCGGACAGGGTGAAAAGAGTGCGCTCTGTGAGATATCCGAAAAATACGGATTCAAAACCTGTGCGATCGTCACCATGAAGGAGGTCATCGAGCACCTCTACAACCGTCCCTACAAGGGCAAAGTCATCATCGACGACAAGCTTATGGAAGCTATTAACGCCTACTACGAACAGTACGGCGCAAAATAAAATCGCTTTTTACGGCATTGTATGGCGTGGGAGTTTAAGAGGCTGCTCGCCTCTTAAAAATCTCCCGGCAGGGGGCCCGTACGACGGGCTGCGAGATACTTAGCCAGCCTCGTTGGGCTGGCTCTCCCCTTGTCGCGGCGTAGTGCAACGAAGACGGATGCACCTCTGGACACATGATTTTGTCAAAATCATGTGTCCGATGCTTTTTTGGGGGATGAAAAATTGAGACTTCTGCTCTTTTTTCTGCGAATTTCTGCTCCCGGCTTCATCCGCCTCTTCCCTGCGTTCGGCTCCGGGCGGCATAGTAGCCGCCCCTGAGCAGCCTTTTCTGGCTGCTCAGGCACATTCTTGCGTGCGATGCGGCCCGTACGACGGGCTGCGGGATACTCAGCCAGCCTCGTTGGGCTGGCTTCCCCCCCCCTTGTCACGGCGTAGTGTAACGAAGACGGATGCACCCGTCGTGAGCCGATTTTTCTATCGGCTCACTCCTGCTACCGTATGTCGCACGCAGTTCTTTGCGGCGATACGGGGCGTTTTTTTATTGGTATTTCTATGCGTATGCGGCGAAGCAGGTATA
>SUVY01000073.1 GCA_015061775.1 Lentisphaerota bacterium | reverse complement strand
CCGTAGCGTTAATTCTATTCTTTGTCAAGTCCAAGCAGCTCCTTACCCCTTTGCTCCGACGAGTTTAATGCCCATTCTCGCAAAGGGGGAGCTGCTAATCAATGCCCGGGATATAAGATACATGGTAAGCCTCTGAGAAAGGGCTGTTGCAAAACCTCAAAAAAGGTGATCAACAGCCCCTTCTTTTTTTGTCTGAAGCGGAAATTTGCCCCCAACCGAGAAGATATTTTCTCTATCGGTATCAAACCAGCAGTAGAAGCTCTTGGGTATGAAGCTCTACGTGTCTCGATACGAAACCTCATAATAACAAAATAGATTCAAAAATTATTGAGCTACTTATGAAATCACGGTTGAACGGCACACAGAAATCAATTTCAGTTTCAGAGAACGCGTCCACCGTCACCGAAACCGTTTCTACTCCGTCCGTAGCCATTGCCATAACGCCATCGACATCACCGACAAACCGCACCGACCGATACAGTTCCACCGGTGAGGTCTGGCACACCACCTTGCCCAGCACCCGCAGTGCATCATTCAACGTCTTCTTTTCAATTCTCATATTTACCTCCATGAGTTTGTTAAAGTTTCAAAAACAGTTCAGCCCCACCGATCAAAAGACCGATGAGGCTGATTATCACAGAAGAAATATATAAATGAAAAAATTTCAAACTCTATAAGTCACACAAAATAACTAAAAAATTGACAAAAGCACTGGAAATGTCGCTTTTTTATGCTATCTTACCATTGAACAAAAATATTACTTCAATGGAGCATTTTGATCATGGAAGACCGTTGGCTGTCGCTGAAAGAAATTACTGAATATCTGGGCATTCGCAGAGAAACTGTTTATCGTTGGATCGAGCAAAGAGAAATGCCAGGACATCGTATTGGCAAATTGTGGAAATTCAAAAAGGATGAAGTGGATGCGTGGGTAAAATCCGGCAAGGCCGCTGATGTGGAGGAGTCAAAATGATGATCAATATCCGCAAACTTGAGAGTGATCTCTGGGAATCTGCCGACTTGCTTCGTGCCGGTTCAAAACTTACGTCCAATCAGTACTGCATGCCGGTACTTGGTTTGCTCTTTTTGCGTTACGCTCTGCTTGCCAATGACAATATCACAGAACGTACTTTCGGCGGTTATGTTTCAATTTATGATTTCCAGCGGGCGGTGGACGATGGTGCCACCGTTCCGCTTTACTACGAAAACCGCGGACAGAAATTCAACGATATAGATAATCCCGAAATTACCGAACGTATCGCCGAAGCTCTCGAAGCTGCCGAACTTGATCCCAATCAACAGGAAAAACTGGAAAAAGAGTTTGCCAAGGAGATCCATCTGCTCACCGCCGAACCCCGTTTCGATGCTTATGCCAGAGATTTTGTGGAACATTATTCCGATCACTGGACTTGCGGCAAGGCAATGTATGTCTGTTTGAACAAGGTTTCCTGCGTCCGGATGTATAACCTCGTTCAGAAATACTGGCAGCAGAAGATCTCCGAGTTGCAAGCCGAATTGAAACACGAAACTTCCCAGCAGCTTTCTCTGGAACTTTCCCGCAAAATCCAGTGGATGCAGGAAACTGAAATGGCGGTCGTCATCAGTCAGGAACAGAACGAAATAAAAACCTTCAAAGCCTGGGGCTTGGATGTCCTCCCGCACCGGCAGAAAATGATTGACCGGGAACTTGATAAAGATTTCAAAAATTCAAATCATCCGTTCCGGGTGGTATTCGTCTGCGCCATGTGGCTCACCGGTTTTGATGTAAAATCCCTTGCCTGTCTCTATCTGGATAAGCCGCTCAAAGCCCATACCCTGATGCAGACCATCGCCCGTGCCAACCGCGTGGCAGAAGGTAAGACAAACGGTTTGATCGTGGACTATATCGGTATCGTCAAAGCTCTCCGCAAAGCATTGGCAGATTACACTTCGCAGAATGGCAACGGCGTAGGTACTGACCCTACGATCGACAAAAATGAGTTGATTGCCAGAGTTTTGGAACTTATCAGTACGATAAAGGAGTTTCTGCTGGCTCATAACTTCAACTTGGATGATCTGGTCGCTTCTTCTGAATTTGAACGCATCGCTTTGCTCAAGACTGCTGCCAATGAATTGTGCGTTGACCTGAAAACCAAAAAAGAGTTTCAGACCTGCGCCAGTGAACTTTTCCGGTTGTGGAAGTATCTCAACAAAGATGAGAAAAGTTGGCAAATGACCAGAGAACATAATGCCATCAGCGGAATTTACAACGAACTGATCGAAAAACGGAAAAATGCCGACACAGTTGATCTGATGGTTCAAATCAACCATATCGTTAATGAATATGTTTCCACCGAATCGACCGGGAATGAAACAGTGCGCTCATTTGATATCAGCAAAATTGATTTTGATCTGCTCCGCAAAGAGTTTTCCCGGACAAAAAAGAAATTCCTGCTGATCAAAGATCTGGAACAGCTTATCGAACAGCGGATAGCCTCTATGCTGCCTAATAATCCGGACCGTATCAAATACCATGAAAAATATCAGAAAATCATCGACGAATACAATCAGGAACATGACCGCCCCAAAATCGAGAAAACCTTTGATGACCTGATGCGCCTCTGCGGAGAACTTGACGGCGAACAGCAGCGTTATATCCGGGAAGGCTTTTCGACTGATGAGGAGTTGTCCGTTTACGATCTGCTTTTCAAAGATGATCTGTCCAAAAACGATATTAAAGAGATCAAAAAGATTGCGGTTGAATTACTCGTCAAAATCAAAGAAAAAATTGCCGAACTTGATCACTGGCGGGATAAATCCGACACGCAGGCTATCGTCAGCACCCTAATCCGGGATTCTCTCTTTGTTTCGCTCCCGCAGAGCTACGATGACCAGAGTATCAACCGCTACACTAATTTGATTTACGAGCACGTTTATAACCGCTATCCGGCAATTACAGGGTAACGAGTTTGAGGTAAACCATGAGATTCAGATTAAACAATCAAGATTATATACGTCTCCAAACAATAGCTTTTTTTATTCCGATGTTCGAAGCAGTTCTTGAGAAATGCCAGGAAGAAGATAGCGGTTTAAAAACAACTTATTTCGATTCTCAAATTACCATATACCCAAGAGAAATATGCGCATTTAAAAAATTGCAGCAAATTTTTAACGATCTGACAAACGTGCTATTTAAAAACAACGTTTACGATATACCAGTCCAACTGGGCAAACAAAAGACGACAGCCATTGAATTGGGAAAACAAATAAAGGTCTATCCCTGATATCAGAGCCACTCTTGAAAAACATTGGGCAGATTAACTGGGTATTCCGCTGGAAGAAGTTCAAGCGAAAGAATTGGTATATCCGTGTAATAAAGCACCTGATGGCACACACCGTGCCAGCGGTAGAATGATCGTTCGCAATGATTTCAATGCAGGAACTCAAACCAATACAACCATAAGGCAGCTTTCTTACCTCGGAAAGATTGATGAACAGGATGTTACTCCCAAGGGCGTTAAAAAATTCTTCTCTTCCCAGTTTTATAAAGATTATGAAAAAGCAATGGAAAAGCGTAGATATTGGGCAGAACGGAAGAAGCAGACAACCGTTTAAGCCTACAGGTGTTATTGAAAAATGTTTGAAAACGTGGAACAATATCACTTGAAAAGTCTTGAAAACGTGATACATTATTTGTTGAAAAGTCTTGAAAACGTGAATTGGTAATGAGGAATATTTATGAAACGAAAGATTTATGATTCTTTGAAGGCATGGAAAACCAATGACTCCGGGCGGGTTGCATTGCTGATAGACGGAGCAAGACGTGTTGGAAAAAGTTATATTGCTGAAGAGTTTGCAAAGAATGAATACAAATCCTACATTTTGATAGACTTCAATAAAGCTAACAAAGATGTGAAACGACTCTTTAATGACTTTCTGGATGACCTTGATACATTCTTCGCTTACTTGTCAGCGTATTTTAACGTGCAGCTCTATCCGCGGGAATCTCTTATTATCTTTGACGAGGTTCAATTGTTTCCACGAGCCAGAGCTGCGATAAAATATCTGGTTGCCGATGGCAGGTATGATTACATAGAAACCGGTTCTTTGGTGTCTATTAAAGCCAATGTTTCTGATATCGTTATTCCTTCCGAAGAACGGCATATTAAAATGTATCCGCTGGATTTTGAGGAGTTTCTCTGGGCCAATGGTAATGAAACATTGATGCCGCTGATTCGACAGAGCTTTATCAAACAGCGTCCGCTGGGTGATATGATTCACCGCAAAGCTATGGATTATTTTCGTCAATACCTGATTATAGGCGGAATGCCGCAAGCCGTTAAAGAGTACGCAGAAAACAAAAACTTTGTCAATGTAGATGCCATAAAGCGAGATATTCTCACTTTGTATCGGGCTGATATTATCAAACATGCAAAAGGCTATGAACGTAAAGTTGAAGCAATCTTTGATGAAATCCCATCTCAATTACAAAAGCATGAAAAACGCTTCAATCTGGCTTCTATCGGGAAGCAGGCAAGATTCCGTGAATATGAGGATGCAATGTTCTGGCTTGAAGATGCTATGATCGTAAATATCTGTTACAACTCAACTGCACCTAGTGCCGGATTGAAAATGAATAGCGACCGTATGACGTTAAAGTGCTATATGGCAGATACCGGCTTGCTGATAAGTCACGCATTTGACGAAAACTCCATTGTTTCTGAGGAAGTGTATAAAAAGCTTTTACTCGGCAAGTTAGAATTTAACGAAGGTATGGTAGTTGAAAATATCGTTGCTCAAATGCTGGTTGCTTCTGATCACCGTTTGTATTTCTACAGCAATCCCAGTAGAGATGATGCTTCGGAAAGAATGGAAATAGATTTTCTCATCGCCAAGCAGAAAATTACGAACAGGCACAATATTTCGCCGCTGGAGGTTAAATCCGGTAAAGGTTACACCTTGACCTCTTTACAGAAGTTCCGCCAGAAATTTGCTCAACAACTCCATACTCCATACGTACTTCACAGTGCGGATGTAATGGAAAAAGATGGTGTTGTCTGCTTGCCGCTTTATATGACTCCACTGCTGTAAATAAAAAGTATTTAACGCAGTTCCCTAAGCAGTTCTCGGACTTTTTCAATGGGAAGGGTACTGATCAGGCGATGCAATTCTTCACGTTCTGCAGCTTCAACGTCCCTTGTTTCCAAGCCGGTTAACATCATAAATTCAGGCAACTGACGCATCTGCTCTCGTTTGGCACTTAAACTTGCGTGAGCTGAATAATGTTTAGTCATTTCCGGTGTCATGTGACCAACAATGCTCTGTACGATAGATAACGGAATACCGTACAGTCCGGCGTAGTAGCAAAAGGTGTGACGGCAACTGTGCAAATCTTTGACCGATACTGCACGGGAACGACCTTCCAACGTTTTGGTGGTTGCAATGTGGCACTTGTTTTCAAGGAACTGTTTGATACGGTACGATACTCCAGAACTGTTATTCAAGTACATTTCTGCGTGTTTCGGCAACACATATTCCGATTCAGCAGAGTCCGTCTGCAACTGCGAGAGATAAATTCGCAACGGCGGCATGATTGGGATTTCCACCATGTTTCCAGTCTTACGCATCCGTTTGATGATCAGATCCCGCTTGAAGTCGATGTCTGACCATTTCAGCGTACATATGTCTCCCTCACGCAAAGCAGTTGCAATGGCAATCGTAAAAAGAGGTCTGGTAAAGTCATCAAGATTATCCCTGATGATTGCAAGTTCATCTTCGGAAAAGGCTTCTCGGCTTTCGGATTCTTTTTTCAACATTGGAATCGACGCAAACGGATTTTCAATAATCCCGGCATCCCGAGCAAGCAGTTGGAATACTTCAGTCAAAACTTGCTGATAGGTGTTGATAGTTTTGGGAGATAATTCTGACTTCAACTGATAACTGCGTTCCTGAGTAATAACCGAACCTCTGTAAGTGACGGTTTTGTTGAAGCGACCATTCTGCCGGAGATACTGGATATAGGTTTCGGCGTGAAGCGGACGGACTTCAGACAACTTCTGCAAATCAGGGTAACGATCTTTCAGGAATGCGATAAAGTCCAACCAGTAAGAACGCTTGGAGCGAATCAAACTTACAGAAGGGATACGTTTCTTTGGCTTCTCAAGAGATTTCTCGTAGGCATCGGCAAGACCATGTGCCCACCGATGGTAACTGGCGTTTTTGTATCGTCGTTTGCATAATCCCTCGCATGCCCGTCGCAAAATACGCCATTGCCTCGTACTGCATCCGCCGATGGTAACTGGCGTTTTCGTGTACTATTTCCGCCCTTGTCTCACAATGCCCACCGATGGTAACTTGGCGTTTCCGTATTTGTCTCTTTTATTTGCATGATCAACACGCCCCTGCCGCGTGCTGCATGATTCTTCTCGTGTCCGTCGCAAAACACGCCCTTGTTTCACAATGCTTTAATTCCTATCCCGCACTTGAAATTTTGCAAAAACGGAGTTATTTTATTAGATTGCAAAAAATATTATTTATATTGAATATAAAGGAAATAAAAAATGGATTTTTCGCACTACTTTCATGAGTACCCTGACCGGAACGGTTTTTTCGGTCCCTACGGCGGTGCAGAGCTTACTCCGGAGCTTGTTGATGCCTTCAGGGAAATCAATGATGCCTACCAGGCTATCTGCCAGTCAAGCAAGTTCATCAACGAACTCCGCCGCATCCGCAAGGAGTTTCAGGGCAGACCCACTCCGCTTTATCATTGCGACCGTCTTTCCCGCAAGATCGGCAACTGCCAGATCTACATCAAACGCGAAGATCTCAACCACTCCGGAGCCCACAAGCTCAACCACTGCATGGGAGAAGGTCTGCTTGCCAAATACATGGGCAAAAAACGCCTGATCGCCGAGACCGGCGCAGGACAGCATGGAGTTGCTCTTGCTACCGCAGCCGCTTATTTTGGACTTGAGTGCGAGATCCACATGGGTACTGTCGATATCAAGAAGCAGGCTCCCAACGTGGCGCGCATGAAGATCCTCGGAGCAAAAGTCGTTGAAGTCACCCACGGTCTTCAGACCCTCAAAGAGGCGGTCGATTCAGCATTTGACTCCTACGCCCGCAACTATAAAGATTCTATCTACTGCATCGGTTCTGTTCTCGGACCGCATCCCTTCCCGCTGATGGTGCGCGATTTCCAGTTCATTATCGGAGAAGAGTCCCGTGCTCAGTTCCTTGAGATGACCGGACACCTTCCGGATGCCGTCTGCGCCTGCGTCGGCGGAGGCTCCAACTCTGCCGGAAGTTTCGCCGCCTATCTCAACGATCCCGTTGAGCTCATCGGTGCCGAGCCGCTCGGCAAAAGCTCCCATCTCGGAGATCATGCCGCAAGTCTCACTTACGGCGAACCCGGTTCCATGCACGGCTTCAAGAGCTATGTCCTCAAAGGCGAAGACGGAGGTCCCGCTCCTGTTTACTCCATCGCAAGCGGACTTGATTATCCCTCCGTCGGTCCGGAACACGCATTCTGGAAAGACCTCGGACGCGTCAAATACACCACCGTCAGCGACGCTGAAGCCATTGATGCCTTCTTTAAGCTCAGCCGTTATGAAGGAGTTATTCCCGCCCTCGAGAGCGCGCACGCGATAGCCTGTGCCATGCGCTGGGCGAAAGAGCATCCCTACGGCTCGATCGTCGCAACTTGCTCCGGACGCGGAGACAAAGACCTCGACTACGTCATCGAAAACTACGGTTTCGGCGAAGAGTACCGTTACGAAGACGACAAAAACTGAAATTCTGTCATCATAGGGAAACAATATCATGCCGTTTGATCGCGGATCAATTACATTTACCATATTTGAACTTCCGGAAGCTCTTCCGGAAAACGTCATCGATCTCTTTGCTGCGCACAAGGCGGGAACTCTCGACAGCGTAAGTGAAGAGCCCCAGATCGGCTGGGTCACAGGACACCACCTGCTCGACACAGCGATCGACTCAGCTTCTGCCCAGACTGGAGGATGCTATTATCTTGCTCTGCGTCAGGCTGTCAGGAAGATTCCGGGCTCTCTGCTCAACGCCCTCTGCCGCCGCGAGGAGCAGGCTTACATGAAGGCGAACAACCTTGAGTATGTCTCAGGAAAACTCAAGCGTCAGATCAAAGAGGAGACCGTTGAAAAACATATCCAGAAGATGCCTCCGAGCCTCTCCGGAATCCCCTTTGTCATCGAACCCAACCGCGGTCTTATGTACGTCGGAGCAACCAGTCAGGCGCAGATCGACCTCTTCGTTGACAACTTTATGCAGACTACCGGAATGGAGCCGCTTCAACTTACTCCGGAGCTTATACTTGAAAAAGAGCTCAAGCGTCTTGCTGTTGACGTTCCCATTTTGAGTCTCGAAAAGGGTGTCAATCAGACCGAGGCGCATCTCGGACGCGATTTTCTGCTCTACCTCTGGTATTACAGCGAGAGCGTCGGTGAGCTCGAACATCCTGGGTACGGAAGTTTCGACGTACTGATCGAGGGACCGCTCTCCTTTGAGGGAGACGGTGAAGATCGCGGAGCCGGAGAGACCGTCGTCCGCAAGGGCGAGTCTCCGCTGCGCAGCGCAGAGGCAAAAGCCGCCCTCTCTGTCGGCAAGAAACTCCGCAAAGCAAAGCTTTCGCTCACCCGCCTCAACCAGATATGGAGCGGCACGATCGATGCAGACCGCTTCAGTTTCAGCTCATTCAAGCTTCCTGAGGGAGAGCAGATGAATGATTTTGAGATCTTTGCCGAGCGCGTCGAAAATCTCGGGATCTTCCGTGATGCGATGGTGGCATATTTCGTCAAGTTCGCCGAGGCGATGACTAAAGAAAACTATGAAAATACCCGCAAGGCGATCACCGAGTGGGCTGAAAAACGCGAAAGTATCTGATGACAACTCCCAATGCTCCCAAAGTTCATCCGGAGGATGAGAAGATATTGAGGCTCCGTACCTTTTACGGTCTGCTTGAGCCGGCGGAAGTCGCTGAACTCGATCTCGGCTGCGGAGCCGGAAGCTTTACCATTGCGCTTGCTTCACGCTATCCGGAGCGGCAGATATTCGCCGCCGATATGCTTATGGGCAGACTCCGCAAGGTAGTCAAACGCGCCGCCGCAGCCGGATGCAGCAACGTTCAGGCTATGCAGGTCGAAGCGCGTTATCTGCTCTCAAGACTGCTTCCTGACAACTCTCTTGACCGTATCCATCTGCTCTGCCCTGATCCGTGGCCCAAAGACCGGCACCGCGGACACCGTCTGCTGGCGAGTGATTTTACCACCCAGATACACAGGGTGCTGAAAGAGAACGGAATATTCCACTTTTCCAGCGATGACGTGAATTACTGCGACGCAGTGGGCAGAGTTCTGGAGGCTTCAGGACTTTTTGAACCGTGCCCGGAAGCGATTTCCGACCTTGAAGGTGTGAGCAGTGACTTTGAAAATCATTGGAAAAGTCAGGGACTTGCGGTTCCGCACCGCGCGTGGAAGCGTCTTCCGCTTCCTGCTCCCGGAATCGGACATTGATAACAGCTTGATAAACGGCGCGCACCCATGAATATAATAAGTTACATTCCTTTCACTCCGGCAAGCCGCCGCAGAAAGTTTCTCAATGACCTTAAAACCCGCCGCCACAGCGACGACGACGTTTTGAGCGCAGCCGAAAAACAGTTGTTTGATGCTGAACTTGAGAAGCTTAAAACATCTCCATTAGGCAAAGCTCCGGAAAAGGAGGCAGAGAAAGTGCTGCGTCCGTTGGTGAAACGCAACTTTCTGGGAGACTGGCTCGACCTCTTTCTCGTGGTCGGAGCTGTTGCATTCGGTTTGCGTGCACTCTATTTCCAGCCGTTCCGAATTCCGACAGGCTCGATGCAGCCCACTCTTTACGGAGTGCATTATGTCCTTCCTGAGCGTTTCGGAAGCCCGCTGCTGGGGAAGTCCGATAAATCCGACGCGCTTTTGTATGCAGCTAAGCACGTGAAAGTCACCAGCCCGGAAGACGGCGTCATCGGAAGAGAAAGCATCACTTACGATCCATCAGGAATATTCGGAGCCACTTTCTTCTCTATCGGAGATAAAACAGTTTCTGTTTCCGGAGACCCCGGCAAAGCAGTTGATTTTCTTAAACTTTCTCCTGACAAAGTGTACCGCAAAGGTGAGGTGATGGGCGATGGATACATCACCCTCGGAGACCATCTTTTTGTCGAACGTTTCTCGATAAGTTTTGTTCCTCCGCGGCGGGGTGACGTCATCGTTTTCACCACTAACGATCTTATTGACGAGGAAGGCAAACCTGTTTCTGCCGGAGGATATTTTTACATCAAGCGTCTTGCAGGTATGCCGGGGGATACTATAAAAATAACCGATAATCAGCTGTGGGTCAAACCGGCTGGAGAAACTGTTTTCAAGCGTATCCAGGAGCTCGCTCCAAAGTTTGAAAAGGTCTATTCTGGAAAAGCCGGATACCACGGACACGTCTCCAATATGGGAGCTGGAGCCTTCGCAAACTCAGGAGAGTACACCGTTCCCGCCGGGCATTATTTTATGCTTGGAGACAACTCTCTTTTCAGCAAGGACAGCCGTTTCTTTGGTTCAGTTCCGCGCCGCAATATCATGGGCAGAGCCTTTTTCGTGTTCTGGCCGTTCAGCCGCCGCTTCGGATTTGTTGATACTAAAAGCGTTCCGGATATTCCTACCGGAGAGCCGGGGGTGAGTACCTTTCCGGTAATGTTCAGGCAATAACGTTTGACAAAATAAAGTGGTGTGCTATATTAAAGTATTGATGATCTGAACCTTAACATATCAGGGGAACAAAAAATGATGAGAGTTATTCTGGTGCTGGTCATAGCAGCTTCTCTGCTTGGTTTCTTCGGACTGCACAAATATCACACCAAGCACTATGCGGAAACAATCCGCAGAATAGACAAAGAGCGCGAAAAGAATGAAGAACTGCAGCGTCAAATAGATTTTCTCCAGAAGAAGCTTGAACTCGAGACAATGAAAAACGAGAATGAGCGCCAGAGAAAACTCAAGGAACAGCAGGAAGCCGAGCGCGCAGCGAGACAAGCCGCAGAAAACGCCAGAAAAGCCGCCTCAGAAAAGCAGCGGTCTGAAGCTATCGAAGCCAAACAAAAAGAGATAGCTGAGCTGAAAGAGCGTATGTCACAGCTCCATGCTCCCGGCGCCAAACGGATTCTCAGTACAGCAGGTATTGCTGCAAAAATAAGCGCACTTCAGCGCAGGATCAATTTTCTCAACACGCAGATATCTAAAGCCAACCGTCTCCGGAGTGATATCCGCTATGCCTGTTTTTCTCTTTGCATCAATGGAACAGATGTCAAATTTACCAGAAAAATGACACGTGTCTGCAAGGTAACGGTTTCCGGAGGAATGTACTTCTGCGATCACTATGAAATGCGTCAGCTTAATGGACAGGCTGGTTCGGATTATTGTACGCGGCACCGGGTTTACCATGAACGGCACAAATTTCCCAACCGTTACAGAGACGACCATCTCAGCCAGGTGCATTATTGGTGCCGTCAACATAAATTGGTATGGAACGAGCAGTTGAAAGCCCAATACACTGCCAATTTTTCCGGAAGCGGTTCTGTTATCGGTAATGCCCACCGTTTTATAGTCGAGCGAGACCGTTGCAGAAAAGAGTTGTTCCAGTACCAGCGTGACCTCGACAGGATAAATGCCCACAATAAAAGAGCGTCTGATGCAAACAGTCACAGCCAGGCCGCAGTAGATAGCAAAAGACAGGAACTCCAGTCTCAAATAGACCGCCTCGAAAACGAGATAAAAGAACTCACCGGTACAGCCGAAACTTCCTCTGCCGAAGAGTAACAAATAGTTAAAGGTTGATTGGTGTCGGGGGGAGAGCGAAAACTTCTTTTTTCGGAAAAAGAAGTTTTCGCTCTCCCCCCGAACCCCCCTCTCACTTTCAAGAAAAACGGTGTACTTTTGGGTTCGCATTGGTCTCCCGGGCATTTTGCCGGGATTGTTCGGCTGTTATTCGATGCAATCAAGCTTCGCGATCTTGAGGTGTTTTTTCGGCAAAAAGAAAAACTGGTTGTTGCAAAACCTTGGAAAGGTGAGCAACAGCCTTTATCTATTGTTTGAAAGAAGCCAAGCCACGCAGTCCGGCTTGAGAAAACGGAAGGCTCCCGAAC
>SUVY01000072.1 GCA_015061775.1 Lentisphaerota bacterium | reverse complement strand
CACGGTAGTTAAGGGCTCCAGCGGCGATGGTACTGTAAATTTGACTATGGGAGAGTAGCACGGCGCCGGGAATTTTTCTTACGGCTCAAACATTCGCACTGTTTGAGCCGGTTTTTTTTGTGCCTGACAGGCACTTTTTTGTCGCGCCCTCCCGTCTTCGGCTGCTTTGCAGCTCTACGCCGCGGCAAGCCAGTTGGGACAAACGACCCGATGGGGTACGCAGCTGTTTGCTATGGAGCAAACGTGGTGTGTTCTATGAATACTAAGAATACTATGAATACTATTATTCGCAAATACACGGTGGCGGTACGCGATTGTCTGCGGTGCAACGGACGTGGTTTGTACTGGTAACCAACGGTAATTAGCACCCACAACCACCACAAGCCACGCTGCATACAAAAGCAGTCTGCACTCTTTTATGCGGGGTATTTTTTCTCTCGCGGGTTTTGAACGTGCTTGGCGGGCTTTGAATTGGTAACCAACGTCGGTTAGCGCGCGTGTCTGCCAAGCCACGCTTGTTCGGCGCGAGAAGACCGCAGGCTCCAGAACGGGGATGAACGGAGTGAACGGAATTGAACTGAGCATCAACGTATGTGGAGAGGTATTCTGCCCGCCGTTGTTTGCCGTGCGTCTCTGCCGTGCATTACTCTGCTACCAACTGCGAGCTGCATACTTCTCCCCCCCCGCTAAAACATAGTATTCATAGTATTCATAGTATTCTTAGTATTCTTAGTATTCTTAGAAAAGGCGGAGAGTTTTTCTCGCGCGGGTTTTGAACGTGCTTGGCGGGCTCTGAATTGGTAACCAACGTTGGTTAGCGCGCGTGTCTGCCAAGCCACGCTTGTTCTGCGCGAGAAGACCGCAGGCTCAGAACGGGGATGAACGGAGTGAACGGAATTGAACGGAGCATCAACGTATGTGGAGAGGTATTCTGCACGCCGTTGTACGCGGTAAGTCTCTGCAGTGCATTACTCTGTTACCAACTGCGAGCTGCATACTTCTCCACCCCGGCTATCCGTTCACTCCGTTCTTATCCGTTCTTATCCGTTCTAAAGGCGGAGAGTTTTTCTCACGCGGGTATAGAACGTGCTTGGCGGGCTCTGATCTGGTAACCAACGTCGGTTCGCGCGCGTGTCTGCCAAGCCACGCTTATTCGGCGCAAGAAGACCGTAGGCTCCAGAACGGAGATGAACGGAGTGAACGGAATTGAACGGAGTATCAACGTATGTGGAGAGGTATTCTGCCCGCCGTTGTTTGCTGTGCATCTTTGCCGTGCATTACTCTGTTACCAACCGCGTGCTGCATACTTCGCCTCCGTAAAGGCGGAGAGTTTTTCTCGCGTGTCTGCCAAGCCACGCTTATTCGGCGCGAGAAGAACGCTGGTTCGCTCTTGAAAAAACTCTCTTGAGGTGTATATTATTTTGCAGTTGATACACTGTGCAAATCACATATTGGGAGTTTTTTATGGAGTATATGTTGAAACACTCAGGCGTAAACCCAAGAAATTCCGAAGGATCTTTTGTGGAATTGTCCGACGGAAGAATTTATTTTGCCTATACACGTTATTGCGGAGAAGACTCCTATGATGATTGTAATGCAGATATTTATGCAATAATTTCTTCCGATGAAGGCACGACTTGGAGCGCTCCTGAGCTTGTGGTAAAAAATACTCGCAGAAACGTTATGTCGGTCTCCCTTTTGCGTTTGCAGGACGGCAGGATCGCGATGCATTATCTTGAAAAGTCCGATATTATGGGGTATGATTTTTGTGAATGCCGTCCCAAAATAATCTTTTCCTCCGACGAATGTGCTACGTGGAGTACTCCTGTTGATATAGCTGATGTTCCCTGTATATATTATGTCGGAAACAACGACCGTCTTGTGCAGTTAAAATCCGGACGTATAATAATTCCCTACTCTCACCACTTTTACAAGGTGAGCGGTAAGCGTTCCGGAATTGGTGATGGAACAGGTGTTTTTGCTTATTCTGATGATGGAGGTGTTACATGGCAGCACTCTGCAGACCGGGTTTATCCTCCGTATGGTGTAACTGGCGGGTTGATGGAGCCGGGAGTTGTTGAGCTGGCAGACGGTTCTTTGTGTTGCTGGTTCAGAACAAATGCCGGATGTCAGTACAAAGCGGTTTCCTGCGATGGCGGAAATCATTGGTCAATGCCGGTTCCCGCTCCGGAATTCCGTTCCCCCAGCTCTCCATTATCCATGAAACGCGATCCTTCGACCGGATATTTGTATGCGGTTTGGAATAACCATCACCCTCTTATGAGTGTTCCGCTTGCCACGACCAGATGGGGAGCGCGTACTCCGCTTGTCATAGCAAGAAGCTGCGATGAAGCTAAGAGTTGGGATAACCATTTTGTTGTCGAAAATTCACCCGACCACGGTTATGCCTATACAGCAATGTATTTCCGCGGAAACAAGCTCTTTCTTGCCTACTGCTGCGGAGGAGAACCTGACTGCGTCCGTATGCTTCAGGATTGTAAAATCAAGGTTGTTACCCTCGATGTTTTTGATGGACAGAATATGAAAATAGATCATCAGGCGATGAACGATCACGGAGCCCGGCGGTAAGGATATATGGTTTTGCAGATATTTTTTATTTGATGCTTGAAAAATCTTCTCTAACGGGATAATTTATACTCAAGTTCAGAATGGAATACTTTGAATGCCACAAGAGTTGTTTTTGGCTGCTGCAAAGAGAATATAAGGAGATTTTTCATGCTTATCGACCGGGCAATGTTCACCAGTCCAGAAATGCTGGGTATGCGCCGTTTACCGACAGCGGCGACATTTTATCACTTCAAAAGCGAAGAGGAGTCAAAAGCCGTCAAAAAAGAGTTTGCCGACAGCGTTACTCCGCTTAACGGAACTTGGCGTTTCTGTTATACTACTGCTCCGGAAAAAATCCGCAGCGGCATAGTTGCTCCCGGAACAGATGTTTCCGCGTGGGACGAAGTAGAGGTTCCTGATTGCTGGGCGATGCGTGGAGTTGAGGCTCCGCATTATACTAATATAACCATGCCGTTTGAAGCACCCATTCCTGAAGTTCCTCAAAATAATCCTACCGGAATTTACCGCCGCACCTTTGAGTTCAAGCGCGGAACGCGTCCTGTAAGTGCTATCCTTCATTTTGACGGAGCCGAGAGTTTCTTTGCTGTGTACGTCAACGGCAAGTTTGCCGGATGCTCCAAAGACTCACGCGGAACTACGGAGTTTGATGTGACCGATCTGGTCAAAAATGGAGAAAACCACCTCGCCGTCATCGTCGTAAAGTGGAGCGATGCCACTTGGATCGAAGATCAGGATCATTGGTATCTTCCCGGATTGTCCCGCGGAGTTTATCTCTATACAGTTCCCAGATTCCGGGTCATGGATATTGATTGCAAAGCAACTCTCGACAACGCGCTTGTAAACGGAATCATTGATGCGGAAATATTGGTAAGTGTTCCGGGAGACGAGCGCAAAACTCCGAAACTTGCGGCAAAACTTTATGCTCCGGACGGAACTTGTGTCGCCCGTGGAACCGCTTTGCCGAGAGTCCGTTTTACCGGTCAGGAGGATTGGTGGTTCCGCAACTCCGACCCTGAACGTGTTCCCTTTGATTTGCGTTTGGAAATAGCTGATGTCAAAAAATGGAGTGCGGAAACTCCGGATCTTTACACATTCACAGTTGAATATAAATCAAGCGCAGGAACGTTCCGTGATGCGGCATCTGTCAGGGTAGGTTTCCGCAAATTCGAGATAAAATCCCGCGAATTTCTCATCAACGGCAAGGCGGTTCTCATCTGCGGAGTCAACCGTCACGACCACCACGAGACCAAGGGAAAAGCCGTTCCTTATGAGACGATGAAGCGGGATATTGAGTTGATGAAACAGTTCAATATCAATGCAGTCCGCACCAGCCACTATCCCAGCGCGCCTGAGTTCTATGACCTTTGCGACGAGTACGGACTTTATGTCATCGACGAGGCGAATATCGAGAGCCATGCCAGGTATCACGATCTCTGCCGTGATCCGCGGTTTGCGCCAGCCTTTACTGACCGTGCGGTGCGCATGTATGAGCGCGACAAGAACCACGCCTGTATCTATGCGTGGAGTCTCGGCAACGAGTCCGGAGCAGGGGCAAACCATGCCGCTATGGCGGGCTATATCCGTTTCCGCGATCCGAACCGTCTGCTCCATTACGAAGGAGCGATTAGCGGCAGGTACAGAAATGAATCTGTAAACAGATATCTCACAGATTTCATCTGTCCCATGTACCCGTCGCTCGAGCGTATTGAGGAGTGGAGCCGCAATATATACGATGAGCGACCCTTCATCATGTGCGAGTTCAGCCACGCCATGGGAAACAGTAACGGAAGCCTTGCCGATTACTTTCAAGCTTATAAAACCCTTCCCGGAGTGCAGGGCGGCTTTATTTGGGAGTGGATCGACCACGGTATCGCCCAAACCGATGCCAAAGGGCGCAAATACTGGGCTTACGGAGGCGATTTCGGAGACACTCCCAACGATTTCAACTTCTGTACCGACGGACTTATCTGGCCTGACCGCGTTCCGCATCCCGGATTGTATGAGTATAAATACCTTGCCCAGCCGGTTGAGATAAAGCTTTGCGGAGACCGTTCGCACTCTATTGAGATATTCAACCGCCGCTGGTTTACGGATTTGTCGGATCTTGAGCTCAAATGGGCTTGTGAGGTTGACGGAAAAGTTGTTTCCGACGGAGTTGTATCCAAACTCGACTTTGCGCCGCGCAGCAAGAATATCATCACTCTTCCGATCGGAGAGTATGAGGTTCCTGCCGGAGCGCGCGTATGGCTCAAACTTGTTTTTGTCAGTAAAACCGCCACGAAGTGGGCGCAGGCTGGATTTGTTGTTGCGCATGAGGCATTGCCGCTTGCTGCGTTGAAACTTGCTCCGGCGCGTGGAAGAGAGAAGTTTGAGTGTTCAGCAAAATCGGCTCCCGATCAGGCGGAGCTCTCTTGCGGAGACCTTACAGCTGTCATCAGCGCGGACGGACTCAAACAGCTTGTAAGCGGCAAAGACGCGTTGATCAAACGCGGACCGCGCCTCTCGCTCTGGAGAGCTGCAACCGACAACGACGGCTTGAAACTCCGTAAAGAAGCTGATTGGAAGACACTCTTTACCTGGTTGAAGAACGGCTATGACCGCGTCCGGGTGACTCCCGACCGTTTCGGAATGCGCGGAAATGTTGCCGAGTGCCATGCCATCGGACTTGCCAGAGGTATTCCGGACGACGACTTTGAGTTCACGCAGGAGTTCTCAATGCGTCCTGACGGAGTGCTCGAGTATAACGCCGCTTTTGTGATACCTGAGAAGTTTGAGGATCTTCCGCGAGTAGGAGTTACCCTTGAGCTCCCCAAAGAGCTGTGCAGCATCGAGTATTTTGGAAAAGGTCCCTTTGAAAACTACAGCGACCGCAGCGCGGCGGCGAAGATGGGACTGTATAAGACGACTCCGCAGGATATGTATGTGCCTTACGTCATGCCGCAGGAAAACGGCAACCGCACCGGAGTTGAATTTGTCTCGTTCCGCAACGCGGACGGAAACGGACTGCTGATATCCAGCTCATCTCCCGTGGAGTTTTCCGCTCTGCCTTACAGTGTGCGCGACCTCTGGGAGGCGAAACATACCTGCGATCTTGAAGAGGGCGAGAGCATCTATCTCAACATCGACCTTTTCCAGCGTGGTCTTGGAACCGGCAGCTGCGGTCCTATCACCCGCCCTGAGTATCAGATCCACGGCGGACGCTACAAGATGACTCTGCTGTTTGCTCCTGTCAAGTCCGGAGATGATACCGCGCAGACCGCACGCGACATTCTCAACAACTGACCGCTATGAGTAATACCGCGGCGTTGATCGTCACCGGTCTGGTCATAATGCTGACCAACGCCATTGAAGGAGTGACCGGATTCGGCAGTGCAGTGATCGCATTGCCGTTCCTGAACTTTACCGTCGGCTTGCATCTGGCGGTAAAGTCGCTGTGCTTTTTCGGCTGGCTGGTGCCGATATATATTATTGCCCGCTCATACAAGCATATCAACTGGAGAGATTTCGGGAGCATCCTGCTCTGGTGCGCTCCCGGAGTTCCGGTCGGAATGCTGCTCTTCGGATTGCTTCCGGCGGCGTATCTTTGTGTATTGCTCGGAGCGTTTATGGTCTATGTCGGAGTATCCGGCTGGCGCGGCATGAGGCGGAAGGCAGGGGGATATGATCCTGAGCTTGCGAGACGCAGTAAACTGCTCAAACTGTCACTCTTTTGCGGAGGAGTGATACAGGGAGCATTCGGTACAGGAGGTCCGTTTGTGGTCATCTATGCCGCCAAAGCACTTCCTGACAAATCGCTTTTCCGTGTTACGCTGAGTATGCTCTGGCTGGTTATCAACAGCAGCCGCATGGCGGCGTGGCTGGTGCGCGGAGAGCTGAGCGACCCCATGCTGTGGAAAATAATCCTCATAAGTTTTCCCTTCTGGGCGGCGGGGCTTCTGCTTGGAGACTACCTGCACAACCGGGCAAGCGAATACCACTTCAAGCTCGGAGTTTACCTGCTTATCGGAGTGTCAGGATCAGTTATGTTCCTGAATAATTTGCGGCTGATATTCGGCTGAACAGGTGTTTATAAAAAGTCTTTATTTCCTGTACGCGAAAAATACCCCAACCACTTTATAAGCAATAATAAAATTACTCCGCTTTTCTTGAAGTGGGATGGGGGTGCGGGGGAAGGGCGAAACTTCTTTTCTCGTGAAAAGAAGTTTCGCCCTTCCCCCGCTTCATCAATCCGTATCAAAAAAAGAGATTTATTTGAAGCTGACTCTGAACATATTCCATGAGCAGGGTTTGAGTTTTGACTCCAGCGTATTGCCGTTGAGAGAGTACCGCGAGGCGGGAATATCTTTTGAAGCAACGTTTTCCTGTTCCGGAGAGTTTACTGCGTCAAGATCATCATTGTGGATTTCGACAGCTCCTGCGACGCCTGTGAGGTCGAATCCTGCGAGTTCAGCTGAGAACACCATCTCTTCGTTGGCGCGGTTGATGGCGAAAACGGTGATTTCCTTTTGCTCATTTCTCAGGACAACAGAGGAGCGCAGATATTTGACTTTGCCGGTGTAGAATCCCTCATTTATTTCATATTCGGGGGAGTCGTTTATGACGCGCATGGCGTATCCTCTTCCGTATCGGGACGTTTCGAGCAGGGGGTAGTAGATGCTCTGTTTCCAAGCCTTTCCGCCCTTGACGGTCATGATGGGAGCGATCACATTGACGGTCTGGGCGATGCAAGCCATTTTGAGACGGTCGGCATGGTCGATCATGCTGAGGAGAGCTCCGCCGGTTACGATGACGTCTGCCATATCATAAGTCTCTTCGAGGATGGGCGAACCGTACTCCCACGGAGCGACTCCGGGAACGACTGATTTGCCTCTGTACCAGACGTTCCATTCATCGAGGGAGATCATGATTTTTTTGTTTGATTTGAGTTTGGCTCCTGCGGTATCGCAGCATGAGACGGCACATTCTATCTGCCTGTCGAGTTCTTCGGGGCAGGCGAAAAATTTGGGGAAGTTGCGGTCGCAGTTGCCGAAATAGCGGTGAATCGAGAGATAATCCACGTCATTGTAGAGGTGGAGCATGATTTCTTCATCCCATTTGGCGAAAGTCGGCATCTGACATGATGATGAGCCGCAGGCGCAGAGGATGATGTCTGGATCGACCATCTTCATCATTTTGGCGGCTTCGTGAGCGATTCTGCCGTACTCTTCGGGAGTTTTGTGGCCGATCTGCCAGTCGCCGTCCATTTCGTTGCCGAGACACCAGTATTTGATGTTGTGGGGTTTTTCCGAGCCGTTGGCTATGCGTTTGTCGCTCCAGTAGCTGCCGCCGTGAAAGTTGCAGTATTCGACGATTTCCTGAGCGGCTTTGGGAGTATTTGTGCCGAGGTTTACGGTGTAGATGGGGGTGGTATTGACATCGCGGCACCACTTCATAAATTCATCTATTCCGACGGTGTTGGGTTCGATACCTTTCCATGCGTAGTCCGCGCGGACGGGGCGTTCACTTTGCGGGCCGATGGCATCCTGCCAGTTGAAACCCGAGACAAAGTTTCCGCCGGGGTAGCGGGTGACGGGCATATTGAGATCTCTGACGAGCTCTTTAACATCGTTGCGGAAACCGTTTTCGTCGGCGGTGGGGTGAGACGGCTCATAAATTCCGGAGTAAACTGCTCTGCCGAGGTGTTCGATAAAACCACCAAAAATATTATCCTCAACTTTGTCGATGATGAAATTTCTGTGGACAAAAATTCTGCTTTTCATGGAGTATATCCTTTACATAAGGTTATTTTTTTTGAAAGACATTTGCAATTACCTCTTATTGTATGCTATATTACTATATAGCGTAAAAAATATTTTACAATATGATTTTGCAGGTAAAAAATATGAAAAAGCTAACCAAAACTATTTATCTGCCTCCAGGGAGCTCCGAGCGTTTTGTTTCGCTGCGTGATTTCGGGAGTTCGGTATATTTCGGCAAAGACGTCTTTATGGCGGCACTCTGCAGCTATCCTGCGGGGTACAGGCTGGCATATCCTGCTCCGCGCCGTCATCTGGTTTGGCTCTGCCGCAGCGGGAGTTTCAGTTACACCTGCGGGGAAAAGAGCGGAGTCGTCTCAAAGGGAGACATTCTTCTCATGCCGTCCGGAGTTGATGAGGAGCTCTGTTCGCTTGAGCAGTCTGAGAGCATATTTTTTCTGCTTGAGCCGTCGCCTGCATGGAGCTTTGAACACGGGTTCTGTGCTCCATCTGAGTGGGTCGAGCTGGTCTGGCAGTTGATGGAAAAAGCCTTGCAGCTCAACGGCAGTCCGCAGGATGATCAGGTGCAGAAGCAGGCGGCGGGAACGTTGCTGTTTGACGTTCTGCAAAAGTTTCTCCATGCGGGGAACACGGATATGGCGTTGTTCCGTCAGCTGCGTTCAAAACTGCAGATGTCGCCTCATATCCAGTGGAGCGTGCAGGATATGGCGGATATCTGCCGGGTATCGGTTCCGCACTTTTTTGTGCTGTGCCGCAGATATTTTGGAGTATCTCCCTATGCGATGCTGAAAAAAATCCGTCTTGATCAGGCTAAAGAACTGCTGACTTCGACGGGATATCCGGTAAAAAGCATAGCATCGCTCTGCGGCTACGAGCACCCTTTTGCCTTTTCCCGCAGTTTCAAACAGGAGTTCGGAGTATCGCCGATGCAATACAGGGCGAAGCAGAAATAAAGTTCAACAGCTTTGTTTATGCCGAAACTCCTGAGAAAAAGTGTGTTTGCCTCTTGACATTTACAGTCGAGTGTGTAATATTAAGCGTATGCAGTTTTTTTACTGCAAGTTGATTTACAACCGTTATATTTCAGCAAATGAGACCAAAACCGACCAACTGAATGTTTTTATTTGCTGCATATAGAAGAAATGTACCGGTAGGACAACTGTATTTACAGGTCTTACCGGACGTTTGCGTGCATTATGCAGCAGGTTCTTGGTTGGACCTTGGTCTCATGTTCGGAAACGTTCGGTTTTTTACGAACAAATCCGGACATGCAGGTAATGACCAGAGCATGTCTTTCTTTTTTTTGTATCCGTTCCTTTTTTTGCCGCGGTATTCCTGCAACTGGATGCCGCGGTCTTTTTTTGCATCAACAACTATTTTCAATATAAAAAAGAGGAAAAACCCAATGCCGTATTATATTTCAAGCGGAGTAAGCTCCGGGGGGCTTACGCTTACCGACGACTATATGCATATTTACAACGGCGGAATAGCAAACAGCACTACCGTAAACAGTTGGGGAATTCTGTACATCAGCGGCGGACAAGCTGATAATACGACAATCAACTATGGTGGCGCAGTAAGCGTTTATAGCGGCGGAACTGCAAATTCTACAGTTATCAACAGCACGGGGACGCTCTCTATTTCAGGTGGAGTTGCGATCAGCACCACCGTCAACGGCGGTTATATGCATATTTCCAGCGGCGGTTCTGCGGTGGAAATCAAAGAAAACGGCGGATATGTTTATGTTGACGATGGTGCAAATGTGACCTTTGCTTCAAATACGATCAATGGTTTGACCGTCGGCAGTAACAGCTCTATGACGGTTCACTCTAACACGATTGCGAACAGCATCATTGTGAGTGACTACGGACATATGGATATTTACAATGGTGGTGTGGTGAACAGTACCACCGCGAGCAGCGGCGGCTATATGAGGATTTCCAGTGGAGGCGCGGCGAACAGCACCATCGCAGATTCCGGAGGCGTTATCAATATTTACAACGGCGGAATAGCAAACAGCACTACCGTGAACAGTGGCGGATATGTGTGGGTTTACCAAGGTGGCGCAGCCAACCGCATAACGGTTAATTACGGCGGAGGTATGTATATTTCCAGCGGCGGTTCCGGATTGGAAATCAAAGAAAACGGCGGATATGTCTCTGCTGCCGATGGTGCTGATGTGACCTTTGTTGCCAATACGATCAATGGCTTGAATGTCAGCAGTGGTAATGAGATGAGTATTCACGCCAACACGATTGCAAACGGTATCACGGTCAACAGCAGCGGCTATGTGGATATTTACAGCGGCGGTGTAGCAAACAACACCACGGTTAACCGCAGCGGCTGTGTGAACATCTACCATGGCGGCGTGGCGAACAGTACCATCGTGAATAGCGGCGGAGAAATGTATATCAGCTACGATTGTGCAGCAATGAACACTATTGTCAACTCCGGCGGAATTGTGAATGTTTACTCCGATGGCATGATTGCAGGTACTCTTCAGTTGGCGGCTGGCGCGCAAGTCTCGGTTTCCCAGGGCGGAATAGTTGACTTCACCATCGCCGGCAGAACTGCTGAAAGCGATTATCTCTTTAATAACCTCTATCTGGTTTCCGGAAATCCCACCTTTACCATCACCATTACCGCAGATCAGGCGGACGGAACCTATAAGCTCGCTCAGGGAGCGCGCGAATTCAACCGTGATGTCAATGTCACCATCAACTGTCTCAGCGACACCGGAACTGTGACGCTCACCGCGCTCACCGTCAATCAGAAGAGCTCCTACAACACCGCGCAGTTCACCCTCGATGTCACCGACGGAAACCTCACCTTCACCAAGACCGGAGACATCGGTCCCGTCATCAACGGCGGAGGCGGCTCCGGCGGAAGCGGCGGTTCGGGCGGCTCCGGCGGCTCCGGCGGCTCCGGCGGCTCCGGCGGTATGGGCGGATCGGGCGGCTCCGGTGGAAGCGGCGGTTCCGGCGGTTCGGGAGGCTCCGGCGGCATCATCGTAACAGAGTATGACACCAATACCAACATCCTCTCCAACGGAGTATCCCAGATACTTGCCTGGGACAGCGATCAGGGCAAAGTCGGCTACATGGCGACCGACGGCAGCGTCAAACCCGCATGGAAGGGCGTCTGGGAGTGGGACGGCATAAATATCGACGTCTGGTGTGTCGAAGGCGCAGGACACTTCAAAGGCTCAGAAATCGACCATGACGGAGTCTTGCTCTACAACGACTTCAACCACACCTTCGCCGCCTGGACAGACCTCGGCAAAGGCACTTACGGCTACGTCAGCCTCGGACACGTTGACGGCTCATTCGACACCAAGTGTCTCGCCGACCTCGACGGCAACGGCTTCGACGATATCCTCGTTTGCGACGAAAACGGCAGTATCGGAGTCGTCCTCGACGGAACGACCTACAAAGACATCTGGCACATCGACGGTTGGGACTACGCTCAATGGACTCTTCAGGGAGCAGGCTCTTTCGGCAAAGACACCGACCAGCTTGTCATGGTCAACAACGATAACAATTACATCTATATCTGGACGAACAACGATCCCACCTTTGAAACCTGGAGCTGGACAGCTTCTGTCGAAGCCAAGCTCGAAGACGGTTGGGAAGTCGCCGCTATCGGAGACTTTGAAGGCGACGGCATCGACGATATCATGCTCCTCGACCGCAACACCAACAACGTCTGGGTATGGGACAACGCCAACAGCGAAAACAAACGCTGGCGCGGAACTCTCGGAGAAGGCTTCGAGATCGAAGCCGTCGGAGACTACAACGGCGACAACAAAGAAGACCTCCTTCTGCGCGAGACCCTCTCAGGCTGGGGCGGTATCGGTTACTGGGGCGCCGGCTATGCCGGAAACTGGGTCGATCTCAAAGCCCGCATCGAAACCGACAAAAACAGCAAGTTCGAGATCATCGCCTGATCAAAAGCATGAAAAAGGGGCTGTTGCAAAACCTCGAAAGAGGAGTGCAACAGCCTTTTTCTATTGTTTGAAAGAAGCCAAGCCACGCAGTTCGGCTTG
>SUVY01000071.1 GCA_015061775.1 Lentisphaerota bacterium | reverse complement strand
GACAAGTACCCGACAAGTTGATCCCGGATAATATTTCCGTGTGCAAGGTCATAGAAGCTGTTGGCAATAATCAGTTCTCTGTAAAAGAACTGATGCAGCATCTTGGTCTGGCAGATAGAGAAAATTTCCTCAACAACTATCTTAACCCTGCAATAAAAGATGGCTTTGTCCGCTTGCAGTATCCAGACAGTCCACGCCACCCACGGCAGAAATATCTGCTGACGGTGAAAGGGCTTGCCGCATTTCAGGAACTTCAACATTGAAAAACACCCCGGCAGCGTAGAACTGACCGGGGTTCGTTTACTCTCTGTTGCTTATGCTCCTCGAGGTTCATCACAGTTGACTTGCCTGCGTACTTTTGCTTTTTTACTCAGCTTCCTGTTGACAAATTCACTTATTTCAAGAGCATTGCGCTTTTCTGTGCCGGGCTGATAACTTCTCCACCAGCAGTTCGCATACCAGAAATATCTCAGTGTACTGGGTAAGTCATGGATTCTTTTTTTAATACTTGTTGTACTGAGTTTTTGCAACGACACAAAAAAATTATCTCGATACAGATTTTTAGGCAATTCAACCAGAAGTTGAATGTGATTGTCTGCCACCAGGCACCAATGAACCTTTACTTTCAGATAACCGCACATTTGTGTCAGAATTTTCCCTATACTTTCCTTGTGTTGCTGAAATTCCCTGAGCAGCTTTCTCCGGGGGACGAAAGCAAAATGGTAAAGGTAGCCATAGGTTGCTTCGATTTTTTTAGTCATGATATTTCTCCTTTCATACAGTCCGGCTGATTTCAGCCGGACTTGAGTGCGTTTTTACTTTTTGTCTCCCTGGGGAGACTTTTTCAGTTGACGGACTGGTCAAAAAATGTTGACATACGGCGCAGATACTCATCTTTCAGCATCTGCTTGTCATCTTCAGAAAGCTGCTTTTTGAACTCCACCGTTACATCAAGAAGCACCTTTGCTGAACGCTTTGAACTTTGCACTGCACTCTTGCCCTCCTGCAGCAGATTGGTTTCGGCAATCAACTCTGATGCCAGATTATCCATTGCAAAATTCTTCTCCAAACGCTTGCTGTAGAGTTGTCCTGCGATGTTGACTTCTGCTCCGTGTTGATTCAGGCGTGCCTGAACAGCAGCATTCACATCAGCCTCACTGGGAAGCTTACCTTCGTTGGCATTGCGTACTTCCTGCCAGACTTCACGTTTTGCCTCATCATCCGGCAGCTTGGCAAGCGGACGGGTGATCTTTTCAGGGATTGCGCCGGGGTCTTCCTGGATTGCTTCACAAGTTTTAGCGAAATCAATCAGTCTGTATGCGTGGGCTTTGCTGATTTTGAAACGATCCTGACAATACTTGCCAAAGGTTTTGAATTCAGCTTTGTAGAGTTTTTTATCACGGATGCGTTTCAGTGCGCTGCCGGCAACTCCCATTCCCTGTTTAACACGCTCCTCAAGCAAACGCAACTCTTCGCTGCGGGATTTGAGAAGGCTGGTGTCAATATCCACAGCCTGGATATCAGCAAGTCCGTAGTTGACTCCAAGCAAGCGTTTCTCGCTATTGGTGTTGACAGTTTCAGCATTGGCGATGACGATTTCGTTTTTTTCGATGTTGTTCAACATTTTTTTATCCTTTTCAATTTTGCGACTTTCTGTCGCGGATTAAAATCTGTATTGAGTAACCCTTTACCCAATACACTTGCATTTACCGACAGCAGAGCTTCTTTTGTTCCACTGTCCTTCTCAATTTTTTGCAGGGGTCTGCCTGACCTGCCTGCCGATTAAAGTTTGTTGTGATCACCTCCTTTTTTACTTCACTTTCATATTCACACCCGCGCATTCAAATTACTTGCATCACCTCCTTTCTGTGCGAGTAATGTCCTCCCACAAATACGACATTTCTTTCACATTTTTATTATATTTTAAGAATTACAAGCACAAATCTTTTCACATTGCGTGTAACAAATTTTTCACATTTTTTCGATGTTGATTTGAAAAAACAGGGTCGAAGCTGTATATTTTGCGGAGATGTTCGCAGTATAGGATGAAAAAATGCGGGGTGTATATGTCACAGTTGCCAAAGAATAAAAATCTGCCAGATATTGAACAAATAGCCCAAGTGGAAGAGTGCGGTGTATTTACTGGACAATCTGGAAAATACTGGACACATCCTGGGCGGAGCCAAAAAACATTAACTCCTGAAGAACTGGAAAAGTTTGATAAAATTCGGCTTCGCTTAAAAAAGCAAAAATCATCGTTTTCTGCTGAGGATTATTTAAGTGGAAATTTCGACTTTCCTTCAGGCAATAAAGGCGAGAGGATAAAGGGCATCATAGATCGGTTGTGCAAGGGATTCACCCGCAGCTGCAAAGAGATTTTCATAATGTTTGACCTCTTGTACTCCGACATGCATTATTCAACCTCAATAAAAGAAAATCACTTGAAGATAAGGCATCTTATCGACATTTTGCAACAATGCGATATTGAATTTTTAGCAGCCAAGAATGATATCAAATATTTTCTTGAGTGGGCAGAGGCAGCTCCAGCTAAAGCACCTGTGGAAGATTTACTCTTTAAGTTCAGCTGCTTTGCAAAGCGCGAAGCTTGCATATACCAATTGATCTTTGAAGCCACAATGCTATCAGGAGAAATTATCAGAAATTATCACAATAAAAATCTGATAGATGACTTGGAAAAATCATCTGTAAACAAAGATGTAATTGAAAAAGTTGTATCTGTTTTGGAAAAGAAAAATAAAAAATCAATTTCAAAAACAAAGCCGATACAGACTCAAGAAGAGATGGCTTTAATGATACAAAAAATTGCTTACAATCTTCAATTTCCCAAATATCAAAGATGTTCCAGAAGAAATATTATCAACTGGGAGCACAATTATTGCAAAAGACCACGATGGTATAATGACGATATGCGGTATCATGGTTTGGCGCTTGCAGCCCAACTTATTAACGCTGGCATGGATAGAGAATTAATTGCAAATTTTCAAAAGGCAAAATGGGTAAACAGTGGGATCGATGTGGATAACATTCCCCCCGAGAAGATGCGCAAATGATAAAATAAAAAAATCCGCCAGTGGGTTTTACTGGCGGATGGGGGGGAGGCTGCGGGAAGTTCAGCGTGATAATTCAACTTTCCATGCAGACATCAAAGAATTCTCCGGCAAGACGTTTGTATTCACTTTTAAGCTGTTTTCGCTGTTCTGCATTCAGCTTGTCTTTCAGTTCAAAAGAGGCTGACAACAATTTATTTAACCTATTCAGCATTTTATCTGATGGCGATGCTGTGTCATCTTTTTGCTGCAGCGTTGTAATTTCAGCTATCAGCGCTTCTACAATATTCTTCAGAGGAAATACCTTGTCGAGTTCTTTGCAATGTACTTCGGCAACTGGCTCGGCTTCTTTTGAAACTGATTCATTTGAGAATAACTTCGTGAAAAGTGTTGGTTGCTCTGACGGCAGGAATTCAGATTCTGTTGGATCATCCTGCAGCTGTGAAGGAATATTGTTTTCGTAACAGAAAATTTTGTGTTCAACCTCTTTGCTGGTTGGTATTTCATACCGGCTTTCTGCTTTCGCTTCCTGCCAGATTTTTTGAGCTGTTTCAGGATCGTCAATTTTAGTAAGTGGACGTATCACCTTTTCAGGAATACAAGCTGGATTCTCTCCGATATTCTGACACGTTACAGCATGAGCAATCTGGCGGTAACCATGGGAACGGCTTATATTGAACTGAGCTTCGCAATATTCACCGAAGCTGCTGAAACCACGCAATTTGTAAAGTTTGCGTTTGCTGATCTCTGCCAGACAGATACCGACTGAGACAAATGTTTCAATGCCGGTGATGATGGTTTTTTCCATCTGTTCAAGTTCTGCCATATCCGCTTTTTTCTGAAGTTCCGTCTTTTGACGTTCTTCTGCTGCAGTATCGTCTGCATGGTATTTCATACAAGTGCTTCTCATTTTGGTTCCTCCCTGGTTGTTGGTTAACTGCTTTACTGTAACACCTCCTGAAGTGGATGTTTATGTTTTTCTACTGCTGGTATAAATTTTGTCTCCCCGGGGAGACACTTTTTCTGGTCAGTACTATTGTCTGTTTTGATTGCTTCTTGAATATATTTTTTTCAAGCCACAGCGAGTGGACGCCGTGAGGCGTCACCTTCGCTGCGGCCTGATGGGGTCACCGTCATCACTACCAGCATCGGAACCATTCGGTTCCAAGTGGGTACCCACAGTGCCATATCACGCACACGTGTATACACACGTGTATAAGAACTCCTTAATACGTAGTATTAAGGAGTTCATTATATATGGGAGTATGCACTTGTGTCGTTGAGATGGTACGGTTGGATGCCATTGGCAACCAAGTGGGTTTGCTGGTGGTAATTATGATGGGGGCCCCATTAGAGTAAAAGCTAAATACTCTGGGTCTATATCGCGCGCGCGAGGCTTTTTTTGAAAGCAGCATCAATTCAGGAGACACCGGCAACGGAAATAAACAAAAAAACATCTTCCTCCTGCCAAGCGCACAATACTGATGCCCAGAACTGTTGCAAAAATGCACGCAAATACCCCTCTGAGCTTGATTGTGCTGTTTTTGGCGTCATTGGTGGTGTCTGAGTTATCACGCCATCAGCGTGGCTTAAAATGCCGTTTCCTGGCGTATCAGTCTGCCTTCATGAGAGGGGTTAACTATCTGAAGGCGCAGTCAGTTCTGTCAGGTGTTTTATCTGTTCTTGCACAGCTGCCGCTTTCAGCGGCTTACACCCCATGATTTTGAATATATCCAGACCGTATTCAACTTTTTCCAGAGTCTCTTTCATCGCCAGCAGATCCCCCTTGGAATAGCGTTTACCCAGTTCACCCTGACGGGCGTGACCGTCGAGGCACTGAATCAGAAATGCGTTGGGTTCCTTATTGGAAAGCTCCGTATCAAAGTTGTGCCGAAAACTGTGAAACGACTTTCGAGCAGATATTTTCAAAACATCATGAATACGCTTATTGAACTGCTGCATTTTGCGTTGGTATCCACTGGTTGTACCGGTCAACTCTTCAAAAAGCTGATCGTTCTTTCTGCACTTGTTTTCCAGCCGGGAGATCACATAGTCCAGAAAGTCCAGTCTTAACAGAGCCGAGTGAATCGGAACTGTGCGGATACTGGAAGAATTCTTTACTTTCTGTCCCCTTGCTTCACAAGGTCTGATCCGAATGCAGGGTACCCCGTCAACCACACAGATGTCGTCGATGTGCAACTGGCAGATTTCATTCAGGCGCATTCCCTGATACAGCCCGATCAGAGGGATCCAATAACGCATGGGATAAAGTTCTTTGCGGAAGCGCGGCAGTTCAGGCATCCGGGCAATGTCTGCAAAAATCTGTTCCAACTCTTTTCTTTCAAAGGGAGGCCGCAACTCGGTCAAGTCAGTTGCCTCCGGCTTATCAATAAGTCCCGTCACCGGATTATTTGCCATGTAACCACACTGCACGCACCAGTTGAAGAGCATTGACCAGTATTCCATATAATGTCGCTGGGTTCTTTCGCTGATCGGCGTTGGTGCCGGAACCATCTTTAACAGCTCCTGCAGAGATTTACCCGGATAATGCTTTCTGCGGTTCAAAGGATATCTGGGCAGTATTTCAGAACGCAGTTTCACTATCATATTGCGTTCAATCTCATGGAGAAAACGTTCCGGACCGAAAACCTCTCCGACCAGAGACAGCATTGATCGCATGGTGATTGCGGTCTTGGCATCCATCTTGCCGCCGGAAGTCTTTTCGTGCAGATATTCCTCGATGCCATCCTTCAGCATCTTAGCTTTTCTGACTCCATAGGGCAAAGATGGTTCTGCCACCGGCTGCGGATCAGGAACAACTGGGGCATATTGCTGCGGCACAGGAGAGGGCTTTCTGCGGACGGCACTTTTTCCTTGAGCCAGTGCCGCCAGTTGTTGAGCAAGCAGCAAAGTTCTACTCAAAGTAGTTTCCGGCTCTTGACTTGCTCTTTCCATGGATTCCGGCAGCGCAGTGACACTGGAAAGATCATACTGCTCATTACCTTGGATATCTTCAGTTTTCAGAGTCGGTGGTATTCCGGATTCTGCAGTTATGTCATCCTGCGACAGTTCCGCTGACCAGTTGCCGCGAGCATCAGGAGCATCGAAGCCGTTGTGCATATTGCCATTTGCCCGTTCTTTGAGAATGCGGCACGTTTCGATCATTCCCTGACAATAATTCATTATCAGCGGCAAGGCTGCCGGATCTTCAGGATCGAGCGTCACGCCCTGATTGGCAGCAAGTTGAATGAATTCAGGGACAGCGTCAGCATTTTTATATTTCAAGCAACGCCGGTAGTGCATGATTGCAGCACTGTATTCAGAAGCAGGAGTGGACAGCGAGGTCATAAGCTGTGCATCGTTATAAAGGATATTTGCGCAGATTTCGCGCACAAAAGGGTGCAGAATGCCCATGCTGATAACTCCATGCCTTGCTTGTTCAAATATACTCCGGAGACGATCCCCCAGTAATTTACACCTGAAGTGGGCTGTTTTCAAGTCCAGATCTCCGATCGGATAGGAAATTTCTGATGACAGATAGGGATGCAGTTCTTTGGGGACCCGCATCCGGAAGTACCGACGCCCTTTTCGTTCCTGACAATAACAATTCACGACACACCTCTATCGGATAGCTTAAAGGGTGGTGGGAAATTTTCCACATTGTGGGAATTTTGTGGGAAAAATGTGGGGAAAACACGATCCCACCACCAGTTTGCTGCAAGATGGAGAAATCGTCGTAAATCAGGCAATTTGAGCACAAAAAAACCGACTTTTCAGTCGGTTATAATCAAAAATGGTGGTGGGAGATGGATTCGAACCATCGAACTCGGAGAGAGCAGATTTACAGTCTGCCGCCTTTGACCGCTCGGCAATCCCACCAAAACGTATTGGAGCGGGTAAGGGGGGTCGAACCCCTATAACCAGCTTGGAAGGCTGGTGCACAGCCGTTATGCCATACCCGCAATAATATGGTACCGACGAAGGGAGTCGAACCCTTAAGCCTTGCGGCACACGGACCTGAACCGTGCGCGTCTGCCAATTCCGCCACGTCGGCTTGCTATCAGCCACAATCAGTATCACCTGATCGTGTTATTTAATATAGCCCACAATTAAAAATTTGCAAGCGGCAAAATAACTTTTTTTCGCTTTTTTATCGCTTTTTCCGTTTTTTCCGTTTTTTTAACAGCCGCCTTACTTTTCCCAAGCGGTATTTCCCAATATCCCCATCGGGAACCATGCCGGTTTATATCCTTTTTCCGTTGCCAGACGGCACGCCTCTTCCACACGGTCAAGGTGGTTCGGAATATAGTTGAAATAATCCGGATAGCTGTACTGCTCATGACTCATCAGATTTATCGCATCACGATCCGATTCCAATGCCGCAAACTTCTCATGCAGCACATCAATGTCATCATAGTTGCAGCAAGTGACATTATTCAGCAGAAAGAGATCGTAAAACCGGTCATAGAACACATGTTTACTGTCAATATAAAGTGCGACATCCTTTTCATAATGAAATCCGATATCCGTGACCCGCACCACATGCTCTTCACCGATATGCGCGATCGAACCGATAAATCCTCCGGCAAGACAACTCGTGCCGCGATCTTTGAGCACCTGGAAATTTTCCGGATTCGTCATCGCCCAGTGGATCACCATCGGCGCAATAAAACACTCTTTACCGGCAAAACGGCACACCTCACGGTAAATTTCATCAAAATCCGCCGCCAGTTTTTCCTGATCCGCGTGCTGATACGGACGGTCGGGGAACTCGCTTTTCGCATGGAATGACATTTTCAGCCAATCACTGTTCGCCTGAAATTCCGCCTTGTAATCTTCCGGCATTTCCGAAATCGAAAAATCATGGTGGTCATCATGATGAAACAAATTCAACATGAATTTACTGCCGTATTTATCATGGATCTGTTTCAATCTGCCAAGAAACATCTCGTCGAAAATCGACTTGGGACGCTCCAACGTGATCGCCCGCAAAAAGAATGAGCAGTCGTCAAAGAAAAAGTTATACCGCGGAAAAGACTTTTTATCCCACACCACCGTGATGGTCTGACTTCTCACGCCGTAATAATCGCTGGATTCCACGGTGATCTTATTGATCTTTTCCGTCAACCGAACCGCAGCAGAAAAATTCCGGTCACTGCGTACAGCTGCCATGCCATTGACCGTGACCTGAGCCGGAGAATCCGCCAGCCCCTCAACTTTGATCTCCAGATACTCTTCCGTTTCCACTCCATGGTGACGATTCAACACCGCTCCATCGCGCAAATTTGTGATTTCCAGCATCAGATATACCTCACTTTTCCATATATTTTGAAATCGACTCTTTAATCAGCCATTTGCCGTCAACTTTAACCATTTTCAATGTTGTCTCTTCCATTTTGCCACTATCAGCACCAATTGCAGTGAAAATCAGAACAGCACTCTCTTTTTCAACATTGACCGACTGGATCTTGACACTCCTGCTCTCTTTATCCACATGCGCAAGATACTCTTTATGCATTGCACTCAACGCTTTTTGGGCCTCTTCCAGCATTTTTTTACCATCAGGTGTATTTTCCATTTCACGGCAGATTTTTACAATATCGTCTGTGACCCGCTCATCCTCCAATACAGCAATGGCACAAATCACATCCAGCAATCCGGCTCCGGGCGCAGTACCTTTCAATATCGCTTTACGCATATTTTCATATTCCGGGATCATCTCCTGCAGCGATGAATAGGTAAACTTCTCTCCGTCAGCAGCGATTTCCACATATTCAGGATGGCACAGCGTCAACACCCCGCGCACATCCATTGCCCGGATAAACTTGTAACTGTCAGTCAACACCTGTTTCACCGCCGCTTCTTCACTATTGGCAAAAACTCCTGCCGATGCCAGCAAAACAGCGATCACACTGAAAATCTTTTTCATCATAATTTACCCCTCCATGTATTATTTCACCACTGCCGGATCTATCTTGTAAACCAGCCACCTGCCGCGCTCCCGGCGCAGAAAATATTTTACAGTATAACTTTTCGCATCTGCCGGATCACGCAAAATCACCTCTGCCGACGCCTTATCCCCGGAAATACGGCAATTAACCACCTCAAGTCCTTTGCCCGATATTTCGCCTTTTTTCTGCAGCTCCAGCAAATAAGAGCGAAGCATCGTCACACTCTTCCACGCCTCTTTGCTCTCTTTATCTTTGCGGATCTGCAGCCGCCGGGCATCGCTCAACGACTGATTCTGCAGCAGCAGGGCATTCTCCATTACTTCTTCAAGATCTTTACTGTTTCTGACAACTGCCAGATATTTGGCGGTGCGTTCAATCTCTCCGCGGCTGCGGAACGTTCCATTGCCGGCTGGCTCCTGATAGTCGCCGGTGCAGAACTCCAGCATCTTTTCCAAATCAATCGTCAACACTGCCCGACGGTGGGAAACGATACTCTCTTTCACCGCTTTTTCTGCAGCATTCCTGCCGGATTCCGTATCTTTTACCGTCGCGGCCGGTTTCCCCGGCGCAACGGCCGCTGTTCCCGCTCCATAGCCGCTATGCAGCAAAACAAGCGCTGCAAGGATCAATAAGTTTTTTTTCATCGTTCAAACCTCTTTCTTTACATTTTTATACAATATCCCCTGAACAAAGATAATGCAAATTCTCACCTCAAAAAACTTGAAACTTCCCCTTATTAAAGTTATATTATCTCTCATGAAAACAATAGATAAAGTTCACGAAATCGCCAATGCAGTACACCATGCCGGCGGCCGCGCCCTGATGGTCGGCGGCTGTGTCCGGGATCATCTGCTCGGCGAAACAATAAAAGATTACGATCTGGAAATTTACGGTCTGTCCGCCGCACAGCTGCTTGCCGCACTCGAACCAGTCTGTGAAACCGATGCCGTCGGCATGAGTTTCGGAGTTCTCAAGGTCAAACATTTTGACATTGACCTCGCTCTGCCGCGCCGTGAAAACAAAACCGGCAAAGGTCACCGCGGATTCATCGTGGACGTTGATCCGGCAATGGATTTCTCTACTGCCGCCGCCCGGAGAGACTTCACCATCAACGCGATCATGCGCGACATCATCACCGGGGAAATCATCGATCCGCACAACGGGCAGAAAGATTTGCAGAACCGTATCCTGCGCCACGTTTCCCCGGCTTTTTCCGAAGATCCTCTGCGGGTTTTGCGCGGTATGCAGTTCATCTCCCGCTTCGACCTTGTCCCTGATCCGCAAACAACAGAACTCTGCTCAACGCTTTCACAAAATGAACTGCCGCCGGAACGTATCGCCACGGAGTGGGAAAAACTTCTGCTTAAAGGTACTCACATTGTCAAAGCACTCAACTTTCTGCGCGCCGTTAACTGGGTAAGATACTATCCCGCACTCCAAAATCTGATAAATTGTCCGCAAAATCCGTTCTGGCATCCGGAAGGCGACGTCTGGAATCACACCCTGCTCGTAACCGAAGCCGCCGCAAAAATGCGGAAAAACAGTGCCGATGATCTGATTTTCATGCTCGCAGCCTTATGTCACGACTTCGGCAAACCCTGCTGTACGGTAATTCAAAACGATGGTAAAATCACCAGTGCCGGTCATGATACGGCAACTGCCGATGCGGAAAAATTCATCACCTCCATCTGGCTGCGGCGGGATCTGCCGGAAAGAGTCATCCCTCTGATCTCCCGCCACATGCACCCGTGGCAGCTGGTGGAAAACGGCTCTTCGGACAAAGCGTTCAGAAAACTCGCTCTCCACGTCAAACGTCTGGATATTCTCGCTGACCTCGCCGAAGCGGATGTGCGCGGGATCATCATGCGTGATGATGAACGGTGTTCGCGGCTTGCAAAAATAGATATTTTCCGGAAACGCTGCCAAGCTCTGGCGATCGCAGACAGCGTTCCGGCTCCATTGATCCTCGGCAGGCACCTTATCGAACGCGGCATGACACCCGGAGCTGCTTTCAAACCGATGCTCGACCGCTGTTTTGAAGCGCAGCTTGCCGGAGAATTCACCACATTGTCTGAAGCTCTTGAATATCTGGATAACGTATTATGCGGAAAATAATCCATATCGACATGGATGCGTTCTTCGCCTCCGTTGAGCAGCGCGACCGCCCGGAACTGCAGGGAAAACCGGTCATCGTCGGCGGTGCGCCTCAACGGCGCGGCGTGGTTTCCACCTGTTCATACGAGGCGCGCAAATTCGGTGTCCACTCCGCCATGCCAAGTTCCACTGCACTGCGACTCTGTCCGCAAGCGGTATTCATTGAACCGGATCACCGGCGTTATCAACGGGTTTCCGAACTTATCCGGCAGGAATTTTTCAAATTGACCGATCTGGTGGAACCGATGTCAATAGATGAAGCGTATCTGGATGTTTCCAACTGTTGCAAAACACTCCAAGATGCTGAAGAAAAAGCAAGAAAACTGCAATGTTCCATCTTTGAACGCACCGGATTGACTGCTTCTGCCGGAGTATCTTTCAATAAATTTCTCGCAAAAACCGCCTCCGATTTCAAAAAACCTGCCGGATTGACTCTGATAACTCCACAAAATGCCGGATTCTTTCTGGATGAACTGCCTATTGAAAAATTCTACGGTATTGGAAAAGTCGGGGTAAACAAACTCCACGCCATCAATGTCCGCTGCGGCAGGGATTTGAAACAACTCTCCCCGGCTTTGCTCAAAGCTCTTTTCGGCAAAGCCGGTATTTTCTACTACGGTATCGTCCGGGGAGTGGATGACCGGCCGATAGAGTTGGAGGGGGACCCCAAATCCATCAGCCGGGAGTTGACACTTGCAAAAGATTGCAGTGACCTGCGGGAAATGCGGATCTTACTGCGGATGCTGGGCAGAAAAGTCGCACGCCGCGCCAAATGCAAAGGTTTTGTCGGCGGTTCTGTAACAGTCAAACTGAAATATTCCGACTTCCAAACCGTCACCCGCTCCATCGCTGTCGATCCGCCGACTGCAGACGGTCCGGAAATCGGCAGAATCGCCGTTTCCCTGCTGGAACGCACCGACGCTGCCAAAAAGCCGATCCGCCTGATCGGCACAGGCATATCACAGTTGTCCCCGGCAGGTGAATTATCCGATATACAACTTAAACTTCCGCTGGACTGTTAAGTTCAGTTCCCAGCGCATTCCACACTTCAGTCAGGTCAACGATCCTGCCTGAAACCCGCGCCTCTTCGATACCGAGCGCGGCGACTGCACTGTTCAATCCCTCCAAACCGCTGGAAACGAATGGTTTTTCATTGAGCATGGTATCCAGCAGTTCCTGCGCCAGAACAGCGTCGCCGCCGGCGTGGTTGATCTGACGGAAGGTATAATCGCGCACACACGGTTCTCCCAGACGGCGCAC
>SUVY01000070.1 GCA_015061775.1 Lentisphaerota bacterium | reverse complement strand
TGGAACAAAATCAATAGCCAGAGGTGCAGGGGACTCTCCCCTGCCGGGAGATTTTTAAGAGGCAAGCAGCCTCTTAAACTCCCTCACCATACGATGCTGAAACAATAAGGTTTTGCAACCGCCCCTTCCCCGAACCCCATCCCCTTCAAAAAAAGCGGGATACTTCAGGCTCCCGTTGGTCGCCCTTTATTGTTTGTTACACTTTACTTTATTGTCATTGTGTATTTTATCTTTATGGATAGTTTTTTCTCAATTTATTACAAATAATTCAATAAGGTAGTTGACAAAATCACTTCTCTGTGCTATAATATAGGCACAGTCTATGTACGATGTGAAGTCGCATAACATCTGTTACGTAAAACAGCTTGAGCTTAAAAGCCGCTATATTTTCGCCGCTTCGAAAATCAGTTTTTCTTTTTAAAGTTTTAATTATTTTACAATCAAAAACATGCATATGGTGTCGATATAACATAACAGATGTTATGCGACGTAGAATCTTGCCTTGACAACGAACTGCTTTTTTAGCTGCCGCTCCGATACTGGAGACGGGCAGCATTTTTTATGCCTCCGTCTGTATCGTCCGGGGGAATAAAATGGCCACGATGTCAAAAATTTTTCGATTGATACACAATTTTTCGTGTCTCTCGGCGTCTCTCTGTTCTGCCCTCCATAATTTTACTCTTAAAATCAGGTATTTTTTTGCTGTTACTGCAAAAAATTGCCTTTTTTATTTATTTGCTGAAAGAATTGTCTAAATAAAGGACAATACTCTTTACAGAAAGACCTCATAAAACCAAAAAGAAAGGAAAAAAATGAAAAAGTCTATCTTTACCGCCATCGTCATCGCAGCCGGTCTTGCGATGTTCACTACGGGATGCGCATCCAAGCGCGATGCCATGCAGAAAGAGTATGAACGCCTTGCCGCGGTCACTCCCGAGCCCCCTGTCCGCTGCTCCGTCGATCGTGCGATCGATGACCTGGGTGTAGCTGTCGGCGTAAATTATGCCTTTGCCCACAAGCTCATGAAAGAGTATGTCGATGCAACCACCAACCATCGTGAGTATATCGGTTTTCTCAATGATGTGAAATACTACATGGAAGAAGAAAAGCTCGACGAGAAAGCCGCCTATGAAAAGGTTGTTGCCGGAATCATGGAGCAGGATGCCAAAGCCGCTTCTCCGGAAGAAAAGGTTTGGCCTCGCGTTGTCGCCGGAATGAAAGCTGTTGATGCCCTCAGCCCCGAAAATAAACTGAAAGAGCTCGCTCCTGTCGTAATTGCAACCGTAAAATGTATTTCAACTGCAAAAGAACTCAAAAATTCATTTAAAGGTTTCGATGCCACGACTGTTGAAAAGGGCATTGCCTGCGTAAAAATTATTGAGCAGGGTGTATATACTACTGAATGTCTCGCCTTCCTGACCGACCAGTTCAAACGTGTTCTCGTTGCAAAATATTACGCAAAATAAGGTATAAAAAATGAAAAAGGTTTTCTCATTATCCTTTATCTTTGTCTGCGCGCTCATGGTACTGTGCGGATGCAGCACTCAATACAATACTGATGTATTGACCGTTTATGTTGACCGCGCAAATCTGGAAGATGTTCCAGCTGAAGAGATATCTTCTCAGTCCATCGACATCAAACAGATGAAGAACGAGAAAAAAATGAACATCGGTATCGTGTTGACCGTCATCAATGCCTCCCAGGGAAGAGCAAGGATGGAAAACGATGCTCAGTTCCTCAAACAGGCAAAGGAGTATGCCGAAAGCTATCTCGCACAGGTCAAAGCATATCGTGTCACAGTATTTCCCGCCGGAGTTACTCAGGACAAACTGATGAGCGGAAAAGATTTTGATGGAGTCAAATATCCTTTCCTGCTCGACATGACCATATCTCTCAACTCTGAAATCGAGCAGAGATACGATTATGATGAAGCCATGTACAAGAGCTCCATCGTCTGGAAGCTCATCGACAACCGCACCAAGAGCAACGGCCTCGGCGAAAACGATGCTCCGTACATCAAAGAGACTCTCACCAGCCAGAACGTCACCTCAAGAAAAGTGGCAATCGGCGGAGTTTCCGGCAGACGTATGGCTGGCTCTGAGCGCAGCAACGCGATAAACGCCTACTTCGTCACCTTGCAGAATGCCCTTATCGAGTTTGAAGCACAGCTCGCCAACCGCATTCCGTTCGGAGGCAAAATCAGCAATATGCGCAACCGCGACGGAAAAATCATCTTCACCCTCAAAGCAGGCAGAGAGCAGGGAGTCGTTCCCAAAATGCAAATGCTCATTGTCAACGAGGATGGTGATCAGATCGCAATCGCCACCACGACCGGCGGCGGTAAAGCAACTGAAAGCAATCTCATCGTCTGGCGCTGGCTCTCAGAGAGTCTCAAAAAAGACATCTCCGCAGTTGCCGGAAATAAATCCAAAGCTCTCGACTACCTCGATCAGGAAGGCAATGCGCTCTACGCAATATGCCTCGGAATGCCGACTCCTCCCAAGGACAAACGCACCAAAATCGAGGATTTTAAACGCTAACAAAACAAGATTTCCAAGTGCCGGATAGTTTCCGGCACTGCGGAAATTCCTTGAGGAGAATTCCATGAAGACGTTATCTGCCATCATACTGGCAATCTGCTCCGCAGCCGCTTTTGCCGCCGGTTTCGATACATCATCTGCCATCTCGGAGATGAAAAGCACCGGGAAAAAAATCAAAATGGGCAAGACTGAAGCAACAGGAATCTACATTATGTGTATGGAAACCGTTCAAATTCAGAACGGCGATCTTGCTCTGGCACAGGAAACTGCCAAGCTCCAGGCAAGAACTGCCATAGCAGAATTTATGAACGTGCAGGTATCTTCCCATACCAAACGCACCACAGTGACCAAAGAAACTGTCAACAACGACGAAGAAAACTTCAGTCAGATGGAGTTCATGCAAAAGTGCATGAAAAAAGATGTCAATCAGGTGCAGCGCGGAGTTGCGATCTGCTCCATGGAAAAACGCGGCGAGCGTCTCACCGTCTTCTGCCTGCTTATGGAAAAAGTAGTGGATGCTACTGCGCAGCTTGAAAAGGCTATGAAAAAACTCGGTCCGGATACTGTTCAAGTCAGCGGCACTGCTTTCTTCGGCAACGGTATCACCCAAGCCGCCGCCGAAAAAGCTGCTATGGCCGAGGCTCAGAGAGAAGCTATCGCACAAGTTCTCGGAATGTCCGTGGTCAGCTCTTCTGCCCGCCAGACGATTTCCAGCGAGAGCGTAGACAATGACGGCAAAGAAAACTTCTCCTGCGACGACTCCTTCAAGGCAAAGGTTTTCTCTTCTGCAGCGGGTTTCGTCGAAAGCAGCCGGGTTGTTGACAAAAAAGTCGATGGAGCGACTGTTACTGTCACTATCGTTGCCAAAGTTTCACGCAACAAGTTGATGAGCGACTATCGCTCTTATCTTGAGAGCATGGGAAATCCCGGTTTCTGCGTCCGTTCAAACAACCGTGATATGCTTGAACTTTGCTCCGGATTTTTTGCCGGTCTCGGATTGCGTATGGTTGACAATCTCTACGACTCCGCCTATGTGATCGACGTTATTTGCGATTTCAACGAATCCGAAGCCGCAGTCCGGGTCGTCGTCAAGGACAAAGTCAGCGGAAACACGCTCTTCTCTCAGGAAAACACTCCGGTTTCCGTTAATGGCAGAAGTCAAACTGCCCTTTGCCGCTCCATTCTCAATCAGATGAAAGGTGAGCTGCATCAAAAGCTCAATACCTTCATCGGCAGAGCCAATGCCGACGGCAGAGCGGTACAGGTAAAGATACTCAACTATGAAAGCGACTATCGTGCTTCAATAAAGGCGATCGAAAAAGCTCTTAAAATGGTTCCGGGTGTCTCCAACGTGCGGAAAAAAACTCAAGGATCGACAATTTTGTTCACCATGAACTACAAGAGTGAAACCGAAGATCTCGCCGATTTCCTTGAGAAGCAGATCAAAGTCGATATCAAACGCAGGTCGATGCGCCCCGTTAGAGGCGATGTCAGCAATACATCAGTAGAATTTTGTTTTGAATAAAACCAACCACCCCAAACAATAAAAAAGAAAGGAATTGAAGAATGAAAAAAATGTCATTTCTTCTGCTCGTCGGAGCTATGCTCCTCTCCGTCCCCGCCATGGCAAATGAAGATCTCATCAACAGAGAAGCCGGCGTCCAGAACATCAAGTACCAGAACGGTGTCATTTCCACAATGATCGTCGTCGGTAAAGCCGCTGTTCCCAGAGCCCTGCGCCGCAATCCCGGCCGTGCCGCCAGCTATGCCGGAGGCAAAGCTCAGGATGATGCTCAGATGCAGTTCGTCCGCTTCCTCTCCACCAAATGCAAGTGGGGAAAAACTGCCACCGGCGAAACCGCTATGAAAGAGGCTTCTGTCTCAGCAACCGATGCTTCCGGCAAAGAGACTACTGCCGATGCATCATCCTTCACCGAAACCGAGATGACCAAAGAGCAGAAAGAGCAGGCCGCTCAGGCTTGCATTTCCGGACTTCAGGTCCTCTGCGGCGGTCTCGACAAGAGCGGACGCTACACCTGGGTCGGTGCCTGGAACGCCAAAGCTGCCGCCTCCATCAAGGGCATGGCAAAAACCATGAACGAGGCTCACGCCGAAGTTGACGACATGGGAAAAGCCGCGAAGGCCAAGAAGGCTGTCGAAGACGCCGCTGAGCGCGATGCCATCCGCGCAAAAGCCGCCAACAAAGGTGCCAACAAAGGTGCAGCTCCTGCTGCTCAGGAGAGCTACAATAACACCGACATCCTCAAGGGAGCTCAGAAACCCAAGAGCACCGTTGCCAGCGATGCCAACGACTTCCTTTGATCTGTTGACTTGAAAATACCCGGAAAAGCCGCGTGTACGGCTTTTCCGGAATTCTGAAAAATACTTACTGAGTATGAATTCTAAAAGCAATGCTTTACTGCTTGCTGCAGTACTGTCAATGACAATGTTCGTGTGTTCCTGTGTATCAAGGGAAGCCCAGGAATGCAATGAAACCAAAATAGCAATAGAATCTGCGCCTGACAAAAAAACTGTTGTAAAAGTCCGGGTTAAGGTTTCTGCTGCCGAAAAAACTGCCTCCAGAGAAAGAAATCCGGAAGTCAAAAATCTTCCGGACAAGCTGCCTGCGCGAACCGGCAAAGCTGAAGACAGTAAAAAGTTCTTGTAAAATTCATTTTCTGTTATGTTTGCAGGAAATGAATTTGAAAACCGCAAACATAACAGGAGTCATAAATGAAAAAATATTTGTCAATAATCTTTTCCGTCGTTCTTTTTCCACTCTTTGCAAATCCGTATCTGCTTGGAAACCGCAATAATCCAGCCTCGGTAAAAGTGGTTCCAGACGGAGAAAATTTACAGGTGTCCTGCACATTCAAGGCGCAAACACGATTTTCTCCTGATCGCAATGCACAATTCAATTTCCGGAAAGCGGAAGGACTCTGCCGCAAGGGGCTTCTTCTCTATATGAATGCGAAACCGGGACAGAGCATCGATCTATCTGGCATAACAACTGCGAAACAGCCTGAGCGCTCCGGAAAAATGATAACCTACTATTTTACCAAAATTGGAAAAAGTAAAGTTAATACCGTTGTACAACAGATTGCCAAACCAGTCTCCACGGTTGCGAAAAATAATTCTGCTGCATATCGTGAAAAAACAACTTTAACCGTAGTACGTTATCAGGCTACTAATAACAAAGTTGATGTTGTAGATACAAAAGTTTATCACGCTGATTCCTTCAAAAACCGTGCTGAATTCGAAGATTTTTGCGAAAAGCAATTTGATAGTATCGACCGCAAGTTTTCAGAAGAGATGAATAAAATACTCAATCACTTTGAAGAAGCAAAACGCAATATAAAAAACAAGTAAGATATGCTCACTCATTTGACAATCAGAAAACAGATGCGGATAATTTCCGGAGAAAAAGTCTCTCTTAAAGAGAAAATTTCAAACCATTTGCATCTCTTTTTTTGCCGCCATTGCCGCGAAGAACTTAAAAACAATCGTGCAGAATACGGCTTGATCGCACGCATTCATGCAAACTATACAGCAGATGACAAAAGTTTGCCAAATGATACTGTCGGAGGTCTTTCTGTAAAATGAATATCTCAACTGTATATAAATTCCAAAAAGGGGATAAAATCGGAGATTTTACCGTCATAGCCCCGGTTGGAAGCGGAAGTTACGGCGAAGTATATTACGTGCGTGATATGCTGGATAAAAAGTTCGCTCTTAAAGTCATAAGAGGGGAATTGACCTCAAAATCAGAGCGTGAAATAGAGGGAATAACCGCCCTGCGCCAGAAAATCCGCTCAGATGAATTTCTTCCGACCATCTATTTTGTCGGTAAATACGAAGGAATGCTCTATTACACAATGGACCCGGCAGACAACTGTTCGACTGTTGAAGGAGAATACCTGCCTGATACCCTGCACGAAAGACTTTCGCGCAAACAGCACTTTTCTGCTGAGCAAATATTGGATATTGCAGAAACTTTACTGAAGTCCCTGAGCCTGCTCCACGCAAACGATCTGGTTCATCGGGATATCAAACCGTCCAATATCATCTTTTTAAACGGAAAGTGTATGCTCACCGACTTCGGCTTGATAACCGCAGACCCGCAAACTTACCTCGGCTCTCCGGGATTTCTCGCTCCTTTTCCGGAAAACGGAATTACTCTGCAAAGCGAAAAAGAGGCTGATTTATATGCTGTGGGAAAAGTCATCTACTGCATATTTTCCGGAAACTCAGCCGACCGTTATCCCATGCTTCCGGATGATTATAATGTCAGCGAACTTGCCAGGATACGCCCATTATACATCAAAGCGTGTACTGCTGTTTCAAGCAAAAGATTTTCTTCCTGTGCGGATTTTCTTGTTGCGGTAAAGGAAGCAAGAAGCGGAAAAAGCAACAAACACCGCATGATATTCTTTATCGCGGCGGCTGCAGCCCTGTTGATTGCCGCCGCAACGTTTGCCCTGCTTTATAACACCAAAACGCCAAAAGAGGCAAGTACACAAAAAACTCCGCCTCAAAGCATTGCAGCCAATGACTCCGGAGCTATTTTGAAAATTGAAGAAGACGACGATGGATACAATATTCTTTGCTGTTACAGCAATCGTTCCCAGGCCGAAGACGGTCATCCTCATTTCAGAGCTAACCAATTCAAGGCAATGCATCTCGTAAAATGCGGACTTGATCAGCATCTGGCTAAAAATAACCTTAAACTGCAAAAAATAAAACATATCCGATATCTGAAGCAACCCTTCAGGGAAGGTAGTTTTCTTGTTTATATCTATCAAATAAAGAAAAATGACTGCAACGTTACTGAATTGGAGTAAAAAATGAAAAAAATATTCTTTCTGGTATTATTATCAACTGCTGTGCAAATAACTGTCGCTGCTCCACCGCCCCCGCCGGGCAGACATCATCATCCGGCAAGACCGATAGCACCGCCTCCTGTCAGGCATCACCGTCCGGCAAGACCCATTGTCGTGCCGCCGCCTCCGCCAATCAGGCATCATCACCACCATCACGTGAGGCCGGTCATCGTGCCGCCTCCATACGTAAGGCATCACCACAAGGTACACACGGTTGACATCGTTACCAATACGATAAATGTTGTTAACCCTGTACCTGTTCAGCCTGTCGTGGTACAACAGCCGGTAAGTCAAACCGTGGTACAGCCTGTCGTAGTCACCGTTCCGGCTCAGCCGGTAAAACAGCAACCGGTCTCCGTGACAATTCTTCCGGATGGAACCAAAATAGAAAAATACTGAAAGCTGTCACGAACACATGGCATATACAACAAAAGAGTCTCTGCTTGAGCGGATAAAAAATCAGGATGAAGAGGCATGGGTGGAGTTTTACGACCGCCATTACCGCCTTATATATTCTATCGGAAAACGCTTCAATTTAAATTCTGAACTCTGCAATGATTTGATACAACAGGTAATGATAGCGATATTCAACAACAGTAAAACATTCCGTTATCATCCGGAATTGGGAAAATTCCGCTCGTATTTGTTTGGAATAACTAAAAACATCATCTGGCGTATAAAAAAAGAATATGTAAAAGCCCAAGAATGCTTGCCGGCAGAACCCCCTTCTGATGAGCAATCAGAATTGGAAAAAATTATTCACGAAGAGTGGCATCGTCATCTTCTCGATACATTATTGCATGAACTGCGCTGCCGGGTCGAAGAAACTACATTTGATGCATTTCAAATGTATATACTGCAAGGGAAAACCCCTGAAGAAGTTGCAGATTGCCTCGACATTTCCATTTCCACCGTGTACGTCCACAAAAGCAGGTGTCTGAAACATCTTAAAGAAATAGTCACAGAAATAAGAAAATCAGAGCCTGATTTCAATTTTTAAAACTGCCTCCAGAAAATTTTGTCCAATTTAAAGAAGCAGAATAATTTTCATTTCCATATCAGGAATAGCATCTTACCTTCAAAAAATAGCAATTTATCCCCCCTTTTCAGGGCAAAAAAAAAAGCACCCGGATGGGTGCTTTTTTGTCGGCGTATGCCGCAGATCAGCGAGCGTAGTACTCGATGACGTGCATGATCTTGATGTTCGCAGGAATCTCGTCCAGCTGGGGAGCGCGAACCAGGGTCGCTTTGAGGTTGTCAAGGTCAACGTCAAGATAGCCGGGAGCAGCGATGTTGTTCTTCTTCGCAGCTTCTGCAGCGGCAGGGGACTTCTCAGCGTTGATGCTGATGACCTGGCCCTCTTTGATGAAGCAGCTTGCACGGTCAACGCGCTTGCCATCAACCAGAATGTGTCCGTGGTTCACCACCTGCTTCGCAGCAAAAATGGTCGGAGCAAATCCGGCATGGTACACCAGCGCGTCAAGACGCTGCGCCAGGAAACGGAAAAGTTTCTCGTCAGTCTGACCAACTCCGGACTTCGCTTTCGCGTAGGCGATCTGGAGCTGTTTCTCGCTGATGGCATAGTAGTTGCGGAGCTTCTGTTTCTCAAGCTGCAGCTCTCCGTAGGTGGAAAGCTTCACACGTTTGCCTTTGCCGTGGGGTCCGGCTGCATAAGGACGCTTCACGCTCGGACATTTGGGGTCTCCCCACAGACAGCTACCGATACGACGACAGAATTTGTGCTTTGCTCGACTTGCGGTTGGCATAACCAATCCCTTTCTTTTTTATGTGTTTATTACTCCCGCTCAGGGTGTCAAGCCTTTAAATTTGGGGCCCTGGGCGGATGACTGTCTCTTAATATACTGCATATCAACTGTTTTTTCAAGTCATTTTCACAAAAGCATTGTATATTACTTGCTATATGCTTGAAAAGCTCATGAGTTTGATGTATATTCAGCAAAACATTTATTTTCAACCGCGTGGAGCTCAGCTTCACTTATTCAAGCAGAAAGGATTTCATCATGGCAGACTACCAGAAATATATTCCGACCATCCAGAATATCGAAAATGATATTGAAGAGTTTCTGCTCAACTCGCAAATCATATCTGAAAACGGAACTTTGAACGACTCCTGTTATCCTCAGAAAGAGTTTTTCACCTCAGAAAGCTATGCTGCCAGCCAGAAATTTCCGGTCGAAGGCTGGTATAACCGCGAGTCCGAGGGAGGTAATCCCAATGCCATGTCTTACGGTTTCGCTATCGGTGAATATACCCGTATTTACGCTGAAACAGGAAACCGCAAAGCTCTTGAGATCGCCGAAAAGCTTGCCGATCACATCCTGAAATTCCAGATACTCGACCCCGCGCGCCGCAATTACGGAGGTTTCGGTACAGGCGAGTTGCTCAATGACAGCGCACATCAGCTTCCGTATGGATTTCTCAGACTCGCCGCCGAGCTTCCGGACGGAGAGCGTTTCCGCAAAAGTGCGCTGCTCTGCCTCGATAATTTTGTGCTCAACCACCATTTCCAGCGCGATGAAAACGGAAAACTCACCGGAGTATTTTTCGACTACTTCAGCGAAAAACGCAACCGCTTTGAGAGCTGGGGAGAGCCGGAACGCTGCGCCCACTCTCCGCTCTGCTTCGGATTTTCACTCTTTGCAGGATACGCCGCCACAGGAAAGCAGGAGTATCTCGACGCCATGCTCCTTGCATACGACTGGCTGATCCGGGAATTCAAGGGAGAACCGCTCTCATGCGCAAACGGCATCGCGATCTCTCCTGAAAGCGAACCCTTCAAGGTGCTGGGGCTCCACAACAGACAGACCGTTCCGCGTTACACGGGGTATCTTATCCACACCCTGCTCGGAGCATGGCACTTTTCCAACGACACCCGCTATATCGACGAAGCGGTAAAATGTGCAGACAGCATTCTTGACGCCCAGCGGGAGGATGGAACTTTTCCGCTCACCAAGGAGACCGAAGAGTTTTTCCCGACCTCCAGCAACGGAGCTTTCGCCTATCTCGGAGGAACTCTCCATCTGCTCGCCCTCGTCACCAAAGAAGAGAGATTTGAAAATGCCGCGCTCCGCGCCTGCGCCGCATTGAAGCTCGACCAATGCCGCAGCCGCAAAATGCCGCAGTTTGGAGGAATATTCCGCCGCGGAGGAGCCTCTCGTCTCGAAGGTATGATCCACCCCTTCGGATATGGTTGGGTAGTGGACAGTTTCCAGACCTTCCTGAACCAGCAGGGCATCCTCATGATGCTCGAAAAGGAGTCTTACATCGGCAGCCGCGCAGGAAGAGACGATTTCTTCAACCACCTCAAACAGCACAAGATGGCGTAAGATGGATGACTTTTTCAGAAAACTTGAAGCGACAGTCGTAAATTCGGCGGAGTATTTTATATCCAGACAAGAGAAAAACTCCTCTGATTATCCCTTTATCGACACCAAATTCAACATCCGTACCGGAAAAGATTTCGACAACTCCTGCGAAGAGTTCCGCCGCCGCGACTGCATTTACGGCTGGATACAGGGGCGGGGAATCGAAAGCATGGCTGTCCATGCGGCGTTTTTTGCCGGACAGGGAAATTCTGAGCTCGCAAATCGTTTCAAAAAACAACTCAAACACACCGTTTCCGCACTTGAACAGCTGAGACTATCCAACGGTGGAAGGCTCTCGTTTGCCATGACGCCGGAAGGCAAACCGCGCTTTTCGGCTCCGGCAAAGTATTCCAACTACACCGATCTCTTCTATTTCAAGGGTCTGTGCTCTGCCGCGCTTGAACTCGATGACAATGAACTCTTTTCCGAAGCGGAAAAGCTGCTCTCGAAAGTCGCAGATGATATTCTTGACCGCCGTTTCGGCTCCGACCAGTATATGTTCGACCCGGCAAACCGCGGCAAAGCTGAGGACGGCAAGTTTTCCCAGGGGCCGTTGATGATCCTGCTCGACGGAACGGCTGTGACTTCAAACTGGACGCTCGCGGAAAAACTGATATCTCTTATAACAGATAAACACCTCAATAACGGGAAGTTTCCGGAATTGCCCTCCGGATGTTTCGTCGAATCGCTCAAGGCAGACGATACTCCGTGGATAGAGTCTGATGACAGAATAATCTGCGATCCCGGACACGCACTTGAATTCACCGGACTTGCCGCTAAAAATCTGGTATCCATGCGGAGTATTGACAAGCACAGGGATTTTGTCAGCAAAATATCTCCGGTGCTGGCGGAACTCTTCTGCAAAGTGTATGATATCGGCTTGCAGGAAAACAGCGGAGTGATAAAAAGCTATGATCTCAAAAAAGGCGAAACCGTCAACAGCGATGCTCCGTGGTGGTCTCTGCCTGAAGCAATCAGGGCTGCTGTACTGCTCGCGGAACTCGTTCCCGATATGCGCGTGGAGCTTTTGCGAAGAGCACAAATCCTCGCCGAGAGATTTGAGAGTGTTTATATCTCGCAGGGAACCAACTTCTTTGCCTGCCAGATGTGCAACTCTGAGGGAAAAGCTGTTGATGTGATTCCGGCAGTTCCCGATGCCGATCCGCTTTATCACACAAATTTGAGCCTTATCGATGCACTCGCTTGCAAAACACAGTAAGACGTGCTATATTATATGACACGCGGTATTGGCGGTGGAGTTTCTATAACGTCCGGAAGCCCGTTTACTGCCTTTACCGGGAGAATAAAACAATAGAAGGAGAACTTAAAAATGGACAAAGCCCAGAGAGAAGCGATCGTCGCAAAATTCGCCCGTAAACCCGGTGACACCGGCAGCCCGGAAGTTCAGGTCGCCCTGCTGACCTCACGCATCATCGAGCTGACCGCTCACCTCAAAGCGAACCCGAAAGATCACAGCACCCGCCGCGGTCTGCTCGCCATGGTCGCACTCCGCAAGAAGCAGCTTGCTTACCTGATGCGCGAAGACTATGCCAAATACATCGAGCTGACCGACGCTCTCTCGATCCGCCGCACCAAGTAATCGCGGTTTGGCGATCTCAGGCTCCGGAAACGGAGCCGCAGAAAAAATGAGGCTGTTGCAAAACCTCGAAAGAGGAGTGCAACAGCCTTTTTCTATTGCTTGAAAGAAGCCAAGCTACGCAGTCCGGCTTGAGAAAACGGAAGGCTCCCGAACGGAGTGAACGGAGATATTGTATGTGGAAAAGTATTCCGCCCGCCATTGTCTGCGCCACAACTTAGCCGTGCATTACGCCGCGAACAACAGCGTGCAACATACCCAAACGCCAAACACCGCCGC
>SUVY01000069.1 GCA_015061775.1 Lentisphaerota bacterium | reverse complement strand
GATATTGCTCAGCCAGTATGCCCACGCCATCTGAAATCCGGCAAATTTTCCGAATCCAAGCATGGAATAGGCGTATATACCGGTTGTGGCGTCCGGCTTTACGGCGGCGAGGATACGGAAGGTGTTTGCCAGAAAAAAGATTCCGGTTCCGGTGATGATCCACGCGATGAGGACTGCACAGGCTGAGGCATCCTGAGCCATGTTCTGGGGAAGGCTGAATATTCCGCCTCCGATCATTGCACCCACCACCAGTGCGGCGAGTGCCGGCACCCCGAGTTTGCCGTCGTTCGCCATACTCACTTGCCTCCGTAAAGGGTTATCGGAGTCTGGATGACCGCAGGAAGGTACAATTTGTTTTCCGGAGTCTCCGAAACTGCGGGGGTCGTCTCTTTTTTGTTCTGCATGATTTATGTTCTCCATTGCTTTGAGTTTTCCCCCGCATTTTTCAATGTAAGCTGCCGGAACAGATTTTCAAATAGAGGTTTTGAACTTTTTTTACAGGAATCTATTGAAGTTACAGTTTTGAGGTGTATATTAGAGCATCTTTCAATTTTCAAACAGGAGTTTCATCATGAGTAAAAAATTTGCCTTCCTTTCTGTTGTTTTCGCAGGAATACTGCTGCTCTTCACAGGTTGCGGAGACCGCGACAAAGAACTTAAGTCACGCGTACCAGCTTCCGCAGATGCTGCGCTCTTCATCGACGCGACAAAAGTCCGCGACAGCAATGCTTTCAAACAGGCCGCGGGAACTGAAGAGTTTCTTGAAGCAGAAAAAGAGCTCAAAGAGTTCGGTCTCAGCTTCGACGATTTCGCCAACCGCTACATCATTTTCGGCTCCTTCAAAGAGAAATACGCCGGAGCCGTCATCCAGAGCACCAAAGGCAATGCCGGAAAGTTCTACGACAAGATCCTTGCTGATGAAAAGGTCTCCAAAAAGGACAGTTTCAAGCTCGACAAAGCCCAGAATATCATCACCTTCAATGATGACGGAAAGGCCTTCTATCTGCAGAAAATATCTTCTGATCTTCTGGTGTTCGGATGTGAGATCACCGACAGCAAAAAGTTCTCCAATGACGGCAAAAATATCATCTTGAAACAGATCGATCTGAAGAGCACCGTCTCAGGAATCGCGCTGTTCAATGCCAATGAAGTTCCTGAAACCGAAAACGCCGCCCAGTTCTTCCCCGCCATCAAGAAACTCAAGATGATCTCTGTCGATCTCAAGACTCCTGAGTCCAAACCTGTGTTTGCCTTCTCTTTCACCGACAGCAACGCCGCCAACGAGGCCCTCGGATTCACCTCTCTCTTGTTCGCTATGGCAGCGCAGAACAAGCCTGAGCAGGCGCAGATTCTCAACAAAATCGAGCGCAAAGTTGACAACAACACCCTCAGGATAACTTTCGATACAACTATCGTCGATGATATCAAAAATCTGAAAAAGTGACCATATCCACAGCCGGAATTATGTTTCCGGCTTTTTATTTTATAAAGGGATCAAGATAAATGAAAAATATCCGCTATATTGATTTGATGGAAAATGTCCTTTCATCATATTCAAATGAGCATATCGACCGCTATTACAATGATGTAAAAAAAGACGGATTGACAGAACATGGATTTCCCCGGCTCACAGCAAATATCGGAATACTCATTTCCCACGGCAGACGTCTGGATCTCAAACCACGCTTTGAACAGATGATGGATCTCTGCTGCTCGGAAATACCCAAACGCAAATTCGCAGCAAATGAATTCAGCATCAAAGAGGTGATTTTCTGCATCCTTGAATTGGAAAAAAACCGGGTATTTCCCCAATCCAGGATCGATGTCTGGAAAGATGAGCTGAAAAAAGTAACGGTGGAAAACTGTTATAAAATATATGCAACTGCTCCCGACAGCAAAGTATTCAACTGGGCGGCGTTCACCATGGTAAGCGAGTGGATGCGTTATTATATAGGAACTGCTCCGGAAGACAGAACTTTTATCGACAATCAGGCGGCGTCACAGCTGCAATGGCTCGATGAAAACGGAATGTACCGCGATCCGAATGAACCGATGGTCTATGATCTTGTTACGCGCGGTCTCTTTTGTGTCCTGTTTCACTTCGGATATCGGGGCAAATACTTTGCTCCATGGGATGATGCCATCAAGAAGGCTGGTCTGCTGACGCTGAAAACCATTTCTGTTACAGGAGAACTTCCTTACGGAGGCAGAAGCAATCAATTCATCCATAATGAAGCTCATATTGCGCTCATTTTGGAATACGAAGCATCCCGTTATGCCAGACTTGGAGAGCTGGAAACGGCGGCAAAATTCAAAGCTGCTATCGACCGCGCGCTTGATTGTATCGCAAGATATCTTTCCCTGAAGCCGCTCAGTCACGTCAAAAACCACTTTCCGATCGAGAGCCGGTACGGATGCGAAAGTTACGCCTATTTTGACAAATATATGATAACCACGGCATCATTTCTGTATGTTGCCTATCTGTTCAGCGATGATGGTATTCCGTCTGGAACTATCGACGACCTGACGGGAGAAACCTGGCAGAGTTCAGACCCCTTCCACAAACTGTTTTTACGGGCTGGAGAATATTTCGCAGAGTACGACTACCGCGCCGATTACCGCTATGATGCCTCAGGTCTGGGGCGTCTGCACCGCAAAGATGCTCCGGGAGCACTATGTCTCTCAACTCCGGGCAGCAGCCAGACCCGTTATGTGATCGACGATGACGGAGCAATGGATTTTGCCATCGCTCCTGAGGTGATGCGCGGCAACACCTGGCTGTCCGGAGCTGATCCTGAAGCCGTTCACAAAATCCTGAGCCACTCCGCGAACCAAGAGACCGCTTCGGCGGAAATCAGCTGTGTCTGGAAGGAAGATGTCTCCGCCGCCTGCAGTTACCTGCTGGACAAAAACGGTATGCACATAACTGTCAGAAGCAGCGGCAAAACCGGTCTCATGCTTCCGGCGTTCATGTTTGACGGCAGTGAAAAAACCGAAATATTCCACTCAGGAAAATCGCTTGAGATACGATACCGCAACTGGATCTGCCGCTATCAGCTTGAAGATGGAGTCATTACAGATACCGACCGTAAAGGCTGCAACCGTAACGGACATTATAAAATTTTCCGTGCCGAAAACGATGGAGTCCTCAATGTTGATATCTCCATCTATCCCGCCGCTCAGAAATAAAACACGCAAGGGAAATTATCGTTTTGAATTTTCAACAGGGAAAAATATCCGCCGCAATGGACTTTCTGAAAGAGACTTTCGCCAAGGCTTCTGCAAACAGTTTTGCAATACGCAAATATATCTTCATGCTTGCGGCAGCGGGCATTGTCATATTCAATATCTGGCAGATGTTTTTCAACTGTCCGGGGTATGCTGATAACGGAGAATTCCAGGAGCATTTCAAACGTTGCGCCCTCAAACAGGTAAACACTCCGGAGTTCGCGGATTTTCCATCATTCAAAAACCAGCTGGCTGACGCTGATATGCCGCTTGAAATTCCGCGCTGCACCACCGATGCGGTAGTCCTCCTCACCCGCGGAGCCGCCCTTCTCAATAACAGGGTGTTCGACTTGCGCTTTCAGGGAGCAGTATTTCTTCTCGCATATCTTGCCGGAATAACTCTTCTCCTCAACGCCCTGAGGAAAAAGTGCTCTTCAAAATGGTTCTTTTCAGGCACACTTCTGCTGACGGCAGCCGGAGTCTATCCCTATATCGGAGCATATTTTTTCTCGTTGCACACTCCGGGCGCCTTTATCGGCTGCTTTACGCTCTTTTCCGGACTTGCGGTCTCGGTGTCGGCTGATACTCCGCGCAGAACAAGAGTCCTGCTTGCAGCGGCGGCGGCAGCAGCTCTGTTCGCCGCGTCTTACTCGGATATTGTGACTGGCGCGCTGTTTATTTTCATGCTGCCGTTCGTAATAACTCTGCTTCCTGACGGGTGGCAATCTGTCAGCAAAACCCGTCTCAGGATCGCCGTGTTTGTGTTTTTGCTCATTGCGGCGGCGGCAGGTCTCTGCTGCGTAAATCCCAAACCGGAAGCTGATACGCTGAGAAAGTATCAGGTTTATGTCCGCTACATCCTGCCATCTGCCGGAAAACAGGATGTCGGACTTCTCAAAGATTTTCGCCTTTCCGAAGCGGAACTTGCCCGCCTGAGAAGCTCCTACAATCAACCTTATCCGTGGTACTTCAACGGATATCCGGTGCTGGAAAAACATCTCGACAAACTTCCTTCTGTGCCGCATCTTGCTATAAAAAAACCTGTGCTTGCAGTCAGATGCGCCGCAAAATTCTTCAGGGAAAACGCGGAAAAATCCCACGGTCTCGGAATGTTTGAAAAGTCTCCGTCTGTAAAAAGCCGCGTCGGCGGAAATCACATATTTACCGCCATCTTTTCGCAGGGATTTTTACTTGTGCTGCTGGCATCCGCGTTGATTTCCGGAATATTGCACCTCGCTGCGGCAGGGAAGAAAAGGCTTCCGCTTCAACTTTTCCACGCCGGAGTTTTCTGCTCGACTCTTTACATGATGTTTTCCGGATTTACCGCCTGCCCAGCATACGAAACAATGGCATTTGCCTTTATCCGGATCACCGCAGGAGCACTTGCCGTATCAACGCTTTTGCTGGCAAGTTTTCTGCTGTCCGATCTTGAGGAAAGCTCCCGATTTAAAAGCCAAATAAATTGGCTCCGCCGGGAGTTTCCGTTCCTCGTTTTTGCCTTAGGATGCACTGTTCTTATGGAACAGCTCTTTTACGGAAAACTTATCACAGAAAATATCATATCCGGAAAAAATCTCTATTTTGAGTACCTCATGGTGCTGCTGATGATCCTTCCGCTGCGCATACTCGCGGGACGCAAAAGCGCGGGCGCCATCCTCTTTATGCTCACAGCTCTCTGGGGCGTCAGCAATCTGGTCAAGACCCAAATCACCGGAGACCCGATACTTCCCGATGAGATGCCCTCAATAAGCCATATCTGGCAATCCCTGGTGTTTGTCAGCAGGACTCCGGCGTTTTATAAAGCTGTGACATTCATAGTGTTGTGCGTTGCGGTGGCGGTACTTCTCTTCGATACAAAATCTTTCAGGCGGCACAGGACAGCTAAATGCGTACTGTTTGCCTTAGCACTCGCCGGAGTTTTTTCGCTTTTCAAATATACCGAAGTTCCATCCGCGCTCTGCAAAGAGGGGTGGGAACGCAATATATCCCTTGCCGATCAATTCAAACGCGACGGATTGCTGGTGCGTTTCAGGCACTATGCAGGAAACAGAGTCATCACTCCGGCTGCTGAGGCATACTCTCTGCTTGAGCGCGAAAAAACTCTGATCGCGGCTGAAATATCCCGCCGTCCATTCGATACAAAAAGAAAACCCCACCTGATATTCGTCCTCAATGAAGCGGCGTTCGATCTTGGCAGACTTCCGGGAGTATCCTTCCCGGACGGAGTTCCGTTTTCAGCAGAAAAACTCGCTCAGGAGTTGAAGTTTTCTCCCTCAAATCATACGCTTCACGGAACCTTGCAGTCTCCAGTATTCGGTTCCCACACCGTCAAAGCCGAATTTGAAGTCCTGACCGGAATTTCCTCCGGATTCATTCCTCATCTGCCCTACGTCTATCTGTCGTCACGCAAAGTCGGATCCGTGGCAAGTTTGCTGAAAGAGCGCGGATACGATACCACCGTACTGCACCCCTATTTCAAAGAGGTTTACGACCGCGAAAAGGTCATGCCCAATCTTGGATTTGACCGTTTTCTCGACTTCAAAGCGGTTCCCGGCTGGAGTGATGATTTTCCGTTCTGTCCGGACAGCCACTTCTACCAGAAGCTGGTGGACTACCTGCGGGAAAACAGCAAAACTCCGCAGTTCATCCTCGGAATATCCATCCAGAACCACGGTCCCTATGATTCCCCGCGGCTGAGAAGAGTTGCCCAAAGCCGCTTTGTCACCGACGTTCCCCTGCGGAGCGACCTTGCCGCCATACTCCAGCGTTACTCCACAGGACTCAAGCTCACGCGCGACGCGCTGCACTCTTTTATCTGGCAGATAAATATGCACGTCAAAGAGCCGGTCGTCGTAGTCATTTTCGGTGACCACCGCCCGATACTCGGAATGTCGCATGAGGTTTACCGCAAACTTGATAATAATAAGCGCGATATCTGGTACCGCGATATGTATAAAACCGAGTATCTGATCTGGAGCAACCACCCCATTCCCCATCCGGAACAACTGCCCGGCACCATGAAAATGTACGAACTCGGACGCTCCGCCGCCTGCGCCTCCGGAGCCCTGCCCTACGACAGATACCTCTATCTCTTTGATAAACTCAGAAGCTCAAAAGTCATCTACGACGCCACCCCGGGAAAAGGAGTGAACTCCGCATTGTTCCTCAACGGAAATATCGAACCCGAACTCACACCCCACTTTAAAATGTACCACGCCCTCTGCTACCGCGACTTCACAGGAAAAGAGTAGTGTTTTCAGGGGAAATGATACGGGGAAAGGGCGAAAACTTTTTTTCGCGGGAAAAAAAGTTTTCGCCCTCTCCCCGAACCCCTCTCCCACTTTCAAAAAAAGCGGAGTACTTTTGCGCCTTCCGTCTTCGGTTGCTTTGCAACTCTACGCCGCGACAAGCCCGTTAGTCGCCCCGGGTGTGTTGCACGCGGAGTGTTGACAGCGGTGCGTTTTTTTGGGGGGCATGTGGCACGCAAAGTGTTGGCAGCGATGCGTTGGTAATTATTTTGTTCTTCTGCCTGAACGAGAAACATTGCCCGCCCCAATACGGCAAATATTTTCTTAAAACGACTTGCAATTTTATATGTTTTGTGATATGGTATATAAGCTATCAACACGAAAGGAGAAAAGATTACTTTCAATAAAGCATCTTAAAAATTTTATATAGACAAAGGCAGATTTAAAAATTTGCCCACATAACTGATTAAACGTCCATCTCTGAATTACGACCTCATTTTGAAGACGAAAAAATCACGCTTTACCATCGGTGTGTCTGTATCCGCGATACTCGGCACATTTCGGTGAGTGGTGATTTTGCGTCGTCGTAAACGTAGAGATGGCACTCCCTAGGGATGTGCCTCTTTTTTTTGCAATTATCAACCACAAAACAGAAAGGTTCTGAAAATGGCATTACATTATCGGGATATAGTCCACCCGGAAGACGAAAAAGCACTGAGACAAATGCAAAATACTGTTGGCGTCCAAATGTTGGCGGAAAAAATAGTAAATGCACAAGCTGAAAACAAAATGCATCACATGCTTATGGCTGATGCCATTAAACTCGGTCCGAATCAACTGCCACATATTTATGAGTGTCTTACTCCTATTGTTCAAAAATTCGGCATCCCAGAACCTGATTTTTTCTTAGTGCAAAACCCTATATTAAATGCTTATACCGCCGGTGACAAAAATCCTTTTATTGTCGTCCACAGCGGATTGATTGAAGCTGTAAGCAAAGATGAACTTGAAGCAATTATTGCTCATGAGTGCGGACATATTCTTTGCCGTCACTGTCTCTATCATACAACATTAAATGTCCTGCAGATGATGCTTTCTCCGCAAAACTTCAATGCAGTAGGAATTCCCGGCTTGTCGCTTTTGACTGGTCCTGCTCTAATTGCCGCTTATTATGCAGCAAATTACTGGTCCAGACGTTCAGAATATTCAGCAGATAGAGCCGCTGCATTATATTCCTCACCTGATACTCTGAAGCGTGCATTATTTCGCTTACATGGAGGACCGCTGTCTATAACCCAAGATGTTAACTTTGAAGCATACGAACAACAAGCTGAAGAATTAGATCAAACAACTCAAGAGAGTGCTCTTGGAAAATTGTTGGACACCATTTTGGTAAAAGATAGAACACATCCTTTCGGCACGGTAAGGATGGGACAAATCAGCTTGTGGGGTAATAGTGCTCAATACCGCATGGCATTGGAAAAAATGAACTCTCAAATCGACGTTGTTATGTCAACAAGTTGTCCAAATTGCAAACGAAATATTGAAAGTAATTGGAAGTTCTGTAACCACTGTGGGCAGAAATTATAATAAACACCAATATAAGGATTTACAAAAATGAACTCTAAAACAAAAGTATTTTATGCTTCTCAGGACTTGATCCCTGCTGTTGTGGAATCTCTCAATCTTCAGTTGGAACAAGATTACAAAGTTTCCATTGAAAACAGTATCAATGGAACAGAAATAAAAATCGTTAAAAGCGAATTTATGGCATGGGCTGGAGGTAAAATTCTCAAAACTATTTCTCTATCAGGAGCCTCCAATGGACAAATCATCTGTAGAGTTTCCGGCATGGGCTGGGGAGGCATTCTGCTCCCATGCATAATAGCAATTGCAGGAACCTGCTTTGGAATCACTTTCCCCTTAGCGATCTTTGTAATTTTTACACTCATTTTAGGAATCAGAAAAAAAAACAAGCTTACTGAGGAAATTTTCCAACTCACCGGCGAAGCTATTGAAGCAAACAAAAACATGGCAGAAAACCAAAAAGGCGAGAAGAAATGTCCTAATTGCGGTTGCGTAAGTCAAGGCTCGGGCTTCTGCCCGGAATGTGGAACAAAAATAAATTGAGGAAATAAAAATGCAAGAGTTATCACCGAAAGAATTCCAGGAAATATTGGATGAAAACGGAGAGATTTCTCCGAAATATCTCTCTGCTGAAGACAGAGAAAAAATCAGTTTGGCAAATATGATACGCAATGCAAAAAGTGCAGCTGGATTTAGATGTATGACATGTCAAGGTACTGGTTTCTGTCCTGTCGGAGGCAACATAACTTGTTCTGTTTGCAATGGTAGAGGTTGGAAATAATTCCCATTGCTCATAATTATGATAAAATGGGGCTGTTGCAAAACCTCAAAAAAGGTGAGCAACAGCCCCTTTTATATTGATTGCAGATTATTTGCTGATGCGTTCGATTTTAACGTAGTCAAATCTGATTTTTCCGGCTCCGCCTTCGCGGATGAGCAGGTAGTAGTTGAAGTTTGATTTCTCTTTTTCAAACTCGATGATAATTCTCTGCACTCCGTGATCGCCGCTTTCAGTTGCGATACGGGCATTTGCGTTGCTCTGCGGTTTGGGATTGCGCAGAACAACACTCCAGGCGTCTATGCCCTGCTTGAGATGCATATCGACGGTAAACCGGAAACGTGTTTTCCTCTTGCCTGCCCAGACGTTTTCCGGAAAGATCAGGCGTCCATTGTAGTCATCGTGAATGTAAAAGCCATCTTTGTCAAGCTTAAAGGGTTTTCCACCGGCAAGACCGCTCTTGAACTCAAGCTCCTGCATCGGATTTTTGCTTTCAAAAATAAGAGTGTGCTTTGCAAACTCCGGTGCGGTGAACTCGGAGACAAGACCTTTACCCCGCTTGCCGTACAAGTTGACAGGAGTGACTTTCAGGCGATATTTTTTACCGGCATCAAAAAAACCCGGATTGACAGTATGAGAAGCAGGAGTTTTGCGCTCAGGCTCATCCATCATAAAGTCGCCGGTGATGTCCTGACGTGATATCTTCCGCCACTCGCCATTGTCGTCACGGAAAAGCTCAATCATATAACGAACAACTCCCTCCGGATAGGTACTGCGGGGGAAACTCAGCGTCACGCCATTGTCAGAAATCTCCGTCTTGATTTCAGCATTGGCCGGGAACTCAGGCTCAGTGGATTCTGCAGTCTTGCGTTCTATCGTATAGGGAGCAGTTTTGGGATCAAAGGGAAGCGGTATCGTCCAGGGTTTATCGGCACGGAACTCCTTGTGGTTCGGGAGATAACGACGGATGACCAGCTTGTCTTTGAAAATCTCAAGCACAGCAAACATATCCGACTTGAAAAACGGAGGAACTGTTCCGACAAGACTGATATGCCAGTTGTACTGACTGCCGAGACTCACAGCGGTAAATTCTCCCTGCCAGATACAGCGTTCATTGCGCAGAGTATTGTGAATGTGTCCGCAGAAAACGACGGCATTGGGATACTTTTCAAGCAAAAGACGTCTCTTCTCCTTGACAGGATTTGTTCTGAAAACAGTTGCCCGGGGAGGAATGTGGTCAATGACAAAAAACGGTTTGCCGGGATTTTCTTTTGCGGCGGCATCCAGCAGCGCAGCATACTTATCCATATCGATGTACTGCGGAACTACAACAAAAGTATATCCCTTGTGTTTGATCACGTCATAAGGCTCATTTGGAATGCCCAGCTCCCTTTTGACATCTTTGAACACCTCCCAGACCGACTCCTTTTCACGCCCTATTCTGTCGTGGTTGGCGTAGGCAAATATCTCTATCGGACGCTTTTCGGCTCCTTTGTAAGCCTTGATTACCGTGTCGCGGTAATTGCGGTACGCCCGGACATCGTAAACGTGGGCGATGTCTCCGGCATTGATGACCATATCCACGTTCTGTTTGCGGAAAAAAGCATAAGCACTCTCTATAAGTTTACAGCTCTCTACGTTTTTCTTCACGTGCGTATCGGTTAGTAATCCGACCCGCATGATCGGTTCGGAAGCACAAAGGACTACCGTGGAAAAAACAGCCGCAAGAACAAAAAGGATATGTGTCATGATGTTTTAAGCCAATTATTTGATTTTTTCGATTTTAACGTAGTCAAATCTGATTTTTCCATGCCCGCCTTCGCGGATAAGGAAATAGTAATTGAAGAAATCCTTGGGTTTGTTAAAGGTTATAACATAACGCTGAACTCCCGCATCTCCGCCTTCGGTGGCAATACGCAGATTGGCGTTCTGGAGCGGCTTGGGGTTACGCAGACAGAGTGTCCAGCAGCGGTTTGAGGGCTGGATGGTGTGCATCTCAATGGTGAAGCGGAATTTGGTTCCGCGTTTTCCCTCCCAGACATTGGCAGGGAACTCAAGCCTTCCGTTGAATTTATTGTGGATGTAAAATCCGTCTTTACCGAGCTTGAAAGGCTTGCCTCCGGCGAGTTCGCTCATAAATTTGCAATCCTTCATCGGTTCGCGGCTCTCATAAACAACCGTATCAGCGACACGTTGAGCTACGGAAATTTTTCCGGAGACGGGTTCTCCAACTTTGCCAAAGAAGTTTACCGGAGTCACTTTGACCTGGTACTCTTTTCCGGCATCGAAGTAGCCGATATCAAACTGCATGGAGACCGCAGCCTTACGCTTGGCGACCGGAAGCATAAACTCGCTGAGCATATCTTTTCTGGCAAAACGTTTCCAGGCTCCGTCAACCTGGCGGAAAAGCTCCAGTTTGTAGAAAAATGCATCTTTTGCCGCCGGAAAAGTCACGGTGACATCACGTTTTCCAACTTTGGATTTGACGACATCAGAAGCGAACACCGGAGCAGCAGATGAAGCAGCACGACGGGCAATGGTGTAAGGAGCAGTTTTGGGATCAAAGGGCATGGGAATACTCCAAGGAGTATCTGCGCCGTATTCCTCTCCTGTCGTGGAGAAGTAGCGGCGGAAAACCAGCTTTTCGGGATAGACTTCAAGGATCAGCACCATGTCGCTGTAAAAGACTTTGGGCTCGCTTCCGACAAGATCGCCGGTCCAGTAATTGAGACTTCCGGCATTGACGGCGGTGAACTCACCCTGCCAGATGTTGAGTTCGTTGGTCAGGGTTCCGTGAACGTGTCCGGAAATCTGAATGGCTTGCGGATACTTGTTGAGGATACGGCGGCGTTTTCCCTCTCCCCAGGTTTTGCTGTGATAAACAGTATCGAACGCCGGAACATGGTCAAGAACAAAGATCGGTTTTCCGGGATTTTCTTTGACCGCCTGGCTCAGCATCGCATCGTATTTCACACTGTCCATAAACTGCGGAATGACCAGAAATGTATATCCCTTGAGCTTGATAACATCGTAAAAATCATTTTTGCACTCGAGATGTTTTTTGACATCCTTGAAGACTTCCCAGACGGACTCTTTTTCGCGCTTCATGCGGTCGTGATTGGCAAAAACGAATACTTCGCGCGGAGCGGATTCTCCGTAAACAGCTTTGACGGTATCCCGATAGTTCTTGTAAGCGGCTTCGTCGTAAACGTTGGAAATATCTCCGACGTTGACGATCATATCGACATTGTTCTTCTTGAAGAACTGCAGGGAGTTTTTCAAAAGCTTGCAAGAAGTGATTTTTTTTGTTACATGAGTATCGGTAAAAATACCGACTCGCATAATGGGCTCGGAAGCCCAAAGCAGAGCCGCTGAGAAAACTAAAAGAAGAAGCAGAAATTTTTTCATAATAACCTCCATAAAACAAAAAATGCTAAAGAAAACTGTAATAATATACTCTTAAAAAACGGAAAATTCAACAAAAAAAGGTAAAAAAGCTTGCCATAAAGGAATAGAGTGCTATATTAATGAAAGAGAAAACCAATCCCGGGGGTGTTCCGGATTCGACCGGCGCGGTAGGGGATTGACTGCATACCGGAGATGATCGTTGGCTCCGTAAAAATCGATCAAACCAATAACTGCGAACGAAGAGTACGCACTGGCGGCTTAATTTCCCGCCACGTCGTTGTGTCTGACGGACGCTAAGACATAAACGGCGTCATCCAGCGTTCTGGTCATCTTCCGGGTCACTCGGGAAGGAGACGAGAAATCAAGAGTGAATAGTCGGCAAGCGGATCTGTCCGCCGATACCCCAGCAGACGATAAACGAACATCAGACGGACTAAGTATGTAGATGTCAATACTTGATTGCGTCGGCACAGGGGTTCAACTCCCCTCACCTCCACCATTAGTAAAAAGTACGGAATCAGGAAGTCAAAGCCTGGTTCCGTTTTTCTTTGTCTTTTACGCCCGCACAATCAATCACTTGCATAAAACAGAGAACACCGGACAAAGGAAACTCCCTAA